>DATLDY010000142.1:0-6794 GCA_035525655.1 Burkholderiales bacterium
AGACACCGCGCAAATGGATGCTTTCATCGACGAGGTGCAGAAGCAGGTCGGCGACATCGCGATCCTCGTCAACAATGCGGGCATCACCAAGGACAACCTGGCGCTTCGCATGAAGGACGCCGACTGGGACGAGGTGATGGAGACCAACCTGAAGGCGGTGTTCCGGCTCTCGCGCGCGGTGATGCGAGGGATGATGAAGGCGCGCTGGGGGCGGATCATCAACATCACCTCGGTGGTGGGCGCGTCGGGGAATGCCGGACAGGCGAACTACGCTGCCGCGAAGGCCGGGGTCGTGGGGATGACCAAGTCGCTCGCACGCGAGCTCGGCAGCCGCAACATCACGGTGAACTGCGTGGCGCCCGGTTTCATCGACACCGATATGACACGCGCGTTAAGCGAAGAGCAGCGCACCGCTTTGCTCGCGCAAATTCCGTTAGGGCGCCTGGGCGCCGCCGCCGATGTCGCCGCAGCGGTGGCCTACCTCGCTTCGCCCGCCGCCGGTTACGTCACCGGCACGGTCCTGCACGTCAACGGCGGCATGTATATGTCGTAAAATACGGCCCCTTTCGGGAAGGAGCACCGATGGAGAACATCGAGCAAGCAGTCAAGAAAATCATTGCTGAGCAACTCGGCGTGAACGAGGCTGAAATCAAGAACGATTCCTCGTTCGTCGACGATCTCGGCGCCGATTCGCTCGATACCGTCGAGCTCGTCATGGCGCTCGAGGAGGAGTTCGAGACCGAGATTCCGGACGAGGAAGCGGAGAAGATCACCACCGTCCAGCAGGCCGTCGATTACATCAAGGCGCACGCCAAGTCCTAACCCATTAAGTGAGTCGCCGCAGAGTCGTCGTCACCGGCCTCGGCGCGGTTTGTCCCCTCGGTAACAGCGTCCAGGAAGCCTGGGACAAGGCGCTCGCCGGTACGTCCGGGATAACCCGCATCACGCGCTTCGATCCGTCTCGCCTTTCGAGCCAGATCGCCGGCGAGGTGAAGAATTTCGACCTCGCGCCGTACATGTCGCCGAAGGAAGCGCGGCGCATGGATCTTTTCATCCACTACGGCATGGCGGCCGGCCTGCAGGCGTGGCGCGACTGCGGCTTGCAGGTCACCGAGCAGAACGCCGAGCAGGTTGGGGTGAACTTCGGCTCGGGCATCGGCGGGTTGCCGCTCATCGAAGCGATGAAGGAGGAGCTCGACAAGAACGGGCCGCGGCGCATCTCGCCGTTCTTCATCCCGGGCAGCATCATCAACATGATCGCGGGCCTGCTTTCCATCGAGATCGGCGCAAAGGGACCGAACCTCGCCATGGTGACGGCGTGCACGACCTCGACGCATTGCATCGGCGAAGCCACGAAATCGATCCGCTACGGCGATGCCGACGTGATGATCGCCGGCGGCGCCGAGGCCGTCGTGACCGAGCTGGCGGTGGGCGGATTCGCCGCGGCACGCGCGCTTTCCACGCGTAACGACGACCCGGCCACGGCGAGCCGTCCGTGGGACAAGGAGCGCGACGGCTTCGTCCTCGGCGAAGGCTCCGGCGCCGTGGTGCTCGAGGAGTACGAGCACGCCAAGGCGCGCGGCGCGAAGATCTACTGCGAGGTCGTGGGTTACGGCGCCTCCGCCGATGCTCACCACATGACCGCGCCGCCGGAGGATGGCGATGGCGGCTTCCGGGCGATGCGCAACGCGCTCAAGGATGCCCAGCTCGACGGCTCGACCATCGACTACATCAACGCCCATGGCACTTCCACGCCGCTCGGCGATGTCGCCGAGACGATCGCCATCAAGCGCATGTTCGGCGATCGCGCCCGCAAGGTGGCGGTGAACTCGACGAAGTCGATGACCGGGCATCTGCTCGGCGCGGCGGGCGGCATCGAAGCCGTGTTCACCGCGCTTGCGCTTCGCGACCAGGTCTCGCCGCCCACCATCAACCTGCGCACGCCCGATCCGGCGTGCGATCTCGACTATGTGCCGAACATGGCGCGCCGCATGCCGATCCGCGCGGCGCTGTCGAACTCGTTCGGCTTCGGCGGCACCAACGGGACGCTCGTACTGGCGCGCACTTGAGCGCCGTGCGGTTCGAGCTTTCTCCCTCGCCGCTCCTCGCTGCAGCCATCGTCACCGCACACGCCGGCGCCGCGCTCGCGGCCTGGCTGGTGATGCCGGCTGTCGCCGGTGCGCTCCTCGGCCTTGCGCTGATCGCGCTCGGCGGCGCGGCCGCCTGGAGCCGGGCGCTCCTGCGCTCATCCGCATCGGTGCGCGCCATCCAGGTCGGCGGCGCCGAGACGCGGATCGAGCTTGCAGGCGGCGAAAGCTTCCAGGTGCGCGTAGCGGAGCGCCGCTATGTGACGCGCTATGTCGTCGTGCTTCCCTTAAGCAACACGCCACGGAACAGGACGCTTCTCGTCACCGCGGACATGCTGGGTGCGGCCGAGTTCCGGCGCCTGCGCCTCTGGGCGCTCTGGAATCGCCTTCCGTCGGCCGCCTAGCGCCACGCCCATGACGGACCAGAACTATTTCGCATGCTGCGCGTCTATCGCTCATAGGCCTTGGAAGGCCGGGGGTGGGGAGCCCTCGCTACGCGATGTCTGAGCGCGACATAGACCGAGAGCTGGTCGCGCGGGCGCAGCGTGGCGACAAGCGTGCTTTCGAGCTGCTTGTAGAGAAGTACCAGCGCAAGCTTGGACGCTTGCTATCGCGCTTCATCCGCGACCCGGCCGAGGTCGAGGATGTGACGCAGGAAGCGTTCATCAAGGCTTACCGCGCGCTCCCCGCATTCCGTGGCGACAGTGCCTTTTATACGTGGCTGTACCGGATTGGAATTAATACGGCCAAAAACTATCTCATGGCCATGGGTCGGCGGGCGCCGACCTCGACCGAGGTGGAGGCCGAAGAGGCGGAAGGATACGAAGAGGGCGAGCAGTTGCGCGACATCAACACGCCGGAAAGCGTGCTGCTGTCTAATGAGATCGCGCAGACGGTAAATGCGACGATCGAGGCGCTGCCCGAAGAGTTGCGCAAGGCGATCCAGATGCGCGAGATTGAAGGCATGAGCTACGAGGATATTGCGCAGGCGATGGATTGTCCGATCGGCACGGTGCGCTCGAGGATCTTCCGGGCGCGCGAGGCGATAGCCGAGCAGTTGCGGCCGTTGCTGGATACCGGCAAAGACAAAAGGTGGTAATTCGCAAAAGCAGTTGTTGAAAGGCGGGTAGGGGCATGAAGGAGCAGGTATCGGCACTGATGGACGGCGAGCTCGACGAGCACGTCGCGGGAGAAGCCATAAGCACGCTGCGCGGTGAAGGCGAGGCCTTCCAGGCGTGGCGCACCTACCACCTTATCGGCGACGCAATGCGCGACAGCCGGCTCCTCTCGCCGGGCTTTACCGGGCGCGTGGCACAGCGCCTGGCGGCCGAGCCGACGGTCCTCGCGCCCGCCAACCTGCGCCGCGCGCCGGTCCAGCGTTTCGCGCTTGCAGCGGCCGCCAGCCTCGCCGCGGTGGCTCTGGTCGGCTGGCTCGCCTTCGCACCCCAGCCGCAGCCGACGCAGCCCATGGCGCAGGTCCAGCCGCCCGTCCTCGCCACCACGATCCCGCTGCCGAGCGCCACGAACGACTATCTGTTGGCGCATCAAGGATTTTCGCCGCGCGTCTCCCTCCAGGGCATGGCGCCCTACGTGCGGACCGTCGCGGAGCATCCGGGCGAGAGCCGGAAGTGATCGTCTGGCGGGCCGCAGTCCTTCTCTGCGCGTTCGCCGGAGTCGCCCATGCGCAGTCGCCGGAGAGCCTGAACTGGCTGCGCAAGATCCAGGAAGCGACCCGCACCCTTTCCTATAGCGGCACCTTCGTCTACCAGCACGGCGGGCGCAGCGAGACCTCGCGCATCACGCGCCTGGCCTCGGCCGACGTGGAACGCCTCGAAGTGCTCGACGGCATGCCGCGCGAGCTCGTGCGCACGCGCGACACCGTGCGCTGCTACCTTCCCGAGAGCAAGGTGGTCAAGGTCGAGCGGCGCACGCCCGATCGAAGCTTTCCGGCGCTTCTGCCCGAGCGCATCGGCGCCCTGGCGCGCCATTACGCCATTTCCCTTGGCGACGCCCGGCGCATCGCGGGCTTCGACTGCCAGGCGGTCAAGCTCATGCCAAAGGACAACCTGCGCTACGGCTACCACCTGTATGCCGACCGGGCGAGCGGCATGCTGGTCGGCGCGGTGACCGTCGACTCCACCGGGCAGCCGATCGAGCAGTTCATGTTCACGCAGCTCAGCATCGGCAACGTGACCCCGGACATGGTCAAGTCGCGCCATGCGACCAGCACCTGGCGTGTCGAGGACACCGAGGCTGCGCCGGCACAGCTCACCGGCTGGGGCCTCAATGCCGAGCTGCCGGGGTTCCAGAAAATCGTCGAGCTCAAGCGCCGCATGGGCGAGTCCAAGCCCGTCGGCCAGCTGGTCTATTCCGACGGCCTGACGGCGGTATCGGTCTTCATCGAGCCGCTGGAAGCGCGCCGCGAAGCGCCGCGCACCGGCCTTGCCAGCCTGGGCGCCATCCACATCTACACTCGCGAAGTCGCCAACCATATGGTGACCGTCGTGGGCGAAGCGCCGGCCGCGAGCGTGCAGCGCATGGCGAATGCGGTCGAGTACCGGCGCCCCTAGAATCAGGAGAGAGAAGATGAGAACAATGAGAGCTTTCGCCGCCGTCTGGCTGGCGGCATTCTGCCTCGCTGCGCAAGCGCAGCGCGACCTGCCCGACTTCACCCGCCTCGTCGAGGAGCAGGGCAATGCCGTCGTGAACATCAGCACGACGCAGGCGGTGCGCCGCGCCGGCGCGCTGCCCCAGGTGCCGGGGATGGAGGACGAGGAAGTGCTGGAATTCTTCCGCCGCTTCATCCCGCGCCAGCCGGGCCCCGGGCAGGGCGGACCCAACCCCCGGCCCGAAAGCCGGTCGCTCGGCTCGGGCTTCATCATCAGCCAGGATGGCTACGTGCTGACCAACGCCCACGTGGTCGAGGGTGCCGACGAGATCACGGTCAAGTTCACCGACAAGCGCGAATTCAAGGCCAAGGTGATCGGGGCCGACAAGCGCACCGATATCGCGCTCATCAAGATCGACGCCACCGGCCTGCCGGCGGTGCGCTTCGGCGATGCGAGCAAGCTGAAGGTCGGCGAATGGGTTCTCGCCATCGGCTCGCCTTTCGGCTTCGAGAACACGGTGACGGCCGGCATCGTCAGCGCGAAGGGTCGCTCGCTGCCGCAGGAGAACTTCGTGCCGTTCATCCAGACCGACGTCGCCATCAACCCGGGCAACTCGGGCGGACCGCTCTTTAACATGCGCGGCGAGGTCGTCGGCATCAACTCGCAGATCTATAGCCGCACCGGCGGCTTCATGGGCCTTTCGTTCGCCATTCCGGCCGATGTCGCGCTCGACGTGCAGAAGCAGCTGAAAGACAAGGGCCGCGTGGCGCGCGGGCGCATCGGCGTCCAGATCCAGGAAGTGACGCGCGACATCGCCACGTCCTTCGGGCTCGATAAAGCGCGCGGCGCCCTCGTCAATTCGGTGGAGAAAGGCAGCCCGGCCGAGAAAGCCGGGGTCGAGGCGACCGACATCATCGTGTCGTTCGACGGCAAATCGGTCGAAAGCTCGACCGATCTCCCCCGCATCGTGGGCTCGACGCGCCCCGGCGCGCAGGTGCCGGTCGACATCTGGCGCAAGGGCGCGACCAAGAAGCTGACCGTCACGGTGGGCGAGCTCCAGGAGGACCGCGTGGCCTCGGCCGACAAGCCCAAGCCCCAGAAGCCCGCCGAAGCCCAGGCCAACCGGCTCGGGATCGTGGTGGCGGAGCTGACCGCCGAGCAGAAGAAGGAAATGAGGATCGCGAGCGGCCTCGTCGTCACCGAGGTGCGGCCCGACGCCCGCGCCTCCGATGTACGCAAAGGCGACGTCCTCCTCACCGTCGTCCACAAGGGCCAGCACACCGAGCTCAAGTCGGTCGAGCAGTTCAACAAGCTGCTCGCGAGCCTGGACAAGAGCTCGGTCATCACGCTGCAGGTGAAGCGCGGCGAAAGCACCGCCTTCGTCACGGTCTCCGGGCTGACTGACAAAGGCTAATCTCAGGCTTTACGGCCGTCGCTACTGCCATCTTTGCGAGGAGATGGCGCAGGCGCTGCGCGAGCGGGGCGTGGCTTTCGTCGAGATCGACGTCGATTCGGACCCGGCGCTCGAGGAGCGCTATGGCGAGCGGGTCCCGGTGCTGACCGACGCGGCGGGCAAAGAGCTGTGCCACTACCGTTTAGATCCTGCCGTGCTGCAGCAAATCCAATAAAATAGCGCTCCGAAAGAGGGTGCCCCGAAGTTTTTACGGCGGGGCACCCTCTTCGTTTATATGCCCCAGAGCCACATTCGCAACTTCTCGATCATCGCCCACATCGACCACGGCAAGTCGACGCTGGCCGATCGCTTCCTCGAGACCACCGGCGCGCTCCAGGCGCGTGAGCTGGAGGCGCAGCATCTCGACAGCATGGATCTCGAGCGCGAGCGCGGGATCACGATCAAGGCGCACGCCGTCCGCCTGAACTACGTCGCCAGGAACGGCACGCCCTACGTCCTCAACCTCATCGACACGCCCGGCCACGTCGACTTCTCCTACGAAGTGACGCGCTCCCTGGCGGCGTCTGAGGGGGCGCTCCTCATCGTCGACGCGTCCCAGGGGGTCGAGGCGCAAACGCTGGCCAACGCCTACCTCGCGGTCGAGAACAACCTCGAGATCGTGCCGGTGATCAACAAGATCGATCT
>DATLDY010000152.1:0-5126 GCA_035525655.1 Burkholderiales bacterium
GTGCGCGGGGATTCTAACCATTTTGTGGTTCAATGCCCCATGCCTTTCCGGCCTCGCACTAAGGGAAAACCGCTGGCGCGTGCACCGGGCGCCGCCGCTGTAAAGAAGCGTGCGCTCGAGCTGGGCGCCGATCTCGCCGGCATCGCTTCGGCGGCGACGCTGAACGCATTTCCGCCCGATCCGCGCTGGCCGCAGACGCCGGAGCGCATCCTGGCTTCGATCAAGAGCGTCATCGTCCTCGTGCAGCGCATACCCGCCGGCGCCTTCCGCGCGACATCGAACGTGCCGGTGCAGTACATGGACATGCTGGTGCTGCGCAAGATGGACAAGATTGCCTATCGGCTCGCCTCGGAGCTAGAGCTAGTAGGGCATCCGACGTTCGTCACCGCCGCGCAGGAGACCGACTGGTCCTTGAAGCGGGCTTCCTATGGACGCCTCTCGACGCGGCACCTCGGCGTCGAGGCCGGCCTGGGCACGCTCGGCCTGGAGGTCAACATCCTCACGCCGGAGTTCGGCCCGAGGATTTACCTGACCGGCATTCTCACGGAGCTGGAGCTCGAGCCGGACGAGCGCATCACCGAGCAGGTGTGCATCGGCGAATCGTGCAGCCGCTGCCTGCACTCGTGCCCGCCGAACGCCGTGCAGCACTGGGGCATCGACAAGCGCGGCTGCGCCACCGAGGCGCAGGAATTCGGCTTCATGACCATGCTGCAGTTCATGGAGCGCGTGATCGATGCGCCGCCTGAAAAGCGCGCGCAGATGCTGAAGACCCGCGATCTCTTCGGCTTCTGGCAGGGCCTGCTGCGCGTGGTCGGCTCGTTCGGCGATTGCCCGCGCTGCCTCGCGGTATGCCCAGTCGGCGACGACTATCATGCGCACCTCGCGGACGTGCACAAGGTGATCCCGGAGCGCACGCCGGAGAAAACGCTGCTGCACCAGAAGTACAAGGACGACCGCAAATCCGGCGCGCCGGTGGCGGGATTGTCGGAATGGAACCGGCGCTGGGTCGGGCCGGAGGGCTACAAGGGGATGGTGGCGAAGCAGATGCAGGACTTCAAGCGCCGCCAGAAGGAACTGCTGAATGGAAATATTCCGGAAACCGCTGACCGCAGCGGAGATTAAGGACAAGGCGCGCGAGCTCGGCGTCGACCTGGTCGGCATTGCCGAGGGCACGCGGATCGACACCTCGCACATCACCCGGCTCGACGGCGGGCGGGTGATCGTGCTCGCCAAGCGCCTGAACGACGGCGTGGCGCGCATCCGCCGCTGGGACGACCGGCACAAGTACTACAACGACGAGCTCGCGCTCACGCACCTCGAGGAAACGTCGCTCGAGCTGGTGTACTGGCTCGAGGAAGCGGGCTATCCGGCGCTGATCGTGCCACCGACTCATGTGGACCCGTCGCGCTATAACGATCGGCCGGGCGAGCACATCGCGCCACTGCTGTCCCTGCCGCATGCAGCGGTGGAGGCCGGACTCGGGACGCTCGGCCTCAACCTGCAGCTACTGACGCCCGAATATGGGCCGCGCGTCATCCTTACCGCGGTGCTTTGCTCCATCCCCGTGGAATGCGACCAGCCGATGGCGCAGGCGCTGTGCCTCGGGCCGAGCTGCGGGCGCTGCCTGAAGACCTGCCCCGGCGATGCGGTGCGCGAATGGGAGCGGGACTGGCCGGCTTGCGATCGCTATCGCTCACCCCACGGCTTCGCGCAGCTCTCCGAGCACCTGGACAACATCGTCAACGAGCCGAATGCGGACGCACGCAAGCAGCTCCTGCGCTCGGAGACCAGCTTCAACCTGTGGCAAAGCATCCTGCGCGGCTCGGGCGTCATCACCGGCTGCCGCCAGTGCGCCGACGTGTGCCCGGTCGGCGCGGACTACGAGCAGATGCTCGCGGATGCGCTCCAGGAAGTACCGACCAGCGCCGAGAAGGAAGCGCGCCTCGCGGCGATGAAGGACGGATCTCCGGCGTACGAGAACCAGAAGCGCTTCATCGGCATCAAAAAATGGTGACAGTCACCATTTTTGTGTGTCGCTAGACCTGCCCAAGTCGCGCGCCGAGGTGCGGCGCATCCAGAGCGAGCGCAAGCGCGTTGCGGTCGAGCAGGCGATGCGCTCGCCGTTCTGGAAGCCGCGCCTCGCGAAGATCCGGCTCGAGCGCCTCGACGACCCGGATGAATGGCGCCGCATCCCGATCCTCGACAAGGACACGCTGCGCGCGCTCAGCGACCAGCAGTTCTACAGCGAGTTTTGCGTTCCCCCCGCCGACGGCATCCAGGAGTACTGGCGCTCGGGCGGCGTCACCGGGCAGCCGCTCTTCTATCCGCGCAGCTTCCGCGACATGGAGTTCGGCCTGCTGTCCTTCGCGCGCACCTTCGATTGCGCCGGCGCCGAGCCCGGCGAGCGCGCGCACGTGTCGTTTCCGATGGGGATCCATCCGGTGGGGCAGGTGTTCGCACGTTGCGCCGCCGCGCGCGGCGTCACGGTCAATTGGGCGGGCTCCGGTGCCTCGACGCCTTCGGCGCTGCAGCTTGAACTGATCCAGCGCCTGAAGCCCACCATCTGGCTCGGCATGTCGAGCTATGCGCTGCACCTCGCGAACCTGGCCGAGGTCAAGGGCATGGACCTCAGCTCGGTGAAGCGCGTGATGACATCGGCGGAGCCCGTCTCGCAGGCGAAGCGCGACAAGATCGAGCGCAGCTGGAATGCGAAGCTGACCGATACCTTCGGCATGACCGAGGCCGGCATGATGGGCGCCGAGGACAAACCCGGCGCCGGCTTTCGCATTTGGTCGGACCTGTTCTTCATCGAGGTGCTCGACCCGAAGACGCTCGAGCCGGTGAAGGAGGGCGAGATCGGCACGCTGGTCGTCACCTCCCTCTGGACGAACAACGTGACGCCGTTTTTGCGCTGGAGCTCGGGCGACCTCGTGACGTACAGCGAGGCCGACGACGGCGTGGGGCCGTTCTCGGTGTTCCCCCGCCTGAAGCACGCGCACCGCACCAGCGGCTTCTTCAAGGTGCGCGGCATCAACCTCGGCCACCAGGACCTCGAAGACTTCATGTTCCGACACCTGGAGATCGGCGACTTTCGCGCCGAGGCGCTGAACGAAGGCGATAACGATGTGCTGCGCCTGTCGGTCGAGCTGCGCCGCGGCACGGACGCCGCCGCGATGACTCAAAAGCTGGCGATGGAAATGCGCGAGAAGTTCGAGCTCGCGCCGCAGGTGGTGGTGCTCGAGACCGGAACGCTGGCGAAGGAGTTCGAGGCGAACATCAAGGCTTCACGCTTCGTCGATCGGCGCTAGAGCGAGTCGAAGTACTCCAGCATCTTCTTGCGAGTAGCGGCGTCGGGCATCGCCCCTTGGCCGCCGGCGAGGTTGTCGCGCATGTGCTCGGGCTTGCCGGTGCCGGGGATGGCGCAGGTGACCGCCGGATGGGCGACGATCCATTTCAGGAAATACTGCGCCCAGCTCCCGATGCCGAGCTCCGCCGCCCAGGGCGGCAGCGGCTTGCCTTTCGTGCGGCGGAACAGTGCGCCTTCGGCGAAGGGGCGGTTGATGATCAGCGCCACGTTCTTTTCCCGGGCAAGCGGCAGCAGCCGGTTTTCCGCCTCGCGCTCGCCGAGGGAGTAGTTGATCTGCAGGAACTCGTAGGCCCCGGTGTTCAACCAGCGCTCGACCTGCGCATAAGCGGACGAGGTGTAGTGCGTGATGCCTATGTGGCGCACGCGGCCCTTCTGCTTCCAGTCCTGCAGGGTCTTCGTGTGCGTGGCGACGTCGACCAGGTTGTGCACCTGCAGGAGGTCCATGCGCTCGACGCGAAGGCGCTTGAAGGAGGTCTCCATCTGCTGGATGCCTTCCTCGCGGCCGCTCGTCCAGACCTTGGTCGCGACGAAGAGCTGGTCGCGGATGCCGAGCTCGGCGATCAGGTCGCCGGCGACGGATTCGGAGCTGCCGTACATGGGCGAGGAATCGACCACGCCCTGCTGGAAAACCTTGAGCACCTCGCGCAGCGGCTCGCGCGCGCCGCGGTCGTTGCCGACATCGAAGGTCTGCCAGGTACCGAGGCCGATTTTCGGAAGGCTCACTTTATCCTGCGGAAAAATGCGGCTCGCATAAAACCCGAGGGGCGCGGCGAGGATCGCTCGCCTGCGGGCATCCATGCGCCGATTTTAGCTGTGATAGCCTGCTCGCCATGAAACGACGCGCATTTCTTCTGGCGATCGCCGCCGTCGCGGCGGCGCCTTCTTCATTCGCACAGGGCAAGCCGCTGCGCATCGGCGTCATCGGCTCGGGCCGCATCGGCTCGACGCTCGGCGCCCTGTGGGTGAAGGCCGGACACGAGGTCATGTTCTCCGATCGCGACCCCGAGCAGGTGAAGCGCGCGATGGACGGCCTCGGGCCGCGCGCGCGGGCTGGAAGCGTAAAGGAGGCCGTGTCGTTCGGCGATGCCGTGCTGATTGCGGTGCCTTACGGCGCGCTGCCGGCGATCGCGCACGCGGTCGGCGGCGAGCTCAAGGGCAAGGTGGTGATCGATCCGAACAATCCGGTGCCCTCGCGCGACGGCGAGCTGGGCGCGCAGGCGAAAGAGAAGGGGGCCGCCATCTCCACGGCGGCGCTGCTGCCGGGGGTGCGCACCGTGCGCGCCTTCAATTCATGGGGCTACAGCACCATGGCGCGCGAAGCCAACCGCCCGGCGCCGCGCATGGCGATCCCGGTGGCCGCGGACGACGCGGCCGCGCTGAAACTCGGCGTGCAGCTCGTGTCGGATGCCGGCTTCGATCCGGTACCCGTGAACTCGCTCGCCGCTTCCAAGGCGTTCGATCTTGGCTCGTCCGTCTCCGGCAAGATCATGACGGCGGACGAGATGCGCAAGGCGCTCTCGCTTCAGTAAGTGAGGTTCCTGGCAAGGGTCGTCGCCGTGCGGCCCGAAGAGGTGCGTGCGCTTCTCTGGTCGTTCGCCTACTTCTTCTGCCTGCTCGCCAGCTACTACATCCTGCGGCCGCTGCGCGACGAGATGGGCGTGGCGGGCGGCGTGAAGAACCTGCAGTGGTTGTTCACCGCCACCTTCCTCACCATGCTGGCTGCGGTGCCCTGCTATGGGGCGCTGGTCGCCCGCCTGCC
>DATLDY010000016.1:0-13373 GCA_035525655.1 Burkholderiales bacterium
CCAGTGCAGGCCGGTGATCGCGATGCCGCAGTCTTCGGCGGCGCCGCGCGCGGCGGCGAGCTGCGCATTGCCGATGCGATGCGGCTCGTCCGAGAGCGTGTAAGGCGCGACCTCGAGGCCGTCGTAGCCGAGCTTCGCGGCGTACTCGCATTGCTTCGGGAATGGCATCGGCGCGATGACCTCGTTGCACAGCGCAATCCTCATGCGAACCCCCATATCCGGGCCCACGCTCCGCGCACGACCCGATTGAATGCCGGCACGTACATAAGGAGCGTGAAGATCGTGACCGCCGCGAGCAGCGCGCACATCGGGCGGGTGAAGAACGGCGTCAGGTCGCCGTTGGAGATCTGCAGCCCGCGCCGCAGGCTCTTATCGAGGATGTCGCCGAGCACCAGCCCGAGGACGAACGGCGCGATCGGATAGTTCTGCCTGCGCAGCAGGAAGCCGCCGACGCCGATGGCCACCATCAGCCAGATGTCGAACACGCGGGAAGCGATGGCAAATGAGCCGACCACACACATCACGAAGATCACCGGCATGATGATCGAGCGCGGGATCTGGATGATCTTCAGGAGCGGGCGCACCATGAACAGGCCGAAGAACAGCATGCCCAGGGTGGCGAGCGTCGTCATCGCCACGACGTCGTAGACGAACTGCGGCTGGTTCACCATCAGCATCGGGCCGGGTTGCACGCCGTGGATGATCATCGCCGCCATCAGCACCGCCGAAGGCGCCGAGCCGGGGATGGCCAGCGCGAGCGCCGGGATGATGCCGCCGGGGATCGAGGCATTGTCGCCGGTCTCGGCGGCCATAAGCCCTTCGATCGAGCCCTGGCCGAATTCGTCTTTCTCCTTGCTGGCGCGGCGTGCTGCGGCATAAGACGACCACGCCGCCATGTCCTCGCCTACGCCGGGCAGGATGCCGATGTACACGCCGATGACGCCGGAGCGCAGGATGGTGCGCCAGTACTTGATCACGTCGGCCACACGGGGCAGCACCGAGTCGACGCTGTTGACGATGGGCTTGCTCATCGGCTCGGACAGCACCGTGAGGATCTCGCAGAAGCCGAACGCGCCGACCAGCGCCGGGATCAGCGTCACTCCGCCCGAGAGCTCCGTCCAGCCGAAGGTGAAGCGGTCGTGCGCATGGATGCCGTCCTGCCCGATGAGAGTCACGAACAAGCCGAGAAAGCCCATCAACCAGCCTTTGAGCGGATCACTCCCGGCGATCGCGCCGGACATCAACACGCCGAACAGCGCGAGCCAGAAAAACTCGAAGGCGCCGAACTTGAGCGCCATCTCGCCCAGCGTCGGCGTGAGCAAGGCGAGGCACACGACGCCGAACAGCGATCCGAGCACCGAGCCGGTGGTGGCGATGCCCATCGCGCGCCCGGCCTGGCCTTTCTTCGCGAGCGCGTAACCGTCTAGGCAGGCGGCCGCGTTAGCGGCAGTGCCGGGAATGTTGAGCAGGATCGCGGTCCGGCTGCCGCCGTAAATCGTGCCGACGTAGGCGCAAATCAGGATGAGGATCGCATCGCCCGGCGCCATCTTCACGGTGAGCGTCGTCAGGAGCGCGATGCAAAGCGTGGCCGAGAGTCCCGGCATGCAGCCGACCAGGATTCCAACCAGCGTGGCGCCCAGCGTATAGACGATCGGCCAGAACGAAAGGAAGCTCGCGAACGACTTGCCGAGGAGGACGAGGCCTTCCATCGGCTACGGCAGTCTCACCAGGAACAGGGTCTGGAACACGAACGCGATGGCACCCGCGGCGAGAGGGGCGATCACTGCCGCGCGCACCAGCGCCTTGCGGCCGCGTTCCGGGTACTCGAGGACGGTTATCTGCGCGAAGAGGTAGAGCGTCGCGGCTAGCCAGAACGGCATGCCGTGACCGACCAGGCCGATCGCGAAGCCCAGGCAGAGCAGCAGCGTGACACCGACGCGGTGCATCGTGTCTCGATTGAAGAGCAATGCCGGCCGTTGGTTTGAATTGAATGCCTCCGGCCAGGCGCGCAGGGTGAGCATCAGTCCGCAAAGCAGGATGATCACGCCGAGGATGCCGGGCAGCAGGCCCGGCGCGGTAAAGAAGCTCACGCCCAGCCGCTCCAGCCGGTCCATGCGCCAGGAAGCGATCGTGATGATCGCCCCGAGCGCAATCCAGAACGCGCCGCCATAGAGGTCGGCGCGCGCCGATGGGCGTGCTTCTTCTTCGATCACTGCTTCGGAATGCCGATCTTGTCGGGGGCAACTTTCGCCATGCCCGCGTCGCTGATGATCCATGCGTCCGTCACCACCGTCGGCCAGACGGCATCGTGCGCCTGTTTGCCGGACATCGGCGTGAACAGGACCGAGCGCGCCTTGGCGTACGCGCGCAGCTTCTCGGATTTCGCCACGCGATCGTTCCAGGCCTTCTCGACCGTTGCGGCCACTTCGGGGGGCGCGCCTTTGGGAATGAAGATGCCGAAGGCGGTATCCACGGACGGCACGCCCTTCACCCAATTGGTGATCGGCGGAATCGTGCCGTAGCCCTCGATCTCCAGCGGCTGGCTGCCGACGACGGCGAGCGGCCGCAACCGCTTGCCCTTGATCATCTCGGCCTGCTCGCTGGCGAGCTGCGTCGTTACCTGCGTCTCTCCGGCCACGGTCGAGATCACCGCCGGGTTGCCGCCGTCGTAGGTGACGTGGCGGTATTTCCACCCGGTCGCCTTGGCGATGGCTTCCGCCGCGATGTGGCCGCTCGAGGTGTTGCCGGCCGTGGCGATGGTTATCTGGCCGGGGTTCGCCTTCATCGCGTCGAGGAGCTGCTGGAAGTTCTGGTATGGGCTCCCTGGGTTGACGCTGACGATCGGCACCTGCGTCACCGACAGGAACAAATGGAAGTCGTCGAGCTTGGTTTGCGCCAGCCCGAGCACCGGGTAGGTGCCGAGCTGCTTGGGCGCACCCGCGGTCCACGTATAGCCGTCGCGCGGCGCGTTCATCGCATTCATCGTGCCGATCGACCCCGAGGCCCCGGGCTGGTTGATGACCACGATCTTCGTGCCGAGCGCGTCCTCCAGCTCGCCGGCAGCGACGCGCGTCACTTGGTCGGTGGCGCCGCCCGCGGCCCACGGCACGATGATGTTGATCGGCTTGGTGGGCTTCCATTGCGCTTGCGCGGTGCCGAGCGCCATTGCCGCGGCGAGCGCGGCAGCGGCGGCGACGATTCTTTTACCTGTCATGTCTATCTCCTCACTGAGTTGAGTATGGTTTGCGTGATGTGCCGCGATCGCCCGGCGAGGGCACGCGGCGCCATGAGGTCGCGGCCGAAGATGCGCGAAAGCGTGAACCGGTTGGAAAGATAGAAATAGCCCTCGCCGGCGATCGAGATGTACAGCTGCACCGGATCGACGCCGGAGCGGAAAAGCCCCTCGCGCTCGCCGCGGCGCAGGATGTCGCGCAGCGTGTCGACCAGCGGCGAATGCAGCTTCCGGACGCGCCGGGAGCGATGCACGTGGCTGCCTTTGTGCTGGTTTTCCGTCGCCAGCAACGCCATGAACTCCGGATGCTCGAGGTAATAGCTCCAGGTGAACTCCACGAGCCCCTTCAACGCCTCGCGCGGGTCGCGGTGCTCGAGGTCGAGCTCGTGCTCGGCGCTGCGGATGTGGGCGTAGGCCGCTTCCAGCACCGCGACGAACAGCTCGTCCTTCGAGCCGAAGTAGTAATACAGCATCCGTTTGTTGGCGCCGGCACGCTCGGCGATGCGGTCGACCCGCGCGCCGCCGAAGCCGTGCTGCGCGAACTCGGCGGTCGCCGCCTCCAGGATGCGGGCTTTCGTGCGCTTCATTCCATCCCGAGGAGGCGGTAGACGCGGCGCGTGTATTCGCCGAAGCGTTCGTGCGTCTTCATGTCGAGCGTGCGCGGGTGCGGCAGGTCTACTTCGAAGTTGTCCGCCATGCGCGCCGGCCCGGCGGTGAGCACGACGACGCGCGTGCCGAGGAACACCGCCTCCGAGATGCCGTGCGTGACGAAGATGATCGTCTTGCCGGCCTCCTTCCAGATGCGCAGCAGCTCGAGGTTCATCTTCTCGCGCGTCAGCGCGTCGAGCGCGCCGAAGGGCTCGTCCATCAGCACGAGCTTCGGGTCGTGCACCAGCGCCCGCGCGATCGCGGCTCGCTGCTGCATGCCGCCGGAGAGCTCGTACGGATACTTTTCCTCGCTGCCCGCGAGGCCGACCATCTGGAGGAGATGGCGCGCCCGCTCGCGCGACTCGGCCATCGGCAGCCCGAGGATTTCCGCCGGCAGGAGCACGTTTTCCAGGATCCGCCGCCACTTGAGCAGCAAAGGCGCCTGGAACACCATGCCGACATCCTTCGCCGCATCGAACGGATGCGTCGGCGAGCCGATACGCACCTCGCCACCGTCGTGCGCATGCAGGCCGGCGAGCACCTTGAGCAGCGTGGACTTGCCGCAGCCCGAAGGCCCCACCAGCGCCACCAGCTCGCCCGGCATGACATCGAACGTTGCATCCGAAATGGCGAGATGCTCGCCATAGGTTTTGCGCACACCGGCAAGATGGATGAACGGTTCAGAAAAAGGGGTCAGAGCAATTTTCCTGTTACAAAGCGGCGCGCAGCGCGACGCTCTTTGTTACGAGAAAATTGCTCTGACCCCTTTTTCATAAACGGATCAGGCAAGGCGTGCGTCCTTGACGACGAGCAGGCGTTCTAGCAGCAGCACTAAACCGTAGAGGAGCATGCCGAGCAGCGTGATGAGGAGCACGGCCATGAACATCGCCGGCGTATCCAGCGTCACCTGCACCTGCAGCATCAGGTAGCCGAGGCCTTTGTCGGAGCCGAGGAACTCGCCGACGATCGCACCCGCCACCGCCAGGATCGCGCCGACTTTCATGCCGGAAAAGATGTAGGGGAGCGCGCCGGGGAGCTGGATCTTGATGAAGAGCTGCCAGCGCGAACCCTTCAGCGAGCGCACGAGGTCGAGGAGCTCAGGCTCGACTTCGCGCAGGCCGCGCGCCGTGGTGAGGAGGATCGGGAACACCGCGATCGAGAACGCCATGATCGAGTTCGGCAGGATGCCGTACTTGAACCACACGATGATGAGCGGCCCGAGCGCGACCTTCGGGATCATGTTGAGCGAGATGAGCAGCGGCATGAAGAACGCTTCCAGCGTCGTCGACCAGGTGAAGACGAGCGCGAGAGTGACGCCGACGACGAGCGCGAGCAGGTAGCCGCCGTAGATCTCGGTGCCGGTGACGGCAATGTTCGTCCACCAGCTGTAATTCGGCTGGAGCAGGGCATCGAGCGTCGCGGCCGGCGACGGCATCACGAACTTCGGCACGTTGCCCAGCCGTACGAAGAGGTACCACGCCAGCAGCACCGCCAGGTGGGCGAGCACCGCCAGCGTCCAGCGTCCAACCTTGGAGTTCATGTGAGCCACCTCTGGAGATTCGCGCGCACGAAGACATCGTCGGAGAGGTCGGCATGGTCCTCGTAGACGCGATCGATCTCTTCCGCCTGGCCGGGCGAGAGCTTCTCATTCGGATCCAGGCACCAAATGCCTTCGAGCAGGCCCTGCCGCCGCAGCACCTCGTGGCAGCCGGGAATGCAGCCGGCGAAGTTGTGCGCGACGTCGAAGAAAGCGCTGTTGCAATCGGTGACGCGCGCATCGAGCGCCAGCAGGTTTTCGTCGACCGTGCCGCGCTGGATGCGGTCCAGGAGCTGAACGGCGGTGCGTGTCCACACGCTCCAGTGCCCGAGCAAGCCGCCGCGGATGCGAACGCGCACGGTTTCATGGCCGCGCCGGATATCGAACGGCACGGCCAGATCGAGCACGATGTGGTCGTCGTTCCCGGTGTAAAGCGCGACCCGCTCCTCTGCCCGCGCTGCCACGACGCCCTTGACGACATCCAATGTGGCATAGCGATTGAACGGCGCCATCTTGATCGCCACGACGTTCTCTATCGCCGCGAAACGCTGCCAGAACTGCATCGGCAGCGGGATACCGCCCACCGCTGCCTGCAGATAGAACCCGATCAGCGGAATCTCGGCCGCGACCGCGGCGCAGTGCTCGATCAGCTCATCGATCGAGGCGCCTTTCATCGGTGCGAGCGACAGCATGCCCGCGTGATAGCCGAGCCCGGCGGCGAGCTGCGCTTCCTGCTTTGCCTGCGCGGTCTTGCCCGACAGGCCGGCGATCATCACCACCTTGCGCTTCGCCGCCTCTTCCATCGCGATCCTCAGCACCGGCTCGTAAAGGCCGGCTTCGCGGATCGCAAACTGCGTGGCGTGCACGCCGACGGCGAGGCCGCCGCTGCCGGCGTCGAGGTAATAGCGCGAGAGCGCGCGCTGGCGGCGCTCGTCGAGCTGTCGGCGCGCGGTCAGCGCGAGTGGATGCGCCGGGATGACGGTTCCGCGACGCAGGAGCGCGGCGATCTCAGGGGGCATGTTAACCAGACGGTTACCGATGGTAGCATCGCCGTTTCGTCCCCTGTTTGGAATCGAGGAGCATTCATGCGCAAGCTTTTCATCGCCGCGTTCACGGCCTTGGCCGCGACACCCGCGGCCGCCCAGCAGAAGATCGACTTCATCCTGAACTGGGTACCCGGCGGCGACCACGCGCCGTATTACTTCGCGAAGAAGCTCGGCTGGTACCAGAAGGAAGGCATCGATCTGAACCTCGAGCCGGGCAAGGGCTCGGCGCTCGCCACGCAGAAGGTCGGCGCCGGCGCGAATCCGGTGGGCCTCGCCGACATGGCGGGCGTGCTGGTGGCGAAGGGCAAAGGCGCCGACTCCGTGGCGGTGATCAACGTCTATGCCAATTCGCCGCAGGGCTTGTACTGGCTGAAGAGCTCGGGCATCAAGAGCATCAAGGACTTCGCCGGCAAGAAGATCGGCAACCCCGCTGGCGATGGCGCCCGCACGATGTGGCCCGCGCTCGCCAAGGCGAATGGCATCGATCCGAAGTCCGTGACCTGGGTGAACATCGACGCGAACGCCAAGCTCGCGGCGCTCAAGTCGAAGAACATCGACGTCACGACGTCGTTCTACAACCTGCACCACGTGTTCAAGCGCGAGCTCGGCGACGACATGGGCTTCCTCGCGTGGCGCGACGTCGGCCTGAATCCCTATGGCAATTCGATCATCGTCAACGCGGAGTACCTGAAGAAGAACCGCCCGTTGGTGGAGAAGTTCGTGAAAGTGACGCAGCGCGCCTTTGCGGAGTGCGTGAAGCAGCCGCGGCCTTGCGTGCAATCGCTGATCGACGCCAACGGCGCGCTCAACTTCGACAACGAGCTCGTCAACTGGCAGCTGGTCGAAGTCCTGATGAGCGACAAGACCTCGCAGACCGTTGCGCTCGGCTGGCACGACGACGGGCGCATGAAAGCCGACTACGAGCTGGTGCGCGACTACATCGGCCTAGACAAGCCATTCGACGTGAAGTCGACGTATACGAACGACTTCCTCGACAAGTCGATCAAGATGAAGCCCGTCAAGGCCGACTGAAGACTTACGACGGAATTCTCCTGGGGGCGGGGCACAACAGCCTCGTCCTCCAGGCGTACCTCGGCCGGGCGGGCCTGAAGACGCTCTGCCTCGAGCGCAGCGCGGCCATCGGCGGCGGCCTGTCGACGATCGAGGATCCGCGCTGGCCGGGCTACCGGCACAACACCCACTCTTTCTTCCACCGCGCGCTCGACCAGATGCCGTGGTACCGCGAGCTCGAGCTCGAGCGCCGCGGCGCGCGCTATGTCGAGCCCGAGCTCAACGTCGCGCTGCTCCTCAAAAGCGGCGACGCATTGTGCTGGTGGACCGATTTCGAGCGCACGGCGGAATCCTTCGCGCAGTTCAGCGCGCGCGACGCTGCGACGCTCAAGCGCTGGCGCGAGGCGTTTGTTCCCATCCTCGAAAAAATCCTCGGCCCGGAATCGCGCCGGCCGCCGCAGCATCCGGATGAGCGCAGGATGGCTTTGGAGAAGACGCCCGAGGGGCGCCTGCTGCTAGAGACCAGCGCGTTATCGCCGCTGGAGTTCGTCGACCGGGAGTTCGAGCACCCGGTGGTAAAGGCTGGTCTACTGTTCTTCAACGGCCTGCGGGAAGTCGACCTGCGCCTGCGCGGCTTCGGCCACCACATCCCGGCGCTGCTCGCGAGCCCGGCAAAGGCGCAGCTGTGCCTCGGCGGTGCAGCGCGCCTCACCGATGCGCTCGCGGACGCGGTGCGCGAAAGCGGCGGCGAGATCCGTACGTCGTGCACTCCGAAGGCGATGGTTGTCGAGAATGGCCGCGTCGTCGGCATCGAGACCGCCGACGGTGAGCAGATCCGCGCCGGGTTCGTGGCATCGAGCCTCAATCCGCAGCAGACGTTCGTCGACCTTCTGCCGTCCGCGCCTGCCGAGGTCAAGGCGAAGGCACAGCGATTTGAATACAACCTGCTCGCCCCGCTCTTCGCGCTGAACCTGGTGCTCAAGGCGCCGCCGCGTTATCGCGGCATCGAGAAGGCGTTCATGGTGATCCTCGGCCTCGAGCGCTATGAGCAGTTCAACGACATCGTGCGCCATCACGAGGCCGGCACGATTCCGCCGACCGTGATGTGGGGGGCGTGTCCGACGCTGTTCGATCCTTCACAGGCTCCCGCCGGCGGCCATACGGCGTTCATGTGGGAGAAGCTGCCCTACCGCCTGCGCACCGGCGAGTGGGACCGCGTGCGCGACAAGCATGCGGCGGACATGCTGCGGCTGTGGACGCAGTACGCGCCCAACCTCGCGGACGATACGATCGGCTGGTTCGCGCGCACCCCGCTCGACACCGAGCGCAGCCTGCCGAACATGCGTGGCGGCGATCTCCTCGTCGGCTCGTTCGCGAATGGACAGGTCGGGTATGACCGCCCGTTCCGCGGCGCGGGCCAGTACCGCACGCCGATCGACGGGCTTTATCTCTGCGGCTCGTCGTGCCATCCCGGCGGCAACGTCACGGGCTTGCCCGGCTACAACGCCGCGCAGGTGCTGCTGGCGGATCTGGGCCTAGCCGAGTTCGGGCCCCGCGACTAGATAGACGAGCTTTTCATTTCCCGGCGCGCGCCCGCCGCCATGGACCATGCGCGTGAACGGGCGCTGAAAGACAAAGCCTCGCTCCTGCAGCCATTGCTGGATACGCGGCGCGTGGTCGGCTACGTCGACGTAAACCGGGACCGACGTGGCGCGCAGCGCCTGCTGCAGCAGGGAAAGCGCGGTCGCCTCATCACGCGCGATCAGCGGACCGATCTGCTGCGCCTCGCGGCCTTCGCGCGCGAGCACGAAGCCATTCGCCGTCACGAGCGCGGACTGCGGCCGCCGCTTCTGCAACGCGCGCAATAGAGCTTCTCGCTTTCCGCCGAACGCCTCGGCGTCGAGGGCCAGTACCGCTGGCCAGTCGCTGCCGATCGGCGCGGCGCTGCGCGCAACGCCCATGCGCACCGGCTGGCGCAACATCAGCCGCCGGAACCCCCAGGTGTCGTGAAAGCCTTCCTGCCGATAGACCTCGCGGCCGGCGGGCGTGGCATCGAGGATTGGCGTCAGCCTTTTGCTGCGCAGGTCGGCGATGGCGGTGCGCAGTAGGCGCGAGGCGTGCCCCTGGCGCTGGTGCGCAGGCAGCACGAGCACCATGCTGATCCACGCGAACTCGCCATACGGCAGCACGAGCGTCGAGGCGATGAGCGTGCCGTCGGCGAGCGATATTCCCCAGCCGTGGCCGATCGCCAGCATCAGGCGCCAATCGGCTTCATTCTGGTTCCAGTGCGCCGACTTCGACAGAGCAAGGCACTGGGCCACGTGCTCCGGCCCCAGTGGGTGTTCAGTACTTGCCGTCACGCGTCTCGAAGTGCGTGGGCTTGCCAAGGTCCGGCATGCCGCGCGCGATCCAGTCCGCCTGCCAGTCGAGCATCGCGGAGAGCGGGATCCGCGGCGGACCGAAAAGCTTCTGCGCGGCGCGTGTATCGACGAGCCAGGCGCTCGGCGCTTCCTTCCCGGTGATAGTCGGTTTCTTGCCCAGGCGCTTGCCGAACTCTTCGGCGAGCGAACGCACGCTCAGCACTTCGGGGCCGCTCACGTTGATGGGCGACGCGGGCGTCGTGCAATGGGCGAGCAGGCGCAGCGCCTGTTCATTCGCGTCGCCTTGCCACAGCACATTCACGTGGCCCATCGTCACGTCGACCGGCTTGCCGGCGAACACTTTCTCCGCCACGTCGTGCAGCACGCCGTAGCGCATGTCGATGGCGTACTCGAGGCGCATCAGCCGTCCCGGCGTGCCGTGCCGATGCGAACCATAGAGGAAGGCCTGCTCTCGCCCCACGCAAGAGTTGGCGTAATCGCCAGCCGGTGGCGTCGTCGCCACCGATTCGTCGGCACCGGGGCTGGTTACCGACGCGTACGGATAAACGCACGCGGTGGAAAAGGTGACGATGCGCGAATCGCGGAACTTCTCGGCGACCATGAACGGCACGCCGACGTTCATCGCCCAGGTGAGCGACGGATTGCCGGCCGCGCCGAACTTGTGGCCGGCCATGAAAACGACATGCTTGATGCGAGGCAGGAGCTCGAGCTGCTCGCGATCGAGGAGATCGCACGCCAGGCATTCGATACCCCACGATTCGAGCTTCTCTCGCAGCCCACGCTCGGAGAAGCGCGCCACCCCGACGACGCGCTTGCCGGTGCGGCGCGCCATGCGGGCAAGCGTCGGACCCATCTTGCCGCCTACGCCGAGCACCATGATCTCGTCGATGCCCGCGAGATCGGCTTCGAGCTCGGCGGAGGGGCGCGTCATGAACTCCTCGAGCGCCTCCACATCCGCGAAGCTCTTCGGCAGCGTGTTAACCATCCGGTGAAATTATAATTGCGCGATGCCGCGCATCCTGACCACCGTAGTCGGATCCTATCCGCTGCCCGATTGGCTCGCCCGCGCACCTTCCGAGCAGGCGCTCGTCGATGCGACGCGCGTGGTCATCACAACGCAGGAGCAGGCGGGCGTCGACGTGGTGGCCGACGGCGAGCTCTATCGCTTCGATGTCAACCATCCGGAAACGAACGGCATGATCGAGTACTTCGTGCGGCCGATGTCCGGCATCCGCTCCGACATCGGCTTCTCCGAATGGCTCGAGTACTCGCGCGGCGCCGGCATGCGCTTTCGCGCCAAGCCGCCCGGCGTGGTGGAAGGCGCAGTCGGCGCGGGAACGCTGAACCTGAAGCTGCCGTGCGCGCGTGCCAAGGCGCTGGCGACCAAGCCGCTCAAGTTCACCTTGACCGGACCGCACATGCTGGCGAAGACGCTGCACGATCGCCACTACCGCAGCCCGGAGAAGCTCGCGCACGCCATCGCCGACGTGCTCGCCGGCCAGGTGCAGCACCTCGATGCCGACGTGATCCAGCTAGACGAAGCCAACCTGCCGGGGCATCCGGACGAGTGGGAATGGGCGGCGGCCGCGATCAACAAGGTGCTGCGCGCGGTCCCGAAGCGCGCCAAGGCGGCGGTGCATCTTTGCTTCGGCAACTACGGCGGGCAGTCGATACAGAAAGGCACCTGGGCGAAGCTGATGGACTATCTCAACGCGCTCAAGGTGGACCACATCGTCATGGAGACCGCGCATCGTCCGGCGCAGGAGCTCGAGGTGTTCAAGGAGCTGCGCCGCGACATCGGCTTCGGGCTCGGCGTGATCGACATCAAGCGCACCGAGATCGAGTCGCCAGCGGAAATTGCACGATCGATCGAACGCGCGCAGAAGGTGCTGGGCAAAGGCCGCATCCGCTATGTCCACCCAGACTGCGGCTTCTGGATGCTGCCGCGCAATGTCGCCGACGGGAAGATCCGCGCGCTAGCGGCCGGGCGCGATCTTTACGAAGGGCACTGACGCTTCTCGCGAGCGGCGACGAGCTGCTCGAACGAAAAGCCGGCATCGCGCTGATCGAGCGCGCGGGCGCGGGCAAGCAATACGCCGTCATCTGGCATAGCACCTTCGGGCTTCGTCACGGCAACAGCGTTGCCGCGGGTGGGGGTCCTTAAGACGTCGGTCGCCGCAAAGGCCGGGCAGATGGACCTCAGGTAGCCCTCTTCGCTCGCGGCGACCATGTTGAACACCGCGACACCGTCAGGCCGCAGGCGCTCGTGCAGGCTGCGATAGAAGGCCTGCGTCTGCAGGCTGAGCGGGTGCCCGTTGCGGTCGGTGGTCTCGCGCGGATGCAGGTGCGCATCGAGCAGGATCAGGTCGTACCGTTCGCTCGATCGCTGCAGGTAATCGCGCCCATCGGCGACGAAGATGCGCGTGCGCGGGCCGGCGCTCGCGCCGAAGTATTCGCGTGCGACGGCGACGACTTCGGGATCGATCTCCACTACATCGAGGCGCAGGTCGGGAAAGTTATGGTTCAGGAAGCGCACGAATGCGCCACCACCCAGGCCTATGAGCAGCACAGACGACGGTTGCGGCGCGTAGGCGAGGCCGAGCATCATGGTGCGCGCGTAGGCGAGTTGCAGCCGATGCGGCTCGTTGAGGTCGATCACCGTCTCGACGAACCTGTCGCTATCGAAATACAGCGCGCGGCGGGCGCCGTCGTCGACGACGCGGATATGCGAATACTCGGACTGGACCTGGTGGACGACGGTGCGGCCGCCGCTCTGGCAGGCCGCGAGCGCCAGGCATAGCGCAATCCACAGAGCCCGTGAAATCGGGCTCTGACCCCGATTCAGGTTTTCGGGCCCCAGCTTTCCTGCCAGTCGCGGCCGAGGAAGTCGGTGATGCGGCCGTCGGGCTGGAAGAACTTGTTCGGCACCTGGAACATCGCGAGGAACACGCCGCCCTTCGGGCCGGCCCAGGCGTTGTGGCGGCTGCCGGCGGGGCGCCAGACGAACTGCCCGGCCCGGCACTCGCCCTCCGGGCAAACCAGGGTGCCCTCGAGCACATAAGTCTGCTCGACCTTCACGTGCTCGTGGTCCGGCAGCTTCGCGTTCGGCGCCATGCGCATGATGGCGGTGAGCATGCCGGTCTTCGGCTCGACCATCAGGGTCTTCTGCTCGACGCCGGGATAGCGCGTCTTTTCCCACGGCATGTTCTCGGCATCGACGAAACGGGATGCCAGTTCCTGCGACGGCTTGACGACAGCGCTCATGATTTGAGTTGCTCCCCGACTTTGACGATCTTCATGGTGTTGGTGCCGCCGGACTTGCCGATCGGCTCCCCGATGGTGAGGACGATGATGTCGCCTTCCTTCACCACCTTGCTCTCGACGAGCGCCCTCTCCGCCTCGCGCAGCAGCTCCTCGCGGTCGTGGCCGACGAACTTCACCATCAGCGGGAACACGTCGCGGAACAGCGCGCACTTGTAGCGCGTGCTGGTCTGCGCGGTGAGCGCATAGATCGGCAC
>DATLDY010000158.1:0-34745 GCA_035525655.1 Burkholderiales bacterium
CACCGAGCTTGCGTGCTGCTCGTGCGGCGAGCGCGTGGTCCACGGCAACCTCATCGCCGCCCTGGCCAAGGACGCCGTGTACCAGTCGCGAGCGATGAGCGCGGCACGCGCCCGCCGCCAAAGCGCGCTACGGGCCAGCGCGGAGGCCCCTGGGGCAGCGAACCACAAGCGGTAGAACCCGCGTTTGCGGCGGCGTATGCTGACGCCCCGCACAATGGCCAGCGACATCATGGATTTGACGGTCATGTGGCTCGGTCTCCGAGCGCACGTGGACCAGCTCGCCGAAGAGCGGCAGCAGTACGTCGATTTTTTCGAACAGTCCCCGGAGGCGTACGTCGTCACGGACCTCGACGGCACGATCCGGGAATTGAACGGCGCTGCGACCGACATCCTGCAAAAGCGCCGCGGCTACCTGCGCGGCAAGCCGCTGACTGTCATGGTGGCGCTCGACCACCGCAGGGAGTTCCGCCGCAGGATGCTCGGGCTCGCAGAACGGCAGTCCGACCAGCGCTCATGGCGCTCCGTCGTGATTGCGGCCGGCGAGCGCATCGAGGTCACGTTTACGGCGCGCCCGATCGAGCGGCGCGATGGCGGCCTGTGCTGGCTGCTGCAGGCCGTGCAATGAATACGGGCCAGACCCCCGAGTGGCTGCTCACGACCGTAACGGCAGTGCGCGACCTCATGATCAAGCGCCTCGAGGCCGAGTCTCTCAATGAGGATGCGAAGCGCGAGATGGAGATGGCGCTCGAAGAGCTCGACGTGATGTGGGAAGAGCTGCAGGGGCAGGCCGCGCTCCTCATTCGCGAGAACGAGCGCTACGCGGAATTCTTCGAGTACGCGCCGGACGCCTATCTCATCACCGACGCGGGCGGCAACGTGCGTGAGGCCAACCAGGCGGCGCTCGACCTTTTGAAGGCGCCGCGCGACGCCGTCGTCGGCAAATCGCTCACCGAATACATCGCCATCGGAGACCGCGTCACGTTCCTTACGCGCACCGTGGGCCTGATGGTGGGCGCGACCGCCCGGTCGCTCGCCTGGCAGGCTCTAATCCAGCCCGCGGAGGGAGATGTCGTCACGGCGCAGTTCTCCGTGCGCGCAATCCCGCTGAAGAAAAGCGGCGTCGGCGGTCTTTGCTGGCTGATCCGGCCGGCCGCCTGATCGCCGCAACCGTCCGCTCGGGCTTCGATGTCGTCGCCGTCGCCGCCTCGGCGGGCGGACTGAACGCGCTGACCCACGTGCTGGGCCGCTTGCCGGCCGATTTTCCCGTCCCGCTCGTGGTCGTGCAGCACCTCGATCCGCGCCATCGCAGCGCGATGGCCGAGATCCTGGGCCGGCGCACGAAGCTGCGGGTCAAGCAAGCCGCGGAGGACGACCGCGTCGAGCCCGGCCACGTGTATATCGCGCCGCCCGCGCATCACCTACTCGTGAATGCCGACGCCCGGCTGTCGCTCACGCGCACTGAGCTCGTGCATTTCGTGCGGCCTTCGGCGGACCTGCTGTTCGAGTCGGTGGCGGCGAGTTTCAAGGAGCGCGCCATCGCCGTGGTGCTTTCGGGCAGCGGCGTCGACGGCGCGATGGGTGTGCGCGCGATCAAGAAGATGGGCGGCACGGTGGTCGTGCAGGACGCGCAGGACGCCGACTTCAACGGCATGCCGGAGGCCGCGCTCGCAACCGGGGCTGCCGATTTCGTGCTCGCCCTCGACGAGATTGCCGCGGCGCTGCGGAAGCTGTGCTCGCCATCCGATGACTGAATTGCCCGACGCGAAGTTCGAAGCGCTGCTGGTTTTTCTCCATCAGCAGCGCGGGCTCGATTTCACCGGCTACAAGCGCCCGAGCCTGCTGCGCCGCGTGCTGCGGCGCATGCAGATGGTCGAGGTCACCGGGTTCGACAGCTACGTCGACTACCTCGAGGTGCATCCCGAGGAGTTCTCGGAGCTGCTCAATACCATCCTCATCAACGTCACGTCGTTTTTCCGCGATCCGCCGGCGTGGGACTACCTGCGCGAGGAAGTGATCCCGCGGCTGGTGCAAGCGAACGGCGGCCGCCACCCGCTGCGCGTGTGGTCGGCGGGCTGCGCATCGGGCGAAGAGGCATACACCCTCGCCATGGCCTTTGCCGAAGCGCTCGGCGAGGATGCGTTCCGCGAGCGCGTCAAGATCTATGGCACCGATGCCGACGAAGCGGCGCTCAACCAGGCGCGCCTTGCCTCGTACTCCGCCAAGCACCTGGAAGGGCTCGATGAAAGCCTGGCGCAGCGCTACTTCGAGCGCGCGGCCGGCAGCTATGTGTTCCGGGCGGACCTGCGCCGGTCGGTCATTTTCGGGCGCCACGACCTCGTGCAGGACGCGCCGATCTCGCGCCTGGACCTGCTGGTGTGCCGCAACACGCTGATGTACTTCAACGCCGAGACGCAGGCTCGGATCCTGCAACGCTTCCATTTTGCGCTCGGCAACGGCAGCGGTCCGGGGTTCCTGTTCCTCGGCCGCGCCGAGATGCTGCTGACCCAGAGCGCGCTCTTTACGCCGCTTAGCCTCAAATGCCGAATCTTCACCAAGACACCGCAGCCCGCCCGGGCCGGGAAAGCGCAGCCGCCGGGCGAAGCCACTGCAATTCCCCAACGGAGCGCCGTCATGCCCAATCCGAATCTCCATGACCTGGCGCTGGAGGAATCGCCAATCCCGAGGATCGTCGCGTCGGCCGACGGCGCCCTCGCCTTGGCCAACCAGAAGGCGCGCGTCCTTTTCGGCCTCGGCGCCAAGGACGTCGGCCGCCTGCTGCAGGACCTGGAAGTGTTCTACCGGCCGTTCGAGCTGCGCGGGCTGATGGAGCGCGCTTACACCGAGCGCCGTGCCGTCACGCAAAGCGCCGTGGAGCGCAGCTCGCCCGAAGGCGAGGCGCAGTATTTCGACATCGTCGCCGCCCCGCTCGTCGATGCCGCGGGCGATGCCCTGGGCGTGAGCATCAGCTTCCTCGATGTCACGCGCTCGTCGATCCTGTCGGACGAGCTGCAGCGCTCGCGCGAGGCGCTGCAGACGGCGAACGAGGAGCTGCAGTCCTCCAACGAGGAGCTCGAGACCACCAACGAGGAGCTGCAATCCTCCAACGAGGAGCTCGAGACCACCAACGAGGAGCTGCAGTCGACCAACGAAGAGCTCGAGACGATGAACGAGGAGCTGCAGTCGACCAACCAGGAGCTGCAGACCGTCAACGAGGAGCTGCGCCAGCGCACCGAGGAGATGAACCAGCTGAACGCATTCCTGGAGTCGGTGCTGGGCAGCCTGAGCTCGGCGGCGGTGGTGGTCAACCACAACCTCGACGTCCTCATCTGGAACCGCCGCGCCGAGGACCTGTGGGGCCTGCGCGCCGACGAGGTGCAGGGCCGCGGCCTGCTCAACCTCGACATCGGCCTGCCGGTGGCGGAGCTGCGCGGCGTCATCCGCCCCTGCCTCTCGGGGGAGACCGAGCGCCAGGAGATCGCGCTCGACGCCGTCAACCGGCGCGGCAAGAAGATCCGCTGCCATGTGACGTGCACCCCGCTCATCTCGCCGGCCAGGAAGCGCGAGGGCGTGATCCTCCTCATGCAGGACGAACCGGCCTAGGTACAAAGCTTGCGCGGCTTGGTCCATGCAGCACCTGCAGCCGAAGTTGCTCGCCCGGGCCGTGGAGATCGCCGGCAGCGAGGAGATGCTTTGTGCGCGCCTTGAGGCAGAGCCTCACCAATTCAGGCTGTGGCTGAAAGGTCGGGCCTCGGCCCCTGCGGAAGTGTTGCACCAGGTCATCGACCTCATCGTGGAAGACGATATAGCGCGCGCCGCAGGGGATCGCCGCGCACGCCCGCGGCGATCCGACGAATCCCGTCCACGCTGAAGTTGTAATGGCTACAAAGGACATCGTGGTGATCGGCGCTTCGGCGGGCGGGATGGGCGCGCTTGAGACGCTGGTGGCCAGCCTGCCGGAGGACCTGCCGGCGGCGGTCTTCATCGTCTGGCACCTGGCGCCCGGCGTGGAAAGCGTCCTGCCGCGGGTGCTTACGCGTGCGGGACCCCTGCCCGCCGCCCACCCGAAGGACGGCGATGCGATCGAGCCGGGCCACATCTACGTCGCACCCAACGACCGCCACTTGCTGCTCGAGCGCGGCTATGTGCGCGTGACCAAGGGACCCAAGGAGAACCGCTTCCGGCCGGCGGTCGATCCGCTGTTCCGCTCCGCTGCGTACGTCTACAGCACGCGCGCGATCGGCATCGTGCTTTCGGGTGCGCTCGATGACGGCACGGCGGGCCTCTGGGCGATCAAGCTGCGCGGTGGCACCGCCATCGTGCAGGATCCCGCCGAGGCGATGCACCGCTCGATGCCGCTAAGCGCGCTCGCCAACGTGGATGTGGATCACAAGCTGCGCGTGGGCGAGATGGGCGTCCTGCTCGATCGGCTCACGCGCGAGCCGGCGATGCCGGAGCCGATGATGGCGGCCGAGGACCGGGACAAGATGGCCTCGGAGATCCGGATCGCGCGCGATCCCGGTCCGCATATCGACGAATTCCTGCAGTTTGGCGACCTTTCGCCCTACACCTGCCCCGAGTGCCACGGCGTGCTCACCACGATCCGCGAGGGGACGGTGGTTCGCTTCCGATGTCACACCGGGCATGCCCTGTCCGCCGGCACGCTGCTCGAGTCGGCAGCGGAGCAGGTCGAGCGCCGCCTGATGGACGCTGTGCGCGCACTCGAAGAGACAGTCATGCTGCTCAACCAGTTCGGCGAGCAGTACGCGAAACAAGGCGACACCGCCGCCGCGGAGCATTGCTTCAACCGCGCGCGGGACGCGTACGAGCGCTCGCTGCCGATACGCGAGGCGGTAGTCAAGAACGAGGAGTTGACGATCGACGCCGTGCGCCGGCAGGCGTAGCGGCATCGAGGCTCATTGCGGGCCGAACACGATGCGCGCTTCCTTCAGCGTCGTCATTGCGCTCTTGAGCTCGCCGCGCCGGATGACGAAGCCCTCCAGGCTGGGCTTCTTGCCGACGAGTCCCAGGGGCCGGTAGAAGAGCTCGCGCAGCTCGCGGTCGGTGAGGATGCCGCCGGATGCATGCCGGATCGGCGCGACGGTGGAAAGCGCGATGGCCACCAGGTGGACGACCTCCGCCAGGTCGTCCTCGCTGCTGACCTGGCGCACGGCGTCGGTCAGCTGGAAATAGGCCACCCTTGCGGCGACGGCCAGTGGAACGGGCTCAGCGTCGAGCTCGAGCCGCCGTGCCGCGTCCGTGCCGTCCTTGGCCACGGACGGGAGTCTATCAGCGGCGCTCGATGCGTATCTTCGTGCGCAGCAGCGTGGGCGCGGCCAGCCGCGCGCGCCACACGATGGTCGTGGTCGGCTGGCGGCGGTCGAAGGCGCGCGAGATCCATCCGAGCGTCGGCGCGACGCCGCCGCGCGCAAGCTCGCTCGTGCCCTGCGGCGGCAGGACGATGCGCGCCGCAACGCCGTCGCGCTCGACGAGATAGCCGTCGGCGGTCTCTTCGACGCGGCAGTGCTCGGCGCAGTGGAAGAACAGCTCCACCTCGTGCTCCGCGGCCATTTCCAGGCTGTCCTCGACGACCAGCTCGCGCGCCTTCTTGTCGAGCTCGATCAGCCGGCGGTGCTTCACCGGGTCGGCGAGGCCCGCATAGCCGTCCTGCCAGCCTTCGAAGCTGTCCTTGTCCGGCGAGGAGAGCCACAGGCTGCAGCCGGCGGCGGCCTTGCGCAGCCACATGAAGTTGCCGCCCTGCTCCGATTGATCGCGGCCATCGACGCGCAGCGTGTTGTGCGCCGAAGTGCCGCGGAAGTATTGCCGCCACGCTTCCTGCGTGTGGTAGGCGAAGGTGCCCGGATCGACCAGGAGCTCGCGCCCGCCGGCGGACAGCGTGAACGACAGCGCATCGGCATGGCCGTGCGCGGCGATCGAGGTGTAGCCGAGCGGGCCGGCGTCGACCACCGCGCGCACCTCGTTCGGCGTGTCGAAGTCCGACCCGACGATGTAGTAGCCGCCCTCTGGGAATGCCTGGCGCATCGGCAGCCGGGTGGCTTCCGTATCCAGGTTTTCAAAGTCCGCGGCCGCCTGGGCGCCCAGGAGCCAGCGCGTCTTGTCGTCGAGCGTGCCCGCCTTGAGCTTGAAGTCGCCGCGCCGGAAGAGCACCGCGCCCAGGCCGAGCGCGGAGCGATACGGCGAGAAGGCCGGGTCCTGGTCGAGGCGCACCAGGTAGCCGTCGTCGGCATCGCCGATCATCGGCACGTTGCCGCCGGCGTCCATCACCGAGGCGATGAAATCCATCATCGCCTCGACACGCGATTCGTATTCCGGCGAGAACCACTCGCCGTTCGCCTTGCCGGCGAGCATCGGCAGGACCAGCATGTCGAGCACGAACTGCTGGTACCACAGCGCCTGCTCGCGGTTCACGCCGTCGGGCGCGTTCTGCGCGAGCGCCTCGCGCTCGAGGATCGCCTTGGAAGCGCTCACCCATTCGCGCGACTCGGGCCAGTGCGGCCAGGTCACCCCGGCGAGGAACAGGCCGGCCGCCTCGCCGATCAGGTGGTTGTTGGCCGACGAATGCGCCGAGAACCAGCGGCGCACGGCGTACGCGTGCTGGTAGATCGAAGCCAGCCAGCGGTCGCGAAAGTCGCTTTCCAGCGCCGGCTCGACGAGCTGCCAGGCGATGGACCAGTTGGCGAGGCGGATGCCGAGCTCGAGCGCGCTCGACCAGTTGGCGCCGCGCCCGAAGGGGCAGGCGATGAACCAGCTGTCGAGCTGGTCGACCAGCGCCTGGTAGTAGCGCTTGTCGCTGGTGAGGGCGTAGGCCTGGGCGATGGTGACGAGCTGCAGGTGCCGGTTCGGCTCCCACAGGTACTTGATGTCGCCCACCACGTCCGGGTCGCGATAGTCGAGCAGCTTGCCGAAGGCGAGCGGCGCCTCGATGCCGGTCTTGGGATCGCGATTCCAGCGCGGCGGCAAGCCGAGGTCGACATCGCGCAACCCGAAGACGTCCATGCGGCCATCGGAATAGCGCTGTGCCGCGGCGACGTAAGGCGCCGGATCGACGCCGGGTTTGCAGTTGACCCACGGCAGGCTATAGGAGCGCAGCTCCGCGGGCGGCACCACCGGCGCGCGCAGCAGCCCCGAGCCCTCGGCGCGCGCCTGCACCGCGCGCAGCGTGCGGTGCGCGATCTCGAAGGCGCTCATGCAGCGCAGGCGGTTTAGCCGCCAGCGCAGCTTCTCGCTCAGCCGCGTGCGGCCGAATGCGGGATTGCGCTCAGGGTCCGGTGCCAGATTTCGAGGTTCAGAAGCGTCCACAGTGTCTCTTCGTGGTTGCGCCGGACGGCGAAGTGCTCGTCCAGCATGCGGTCAAGTACAGCCCCGTCGTAATAGGAGCGCGTAATGCAGCCCGGGCCGCGCAGGTGATCGGCCACCAGCTCGCGCATCTCGCCGCGCATCAGGTCGGCGAGCGCGATGCGGAATCCTGCCTTGCGCGGCTTGACAGTGCTATCGCTGATCAGGCGCTCGTCGGCCTTGCGCAGGATCCATTTGGTCGACAGGCCGCGCACCCGCGCGGCGTCGGGCAGCGTGGAGACATACTCGGCCACGCGGTGATCGAGGAACGGCGTGCGCATCTCGAGGGCCGCCACGGCGCCCATGCGGTCAGTGCGCTCGAGGAGGTTGTCGGCGAGCCAGCCGGTCTGCTCGTAGTAAAGGATGCGGCGCAACGCGCTCGACTGGGCGTCCGGCGTCGGATCTGCATCGAGGTCGGCCACCGGGATCACGTACAGGCCGTTGGCCTTCGACTTGCCGGACTTCAGGCCGCGCAGGAAGGTATGCCGCCGATAGCCGCCGAGGATCTCGTCGCCGCCGTCGCCCGAGAGCGCGACTTTCACGTGGCGCGCGGCTTCGCGCGCCAGGAGAAACAGCGCGACGTCGGCCGGCCGGCAGAACGGCGCATCGCGCGCCACCACGAGCTGCGGCAGCTGCGCGAGCACGTCGCGCTTGGCGAGCACGATCTCGTGGTGCTGGGTGCCGAAATGCTTCGCGAGGCGCGCGGCGGCCGCGAGCTCGCTGTGCTTGTCGTCGGCAAACTCGGCGCTGAAAGTGGCTACGTTCTTGCTGTGCCGGCTCATCAGCGCCACGATCGCGGCGGAGTCGTAGCCGCCGGAAAGGAGGGCTCCCGCTCCGCTGGCCATATGCAGCTTCACGGCATCGTCGAGCTGGGCGATGAACGCGTCGACCGAATCGGCGGGATTCTGCTCAACGCTCGCCTGCCCATCGGGTGCCGACCAGTATTTCGTCTCGCGCAGGTTGCCGAACTGCCACAGGGCATACGTGCCCGGGACCAGCTTGCGCACGCCCTGGAGAAGCGTGCGCGGGCCGCGTACATAGCGCTGCGCCAGGTACTCGCCCACGGCATCGACGTCGACCTTGACCGTCACGCCCGGCGCGCGCACCAGCGCCTTCATCTCGGAGGCGAAGTAGAGGGTGCTGCCGGCGGCGCAGAGGTAGAGCGGCTTCTGGCCGAACCGGTCCCGCGCGAGCATCAGCCGTTCCTTGGCTGCGTCCCAAAGCGCAAGCGCGAAGCCGCCGCGCATGTGCTTCACCACGTCCTTGTCCCAGTGCTGGTAGGCGCGCAGCACGACTTCCGCGTCGCTCTCGCCGGCGAACGCGTAGCCGCGCTTGACCAGATCGGCGCGCAGCTCGGCGGCATTGACGAGCGGGCCGTCGAGGGCGATCGAGATGCCGCTCGATTCGTCGCAAAGCGAGGCCGCCAGCACCACGGCGCGGCGCGCCTGGCGGTCGATCACCGCCGACAGGCTTTCGTCGGCGCCGTTACGGTGCGAAAGCGCTTCCACCATCGGGGCAAGCGCGCCGGGCTCGGCGCCCGCCCCGGTGCTGGTCCAGCCTGCTAGGCCGCACATGCGAGGCCCTCCTTCTGCAGCGCGGAGCTGCGGTAATGGCGTTGCCAGATTTCCAGGGTGAGAAGCGTCCACAGGAGCTTGTCGTGCGCCTGCGCGCCGCCCAGGTGCTCATCGAGAATGCGGTCGAGGGCCCGGGTGTCGTAATAAACGCGCGTCAGGGAATCGCGCGAGCGCAGGTGCTCGAGAAGGTAGTCGCGCAGCCCGCCGGCGAACCACTGGTCCATCGGCACGCGGAAGCCGACCTTGCGGCGCATCAGGATCTCGCGCGGCAGCACGGCGGCCGCCGCTTCGCGCAGCACGCGCTTGCGCCTGAGCTCGTCGACGCGCCAGTGGTCGGGCAGCGTGGAGACGAACTCGGCGAGCTTGTGGTCGAGGAACGGCACGCGCGCCTCGATCGACGCCGCCATGGTCATGCGATCGCCGCGCTCGAGCAGGTTGTCCGGCAGCCAGCTCGTCTGGTCGAAATAAAGCAGCCGCCGCAGCGCGCTCGTGTCCGGGTCGGCGTCGAAAGGCGGACGGTCGTCGCGCATCTCGCGCTCGTGAACGCGCAGCCGCGAGAGCGCCGCCCGCTGGCGGAAGTCCATCGCGCCGAACCAGCGCACGTAGCGCTCGCGCCAGTCGTCGCAGGACAGGCTCGCCGCCGCGATCTTCAGCTCGCGGTAGCGCGCGGGCAGGCTGTAGGCGAGCGGCGCGAGGAGCGTGCGGCGCACGAGCCCGGGCAGCCCGCGATACATCCAGGCGAGCCCCTCGGCGACGTGCTTGCGATAGCCGCCGAGGATCTCGTCGGAGCCCTCGCCCGTCAGCACCATCTTCACGCTGCGCCGGGCCTCGCGCGCGAGGAGATAGATCGCGACGTCCGACGGCTCGGAGACCGGCGCATCGCGCACCGCCACGAGCTGCGGCAGGTAATCGGTGAACTCGCGGTGCGACACCGTGATCTCGTGGTGCTCGGTGCCGAAACGCTGCGCCACGAACGCCGCGTGGGGCAGCTCGCAATTGCGATCGCCGGCGAAGCCCACCGCGAAGGTCTTGACCTTGGCGCAGTGGCGCGTCATCAGCGCCACGATCACGCTCGAGTCGAGCCCGCCCGAAAGAAAGGCGCCGAAGGGCACGTCGCTCACCATCTGGGTCGCAACCGCCTCCTCGAGCACCTTCAGAAACGCGGGCACCGTCGCGCTGCCCAGGTCGGCGTGCCCGCCCAGCGGATGCTTGTCGGGCGGCGTCCAGTAGCGCGTTTCCCGCAGATGGCCGCGTTGCCACGTCGCCGTCGTGCCCGGCGCGAGCTTGCGGATGCCGTTCAGCAGCGTGTGCGGGCCGGGCACGTAGCGGTAGGCGAGGTAATCCCAGACCGAAGCAAGGTCGATGTCGCGCGGCACGCCCGGCAGCGCAAGGAGGGCTTTCGCTTCCGAGGCGAAGTACAGCGCGCCGTGCGCCTCGCAGAGGTAAAGCGGCTTCTCGCCGAAGCGGTCGCGGGCGAGGAAAAGGCGATCGTTGCGCGCATCCCACACCGCAAAGGCGAACTGGCCGCGCAGGCGCTCCACCGCCGCGGCGCCCCAGTGCTGGTAGGCGCGCAACAGGACTTCGGTGTCCGAATCGCGCTCGAACGTGAAGCCCTTTGCCTCGAGCTCTGCGCGCAGCTCGCGGAAGTTGTAGATCTCGCCGTTGAAGCTGAGTGTCAGGCCGGCCGCGTCGTCGCGCATCGGCTGGCGCGAGCCGTTCGGGTCGATGATGGCGAGGCGCCGGTGGCCGAGCATCACGCGGTAGGCGCCGCTCGCCGCCGTGAAGGCCGCGTGGCCGGCGCCGTCGGGGCCGCGATGGTGCATCGCGTCGAGCATCGCGTGCACGGCGCGGTCTTCGGGAGCGCGGTTCGTCGGGGCGGCCCAGCCGGCGATGGCGCACATGGGGCGGCTACGGGACGGTGGTGGGGGTCCGCGTCGCGCAGAGTCCCCAGTAGAGTTCCGAGAAGTCCTTCGCCACGCGGTCGATCGAGTAGGCCGCCGCGATGCGCTTGCGGCAGGCCGCGCTCATGCGCGTGATCGAGACGCGGTCGTTGGCCATTTTTTCGATGGCGAGCGCGATGGCGTTGGCGTCGCGCGGCTGCACGAGCACGCCGTGCTCGCCGTCGGCGACGACATCGGGGATCGCGCCGACCGGCGTGACCACCGGGACGACGCCCGCCGCCATCGCCTCGAGGAGCGCGTACGGCAGGCCTTCGCTATAGCTCGGCAGGAGCAGCACGTCGGCCTGCGACAGCAGGCGCGCCTTGTGGTCGCCATAGGCCGGGCCGACGAAGGACACTTCCCGCGTGAGGCCCGCTTCGCGCACGTACTCGCGCAGCCGCGGCTCTTCCGCCCCGCTGCCGGCAAGGACCAGGCGCGCGGCGACGCCGCGGCTGCGCGCGAGGCGCAGTCCCTCGATCGATTCGAGCAATCCCTTGCCCGAGGCGAGGCGTCCGATGTAGATCAGCCGCAGCGGCGTCTGCGCATCCGGCGCGGCGCGGTTGTAGCGCAGGTAAGGCTGGCAATCGATGCCGTTGGGCAGCGCCTCGACTAGCTGGGCCGGCGCCGCGGCGCGGAAGAGATCGCGCTCGGTGCTCGAGAGCACCACCACGACATCGGGCAGGCGCGCGCTCCAATGCACGAATCGCGAACCAAATGTCTTGAGCGAGCCGCCATGCACCTGGTAGACGACGCGCGCGCCGCACAGCTTGGCCACCAGCAGGTACACGAGGTCGCGCCAGTACGACTTGGGGTTTAGCGAGGTGTTGATGTGCACGAGCTCCGCGTCGCGGCGCAGGATCGTCGTCGCGAGGGCGAAAGGGCTCGACACGAAACGCCACGCACGGGCGAGCGGCCCCTCGTTGCGGCCTTCGCTGCCGACCTGGAAATGCTGCAGGTCAAAGAGCGCGGCAAGGCGCGAGCCGAAGAGCGCGTTCAGGTGCGTGGTCACGCCGCTGATCGCCTCGCGGCTGGGCCCGAGGAGCAGGACGACGTGGCGCTTCATGCGGCTTTCTTGAGCTCGACCGGCCGAAGGCGCGGCGCACGCTCTGTCGTCAACGAAACGCCGAGGGCTTCGTACAAGTCCTCGAGCGTCGCAAGCGCGTTGTCCGGCGAGAAGCGCGCGCGGGCACACTTCCGCGCCGCCGCGCCCATGCGGGCGGCCGCGGCGCGGTCGGTCAGGATGCGGCGCAGCGCGCGCTCGAGGCTGCGCTTGTCGCCGGCAGCGACGAGGTGCCCGTTCGCGCCGTCGACCAGCACTTCCGGGATTCCGCCCACCGGCGAGGCGACGACCGGGATGCCCGCCGCCATCGCCTCGATGAGGCTGATGGGAAGCCCCTCGTCGTAGGACGGCAGCGCGAACACCGCGGCGTGCTCGAGGAGCGCGCGCTTGCCCGAGGGACCGACCCAGCCGGTGAATTTCACCGCCTCGGAAATCTCCAGGCGCCGCGCATAGCGCTCGACGCCGACGCGATCGCCGTCGCCCGCGCAGACCAGGCGCACGTCCGGCACGCTCTCGCGGAGCGCCGCGACGGCATCGAGAAGGTCGTAGATCCCCTTCTCCGCCTGCAAGGCGCCGAGGAACAGGATGAGGTTCGGCTTCGCCGCGACCACGGGCACGTCGATCGCGACCGGCGGCGGCGTGAGCACCACGTCCGCGCCGCGCGCGAGGCTGCGCACCTGCATGCGCGTCGCCTCGCAAGGCACGCACACCACGGAGGCGCGGTTCAGGAACCAGCCGATGCTCGAATCGAAGCCGCTGCCGTGCAGGTGCATGACCAGCGGGCAACCCGCCGCGAGCGCCGCGGCCATGAAGGGCGCCTCGCGCCAGAAATTCGCGCCGACGTGGGCGTGGACCAGCATGCGGCGGTGCTGCGTGAGCAACGCCGTGAAATCGCGCGCCGCCCTTGCCAGCAGGAGCGCGTTGGCGGCCATGGTGCCATCGCCGTGCGTCGCGACATACGTGACGGGCCAGCGCTTGAACAGCCCGTGCGCGCGGTAGGCATCGACGACGGTGGCGATGCCCGAGCGCGTCTGCGGCGCGGCGCCGAGCATGGCGATCTGGGAGTAGATGCGTGTTTGCATGAGGTCCTAGAATCGCCGCCGGCGCGTGAAGGCGTCCACCACGGTGAGATCGCCCGCGCGGTTCAGCGTGTGCAGCCCGAACAGGTCGCTGCCCGCGGGCGGCAGGATGCGCTCCACCTGGCGCTCGACGTAGTCCTGCGTCGTGAGCTTGGTCACGCGCTGCAGGGACAGGCCCGCGCCGTAGCGCGGCACGCAGATCTGCGCCGGCCGGTAGAGCGCGCCTTCGCGCTCGAAAAGGCGACCCGCCGGGCGCGAGGAGCGCGCGTCGGACTTCACCGGGTTCTTCGGATGCGGCTTCCAGTCGCCCAGCAGGCGATCGGCGTGGAAAAGATGCAGCTCGTCGTCGAACACGCGGCTCTGGCCCGCCGCCGAATTGGCGAACATCCACCAGCGATCGGGGCCGCTGCCGTGGCCAGTTCCTCTATGGATGGTGGCATCGACCAGGCGCAGGCCGTCGATCAGCACGCGCTCCAGGCGCCACGCGAGCGGGAAGTCGACGCAGCGATAGAGCTCCACCGAGCGGTTGCGACCGCTCTCGGGAACCATGTAGAGCTGCCCTTCGTGCTCGAAGAGGAACGGGTATGAGAGGTGATAGTCGGCCTCGAGCACGCGCTGCGGCGCGGACATGTGCCCGCTCTTGTCGAGCTCGATCATCGAGATGTGCGCCTTGCGATCGGCGTAGGGCAGCTCCTCGAAGAACACGAAGTAGCGGCCGTTTTTCTCGATCACGAAAGGGTCGGCCCAGTCGCGATCCTTGGGCGGCATGAGGCGCGTAAAGCCGTGCAGGTCGGCCGGCACGCCGGCGCTGGCGCTGCGGCCGAAGCGGTAGGCGAGGAACCACTGCTCGATATGCAGCGCGCGCTCGATGCCGCGCGTCGCCACGCGGCCAACGATGCGCGAGAGCTCGCCCAGGCCCGGGCGCTCGGCGGCGGCGCTCCACTGCGGCAGCTCGCGGCAGCGCGAGAGCCAGCCTTCGCCCGAGCGGTGCAGCTCGCGCAAGGACCGGAAGGCGAATTCGGCGGTCTTCTGCAGGAGCTGGTCGCGGTTGCGAACCACCGAGAACGGATAGGTGCGCGACCAGGACTGGTAAGCGAGGCGCGCCGGCCGGTCGGCGGCGAGGCGCACCTTGATGCCCGAAGCGGTGAGCGGCTCGCCGTCGGCCACCTCGTGGATGCCGGCGAAGGCTTCGCCGTTCGCGCCGTCGGCGCCGAAGCAGAAGCGCCACACGCCGTAGCGCGCGAGGCCGTCGAGGCGCGAGTCGTCGACCTCGCCCAGCACGAAGGCCACGTCGAGCTCCGCATCCGGGCCGGAGGAGCCAAGGCTCTCGGCCAGCGAAATCAGCTCGGTCGGCTCGCCGCCAAACAGCTTGCGATCGAGCGCGCCGTAAAGGCGCCACGGCGCGCTCGGCGGCGCGACGCGCGCCGAGCCGGCCTCGACCAGGCGGACAACCGCGAAGTCGGACGCGGCGAGCTTGCCCAGCGCCTCGACCACCCAGCGCGGCTGCAGCGGGCTGTCGGCGAACACGCCGATGCGCAGCTTCCGCGGCTGCGGGGCCGAGACGGCTACAGCCGAGCTTGTTACAGGCGCCAAACGCGCAGCCCTTCTTTGCGGAAGGTCGCGGCGTCGAGCACCGACTTGATGTCGATGATGCATCCCTCGCGCACGACCTTGCGCATCAGCGCCTCGGTCGGCATCTCAAGGTACTTGCGGTGCGCGACGGCGAGGATGATGGCGTCGGCCGCCGGCAGCGAATCCCAGTCGGCGAGGCGCACGCCGTACTCGTGCAGCGAGTCTTCGGCGCTCGCCTGCGGGTCGTGCACGAAGGTCTCCACGCCGAACTCGTGCAGCTCGCGGATGATGTCGATCACCTTCGAGTTGCGGATGTCGGGCACGTCTTCCTTGAAGGTCAGGCCGAGCACGTTGACCCGCGCGCCCTTGATGTTGCGGCCGGCGTGGATCATCTGCTGCACGGTCTTGCGCGCGATGTGGCTGCCCATGGAGTCGTTGATGCGCCGCCCGGCGAGGATCACTTCCGGGTGGTAGCCCAGCAGCTCGGCCTTGTGCGTGAGGTAGTACGGGTCGACGCCGATGCAGTGGCCGCCCACCAGGCCTGGCTTGAACGGCAGGAAGTTCCACTTCGTGCCCGCCGCCTTGAGCACCTCGTTGGTGTCGAGGCCCATGCGCTCGAAGATGATGGCGAGCTCGTTGACGAAGGCGATGTTGATGTCGCGCTGCGTGTTCTCGATGACCTTGGCGGCTTCCGCGACGCGGATCGACGAGGCCTTGTAGACGCCCGCGGTCACCACCGAGCCGTAGAGCTCGGCGACCTTCTCGAGCGTCTGCGCGTCGTCGCCGGACACGACTTTCTGGATGCGCGTGAACGTGTGCTGCTTGTCGCCCGGGTTGATGCGCTCGGGCGAGTAGCCGACGTGGAAGTCCTGCTTCCAGCGCATGCCGGAGGCCTTCTCCAGGATCGGCACGCAGACTTCCTCGGTGGCGCCGGGATAGACCGTCGACTCGTACACGACGATCGCGCCGGGCTTCATGTAGCGCCCGACGGTCTCGCTCGCGGATTCCAGCGGCGACAGGTCGGGCTGGCGCGCCGCGTTGATCGGCGTGGGCACCGCGACGATGATGTAATCCGCCTTCGCGAGGTCCGCGGGATAGTACGTCGCGCTGAAGTGCTTCGCCTCCAGCAGCGCGCTGGTGGCGACTTCGCCCGTGGCATCGACGTGATGCCGCAGGTTCTCGATGCGCTTCTTCGACAGGTCGTAGCCGATGGTCGGGCGCTCGCGCCCGAAGGCGACGGCTACCGGCAGGCCGACATAGCCCAGGCCGACGATCGCCACGGTGCCGAGCTTCTGCTCGGCCGGGATTTCAAGCTGCTTGCGTTCAAGTACTTCAGGCATGCGCCACCTTCCGTTCCTCCGTAATAGGCGCCAGATTGTCCACGTACCAATTGATGGTTTTTTGCAGGCCTTCCATGATCCGAACCGAGGGGCGGTAGCCGAGCAGGCGCTGCGCCTTGCTGATGTCGGCGCGCGAGAACGCGATGTCGCCCTTGCGCGGCTCGCGGTGCTGGGCCTTCACGTTCTTCATCTCCGGATACTTTGTGGAGACGATCGAGCGGATCATTTCGTAGAGCTCGGTGAGCGAAGTCTGGTCGCCGAGCGCGATGTTGTAGGCCTGGCCGAGCGCCACCGGGTCCTCGACGGTGGCGGCAAGCAGGTTCGCCTGCACGACGTTGTCGATGTGGCAGAAATCGCGCCCCGCCGTGCCGTCGCCGTTGATGTAGGGCACCTGGCCGCGCACCAGCGCGCCGATCCAGGCCGGGATCACCGAGGCATAGGCGCCGTTCGGGTCCTGGCGCGCGCCGAATACGTTGAAGTAGCGCAGGCCAACGCTTTTAAACCCATAACAGACGTCGAACACGTCGGCGTAGAGCTCGTTCACCCACTTGGTCAGGCCATAGGGCGACATCGCGCGGCCGGTGACCGCCTCAATCTTCGGCAGCGCCGGATGGTCGCCGTAGACGGCGCTGGAGCTCGCGTACACGAAGCGCCGCACGCCGGCGTCGCGCGCCGCGACCTGCATGTTGATGAAGCCCATCACGTTGGTCTGCGAGCTCGCGATCGGATCGTCGATCGAGCGCGGCACGCTGCCGAGGGCCGCCTGGTGCAGGACGACCTCGGCGCCTTCGCAGGCGCGCCGGCAGTCCTCCAGCGAGCGGATGTCGCCTTCGATGAAGCGGAAGTTGCGCCAGGCCGATTCCCCCACCGCGGCGCGAAGGTGCTGCAGGTTCTCGCGCTTGCCGGTGGCGAAGTTGTCGATGGCGACGACCGTCTGGTCGAGCTTGAGGAGCTTTTCGGCCAGATGAGAGCCGATGAAGCCCGCCGCTCCGGTCACCAGCCAGGTGCGAGCGCCGCTCTTAATGCGCTGTTGCGCGGTTTCGTAACTGTTCACGTGTGCTCCGGGTTGAACTGATATCCACCAGCATTTGCTCGTAGCGCTCCACCATCGCGCGCTCCGAGAAGCGCTGTACGACCGTCGCTCGGGCGTTCTCGCCCATGCGAGCACGCGCGATCGGGTCGGCCAGCGCCGCAAGCCGGACAACTAGGGTAGCGGTGTCGTTCACCGGGAATAGCCACCCGTCTTGGCCCGGTTGGATCATCTCCGCGGCACCGCCGACGTCGGCGTGCACCACCGGCCGGCCGAGCGCCATCGCCTCGATGGCGGCGAGCGAGAACGCCTCGGTGAAGCTGGTCAGCGTGACCACGTCGCAGGCCGAAAGGAACGGCCGCACGTCCTCCTGGAAGCCGGAGATGACGATGCGATCGGCCACGCCCAGCCTGCGCGCGGCGTCTTCCACCTTCGGGCGCTCCGGGCCATCGCCGATGAACAGCGCCTTGGCGGGCACGCCCCGGCGGCAAAGCTGCGCCACCGCCTCGACGAGCTGCACCGGGTTTTTCTCGGGGCGCAGGACCGCCGAAAGGCCGATGACATAGTCGTCCTCGGCGAAGCCGAGCGCGCGGCGCAGGGGCGCCGCATTCACGGACTGCCAGTGCTCGAGGTCGACCCCGTTGTAGATGACTTGGTTCTTGCGGCCGAACAGGCCGCGGCGCAGCCAGTGGCGGCGCTGGCGCTCGCACACGAACACCGCGCAGGCCGCGCTCCAGAAGAACGGCCGGTAGGCGAGCATCTGGAGCTGCTCCTTCGTCGTACGGATGTACGTCGAGTGCAGCGCCGCGGCGATCGGCGCGCCGGCATGCGCGAGCGAGGCGTACATCAGCGCGTACGGGTTGGTCGCCAGCACCACGTCCGGGGCGAGGCGGCCCAGCAGCGCGTGCAGATGCGAGACCGCGTTGAGGTCCAGGTAGCGCGCCGCGTGCAGGCAGCGCACGGTGGATTGCGGCGGCAGGCGAAGCCGGCCGAGCTGGCTCGGATCGTTCTTGACGTAGATCGCGTGGCAATCGTGCCCGCGCTCGGCCAGCCGGTTGGCGAGCGTGATCGCCTGGCGCTCGGCGCCGCCATGCACCAGCGATCCGGTGAGGAACGCGATCCTCATGTGCGCAGCTGCTTCCAGTTCACGGCGCCGTAGACCGCCGCCAGCACCGCGCCGCCCATGGCGAGGCGAACGATGATCGGGGTGGCGGCGAACAGGTGGTGGCCGACGAGCCACGCGCCCACCGTGGCGATGACCGTCCACGCGAGGTGGCGGGCAAGGCTCGCCCAGTGCTGCTGCTCGCGAATCGGCACGCCCGAGATGGCGGCAATGCGCCGCAGCACGATGATGCGGTCGAGGTACAGGGCGATGGCGCTGCCGATCGCCGCCCCGGCGAGGCCGAGCTGCACCCCGCCGAGCAGGGAAAGGGGAACCGACACCGCCAGCACCACGACGCTCAAGCCGAGGTTGAACATTCCCTGGCGCAGGAGCTGCAGGACGCTGTTCAGCTCGACGACCAGCGCGAGCATCCCGATCACGCAGACGCGCATCACCGGCGCCGCCTCGACGTATTCGGCGGTGTAGACCAGGGTCACGATGTCCTCGGCGAACGCGAAAACGAAGCCGAGCAGCGGAAAGAGCAGCATCCCGACCATGGCATTGGCGCGGGCGTTCATCTCCATCATGCTTTTCAGCTGGCCGGCGGCTTCCATGCGGCTCATGCTCGGCATGAAGGCCTCGACCACCGACTGGCGAAACATGTTGACCACCTGGCCGAGGATCGCGGCGATCGAGAACGCCGCGAAGCTGTGCAGCGTGAAGAGCGAGGCCGCGACCCACTGGTCGGCCTGCCCGCGCAGCACGTAGCAGGCGCTCGAGACGCCGAACGGCGCGGTGTAGGCGATCTGGCCGCGGAACACCGAGCGCTTGAACCAGGGCCGCTTCCAGCCGTGGAAGCGCTGGATATAGGCGACCAGCAGGCCGAGCTTCAGCACCACCACCGCGAGGAGCAGCCACAGGATCACGCCCAGGTCGGCGGTGAGCCAGGCGGCGCCGGCGACGAGCAGCGCCCGCGCGGCGGCGAGCGAGATGTTGGCGTAGGCCTGCAGCGGGATGCGTTCCTCGATGGTCGGCAGGAAATCGAGCAGCACCGTCACCACCCACAGGGTGACGAACACCGGCACGAGCGCGCCGTACTTCATGAGCGGCGCGAGGGCCGCCGGCATCCACGGATTGAGCGGGCTCACGATGAACGCGGCCAGGAGGCCGGTGAGCGCGAGGAAGCCCATCGTCTGGTGCACATACAGCCGGCGCGTCGGTTCGTCCGAGCGCGGCATGAAGTAGTACAGCGCCCCCGGCATGCCGAAGGGCGCGAGCGCCATCACGGTGCCGATCGCGAGCCACAGCAGCCGGTATTCGCCGAAGGTGTGCGCATCGAGGCAGCGCACCAGCACCACCGGCAGGAGGAACTGCAGCGCGTGGTCGAAGGCCTTGACCGCGCCCAACGACAGCGCCCGCCGCGCCAGCCCCTGTGCGGCGATGGCTTTTGCAGCGGCGCTCATTTTTTTGCTGCCGTCAGCTCTTCGAGCAGGCGGGAATAGCGGCCGAGGACTTCGGCGCTGGAATGGTTGCGCTGGAAGTAGGCGAGGCTGTCGTCGGAGGCGCGAGTCCACAGCGCCGGGTCCGTGAAGAGCGCGTCGATCTTCTGCGCGCCTTCGGCCGCATCGGCAAAGACGGTGTTCACCGGCGCGCCGACATCCACCGTGGCGACGGTGGGCACGCCGCGCGCCCAGGCCTGCAGGAACACGTTCGGCATGCCCTCGTACACGGAGGTGCTCACCAGCACGCGCGCGCGATCGAACCACGGCTCGACCTGCGCGAGCGGCAGGAAGCCGGTGAATTCCACGTTCGGCAGGCCGGCGGCGCGCTCGCGGATGCTTTCGTAGTAGCCGGCCTTCAGGCGCTCGCCGCCGACGCTCGGCCCGCCGACCATGACGAAGCGCCGCCCGGGCAGGCGCTCGGCGAGGTCGAGGAACATCTCCGGGCGCTTGTAGCCGTGGATGGTGCCGACCCAGAGGATGCGTTCGTTGGCGGTGGAAGCGCGGCGCGAATCCACCGGCGGCTCATAGCAGCTCGGGATGAGCACCGCGGGGCGGCCGTGGTTACGGCGGCAGCTTTCGATCTGGTAGGGGTTCTGCGCGACGATGCGGTCGACGCCCGCGAGGCCATGGCGGTAAAGCCAGCGGTCGCGCGCGTGCACGATCTGCTCCTGGCCGACCTCGAAGTCGCGGTCGGAGGCGCCGGCGTAGACCGAGCGCTTGCCGTGGCGGCGGCAGAACTCGGCAATGACGCCGGTCCACATCGCGCTCGAGCGCTGGTAGTAGACGTCGGCGTCGACGTCGCGCAGCACGCGCCACATGGTGGTGAGGCGCGGATACACGAAGCGCAGCACCGGCACGCCGGCGTCCGGGCGGAAGCTCTTGTACACCGTGACGCCGTCGATCAGCACCGGGCTCGGCTGGCCGTAATCGAAGCAGATCATCGACACGCGGTAGCCGTTGGCGGCGAGCAGGCGCGCGAGGATGCACTGCTGCACCTCGGCGCCGCCGACGACCTGGATGTTCGGGTCGCGCGAGAGCACCGGCCACGCGTAGGGCGCCACGAAGCAGACATGCGGCTTGCGGCGCGCCGCCGACTGGGCAGCGGGCGCGACGGGACCGGGGCGTTCCTGCGCGGCTACGTCGGCCTGGCGCAGCGTTGCGAGTGACATTTAAGTCGTCGGCCTCCGGCCCAGCTGCCCGTACATCATCCCGATGGCGACCCACAGGAAGGCGAACTCCGGCACCGCGCGCAGGCTCGAGCCGGCGAAGCCGGTGATGATGAAGCACATCAGGCCGGCGACCGCGCCCTGGTAGAAGCCGCGCATCGTCGGGCTCAGGTGAGGGTTGGAGCCCAGGTCGCGGAACTTGCGGTACACGTGCCAGTAGAACGCGAGCAGGAGCCCGAGGCCGATCAGCCCGGTGTCGAGGATCGCCTGGATGTATGCGTTGTGCGGGTGCGTCACGGCGAGCATCTGCTCGGTCCAGATGGCGTTCGCCCACATCGTCGAGTCGAGGCCGTTGCCCCACAGCGGGCTCTTGAACAGCTCCGGCATCAGCGGCAGCCAGATCTCGTCGACGCGGCCGGCGCTGAACTCGTTGACATCGCCGCCGCCGATGAGGCCCATGCTCATCCGGCTGATGACGGCGCCGGGCATGAAGGCGAGGCCGATGCCGCCCGCCATCAGGCCGACGGCGATGGTGCGGGCGTTGAACTTCCAGAAGAGGAACAGCACGTTCACCATCACCCAGCCGACGAAGGCGCCGCGCGAGAAGGTGAGCAGGAGCGCCATGGTCAGGATGCCCATGGTGAAGAGCAGCACCGTCTTCAGGCGCACGTCCTTGGTCTCGCCCCAGGTGAAGAGCAGCAGCGCGTAGGCCACGGCGAACAGGCGGCCGAGGTCGTTGGCGTGCATGCCGAAGGCCGAGAAGAAGGTGCGCGAGGTCGACAGCGCGAGCGAGCCGAGGCTCACGCCCGCGGCGATCACGTAGCCGAGCACGGCGAGGCTCATCACCCAGACCGCGGCGATGATCGGAACGAGGAAGTTCTCGACCTTCTTCGCGCGCGTGACGGCGGCGCCGATCAGGAGCGCGGCCATCACCATGAGCAGCGGCTTCACCGCGACGTCGCGCAGGTAGCCGAACGCGTCGGTGAAGTGGATCACCTCGATCTCGTAGAAGTACGGATAGATCTCGTCGACGTGCCGGGTGCCGAGCAGGGCGGCGAACATGACCGGCGCGATGTAGAGCCAGAGGAGCGGCTTCGGCAGGAAGCGCTTCAGGTCCTGGCCGCGCATCAGGAACGACACCAGGGTCGCGGCGAGCACCATGTTGAGCGGGTTGAGGCCGGTGACGCCGAGCACGCTGTGCGGGAAGAGGTAGCTGCCTTCGAGGGGCAGCATCACCATCAGCAGCACCGCGCCGATGCGAAAGTCGGCGAGCACGCCGACGCAGGCGAGGATCGACAGGCTGACGACCAGCGCCTGCAGCTCGCCCAGGGCGAGGCCGACGCCGCACAGCACGCCGAACACGCCGAGGCCGACGACGCCAAGGGCGATTCCCGGCGTGCGCTCGGCGCCGAGCCGGGCAGAAGACGTAGTCATCAGGACCTCCGGAAAACCTTGGTGATCGGCACCGACGAGCCGCTCATTTCCCTCTCGGCGGTACCGACGGCAGGCCGCGAGGTGGCGAAGCTGGCGGCGACGATCAGTACCGTCGCCGCCAGCATGAGCCTACGTTTTGGCCCCATGTCTTTCCTGCAGCTTAGAACGCGTTCATCAGCGTGCCGACGATGCGCGCGCTCGCGTCGGAGAGCTCCTTCACGGCGCGCTCGGTCTCGTCGACCCGCGTGTGGTCGCGGCGGGACACCATCATCACGTCGCCGGCGCGGAACGCGACGCACTGCGCATCGGCGTACTGCGTGGCGGGCGGCGTGTCGATGATGATCACGTCGTACTCCTGCTGCGCCTTGGCGAGCAGCGCCGCGAAGCTCGGGCGGGACAGGAGCTCGAGCGGATTCGGCGGTACCGGGCCGGCGGGCAGTACGGCAAGCCCGGTGAGCCCGGCCACCGGCGCGGCGACGGACAGATCCGCTCTTCCAGACAACACAGAAGACAAACCAAACCGGTCGGCGATATTAAAAATGCCCTGCTGGCGCGGCGAGCGGAAGTCCGCGTCGATGAGCAGCGTGCGCTGGCCGAGCTGCGAGAACGACACAGCCAGGTTGGACGCGATGAAGCTGCGCCCCTCGCGGGCCCCCGGGCTCGCGATGGCGAGCGTGCGGCGGCCGGCAGCCGGGTTGAACCAGCGGATGAGGAGCTGGGTGCGAACCCCGCGCAGCTCTTCCACCACCGGGTGGAACGGATCCCAGGCGGCGACGAGCTCCTTCGAGACGCCGTCGGGTCCGGCCACGAGGTAGGGGAACTCGTACTGCTTGGCGAGCGCCTCGCGCAGGTCCGTGTCGGTGATCAGGTTCAGCTCGATCGCGGCCTCGCCGAAGCGCCAGCCGAGCTCGCGCTGGCGCTTGAGCACCTGCTCCGCGTCGGAGGGCGTGAGCTTGCCCTCGTCCATCAGGATGGCGCCGATGTGGCGGCCGGTGAGCCGGGAGCTGCCCTCGATGGGCAGTACGTTGTCAGTGGGTTTTACGAGCATGGCAGTCCTCTCTCACCAGGGGCGCGGAAGCGCTTGCGCATTACGTACGGGGGAATTCGGGGACGGCAGCAGGCGCCCGCCGGCCGGGGTCCAGCGCGACAGGATGCCGAGCGACGGCACCGCGAGGCGCGACTCCAGGTCGGTGCGCGAGCGCACGCGGCGGTCGAGCTGCTCGAGGAGATACACCACGCCGGCCGCCAGCAGCAGGCCGATGAGGATCGACAGGCCGGTGATCAGCCCGACCTTCGGCATCGCGGGCTTCAGCGGCTCGAGCGCCGGGGTCAGCATCGCGAGGTTGGTCTGGCGCACCTTGCTGTCCACCTTGACCGCGATCGCGCGCTGCAGGGCACCGTCATAGGCGCGCTGCGCGTTCTCGAGGTCGCGGGAGAGCACCGCCATGTCGACGCGCGCTTCCTTCATCTTCATGATGCGGTCCTGCTGCGCGCCCAGCGCCGCCTGCAGCTCTTCGAGGCGCTTGGTGTTCTGCTCCACGGCGTTGCCCAGGCCGGCGACCACCTTCTTGGCTTCGGCGTTGAGCCGCTCCTTCAGGCCCTGCACTTCGGCCGCGGTGCGCTGGTAGTTCGGATGGTTCTGGCCGAGCACCTCGGACTGCTCCTGGAGCCGCTGCTCGGCGGCCTGCAGGGCGGACTTCACCGTGATGATGTAGCCGTTGGCGAGCACCTCCGGGAAGGCCTCGAGCGACACGCCCCCGGCGATCAGGTTCTGCGCCTGCTTGTAGCGCGTCTGCGCGTCCATCGCGGCGGCGCGCTGGCGGCTAAGCTCGCCCGAGATCTCGGTGAGGCGCGTGAACTCGACGTCCATCCGCTCGTCGACGCCGACCACGCCCTTCTCCTTCTGGTACGAGGAGAGCTTGGTCTGCGACGAGGTCAGGTCGGCGCGCAGCCCCTTCAGCTGCTCGTCGAACCAGGCTGCGGCCTCGCGCGAGGGCTCGGTGCGAAGCTCGAGCGCCACGTCGAGGTACGCCTTGGCGAACGCGTTGGCCACGGCGGCCGACTTCTTCGCGTCGTTGGAGGAGTACTTGACGATGAGGATGTTGCTCGCGCCGGAGTCGACCTTCAGCTTCTCGAGGAGGTTGGCGGCGAGCCATTCCTCGATCGTGCCGACGCCGCCGGTCTCGCGCTCCCACTCCTCGCGCACGCCGGGCGAGCTTGCGAGCTTGAGGTCGCGCACCACCTTGTTCGCCACCTTCCCGCTCTGGATGAGATCCATCTGCGTGAAGATGTAGCCGGCGCGCTCGCGCGGCGACATGCGCGCGGGGGCCATCGTCTGCTCGTCGCGCGCGTCGATCAGGATCGTCGCGGTGGCGTCGTAGCGCTTGGGTATCAACAGCGCCACCACGACCGCGGTGAACACGGTCACGGCGAGCACTGTCACGAACGCCTTGCGGCGGGCCTTGAGGGCCAATATGTACTGGTTCAGATCCATGGAGTGGGCTCCCTAGCCTAGAAAATCGATTCTTTGACGAAGATGACGTCGTTCGCGTAGATGGTCTCGACCGCGTTCACGTCGTACTCGAGGACCTTGCCTTCCTTGTTCGCGCGGCGCAGCTTGATGCGGCTTTCGCTGCCGCGCGGCGTAATGCCGCCGCCCAAGGCGATCGCCTGCATGACGTTCATGCCCGGGGTGACCGGGTAGGTGCCGGCGCGCGTGACCTCGCCGTAGATGTAGAACACCGGGGCGCGATCGATGTACACCGTGTCGCCGCCCTTCAGCTCGAAGTCCTTCGACAGCGAGCTCACCTTCTGCGGCTTGCCTTCGCGGATCACGGTGACCGTCTCGGAGCCGCCGGCGGCGATGCCGCCTGCTGCCGCGATGATCTCGGGCACCTTCACGCTCGCGGCCTCGAGCGGGTAACGCCCGGGGCGCACGATCAGGCCGAGCACCGACACCTGGCGGCTGCGCAGCGTGGTGAGCGACACGCTCACCTTCGGGCTCTTCAGGAAATCGCCCTTCTTCAGGAGCTCGGCGATGGCGTCGCCCGCCTCGGCCGGCGTGAGGCCTTCGACCTTCACGCTGCCGGCGAGGGGCACGGTGATCGTGCCCGCATCGCTGACGCGCGCGTCGGTCGTCATGTCCGGCTGCTGGAACACGGTGATGTGCACCGTGTCGCCGGCACCGAGCTTGTCGGAGCTTTGCGCCGCAGTTTGCGCCATGCCCGGCAGCGCGAATGCGGTGAATAGGAGAACCATCAGTATGCGGATCATCGTCACCTCGTGGACTGTCGTGAAACCTCTTGTGGATTGCTCTTTAATTGCGCTACGTACTCGATTCGCGCGCCGTCGCGCAGCCGCTTCACCTCGGCGGCTGCAACGTCCAGCCGCTTGCGTGCGGCCAGGAACTGCTCGATCAGCGCGTTCGCCTGTTCGAGGGCGAGCGGCGCGTCCTCGGCGTGGATCAGCTGGATCACCGATGCGCCCAGGGGAGTCGGGAACGCCGCGAGCTCGCCGCCCTTCATGCGCGCGAGCTGCGGCAGGAAGGCGAGCGGCAGCTCCTCGGCGGGCTGGGTCAGCGTCGCGATGCTGAAGCGGGCATTCCTCGTCTTGAGCCAGGCGGCGAGCTCGTCGAGGTCGTGCGCGCGGGCGCTCTCGGCGCGCAGCGCGTCGACCAGCCCGGCGGGGGCGGAGACGACGAGCTCGCGCAGGCGGTAGATGCGCCGCTCCGCGAAGAGCGCCGGGTGTTCCTTGTAGAAGGCGCGCACTTCCTCGCGCGAGGGCTTTGCAGCGCTCGCGGCGCGGTCGAGGTAGGCCTGCGCGAGCACCTGGCGGCGCGCGTTGTCGAGGCTCTGCGCGACCAGCGGGTCGCGCTCGAGGCCGGATTCGATCGCCTTCTGCACGAGGAGCTCGCGCTCGATCACCTTCTCGAGCGCCTGCTGGCTCATCGGCGCCTGCCGGGCGGAGATCTCGACGCCGTTCACGCGCGCGAGCGGCTGCGTGCTGGCGCGCTCGCAGGCGACCAGCAGAAGGCTCAATCCGAGCGCGACGAGCGTTTTCATCAGAATGGGCGGGTCAATCTGCGGTGCGCGACCCAGGCGGCGGCGGCGAGGCCGGCAAGGATCAGCATCCAGCGTCCGGGACCGGGAACCGGCGAGATGGTGAAGCGCAGCTCCGTGGCCGGCGCGGCCTGCGCCGACGCGACGCGGACCTGCGGCTCGGGGGTGGCCACGGGATAGCCATCCACCTCGGGGAGCGTGCCGTTCACCGTCAGGCGATACAGATCGCTGAACGAATAGAAGGCGGCACGAGCGTCGTCGGCCGCGGCGCCGGAGGCGCTGGCGGCCGCGAGACAAAAGAACAGCAGGCGGCAGAGATTCATCATTGCGGGCGTCTTGGAATGCTAGGCGGGGTCTGTTACGGCCCTGACTCGTCGCCGCAACACGCCAATGCACCGTACGGACTAGTCGGGTCGCTGGGCCACTTGGCAGGTCGCGCGTTTCACGACGCGCAAATAAAAATCGGGGCGCTGGGCCCCGATTTTTCGTCCGGCCGGACTAGGCCTACGGGTTGAGGATGCGCAACTCCAGGGATTTGCCGATCGCCTGCGTGCGGTTCACCACATTCAGCTTGCGCAGGATCTTCTGCACGTGGTTCTTCACCGTGAGCGGGCTGATCTTGAGGATCGCGCCGATCTCGAAATTCGACTTGCCCAGGTAGATCCACTTAAGGATGTCGAGCTCGCGCACCGTGAGGATGCTGCCGCCGGCGGCCTTGTCGCCGCTGGTTTCCGCGCGCTTGGTGAGCTGCGTGCGCACCCAGGCCGCGTGCAGCGAGGGGGCGAGGAGCTGCACCAGGTAGGCCTGGCGCTGCCCCGCGCTGCCCGGGCGGCAGGCGAAGGTAAAGAGGCTGATGGCGCGGCCCTCGGCATCATGGATGCCGTGCACCAGGAGCTGCGTGGCGCCGAGGCGCTCGAGCTCGCGCTGGAAGCCGCCGCCGCCGATCGTATTGGTGGCGTTCAGGTCGAGCACCACCGGCTGGTAGCGACGCTCCTCCCAAAGCTTGAGGAGCGCGGGGGCCACGGCGGTGTCGCGCAGGAACATGTCACTAAAGAGGTTGGGCTCGGGCGTGGTCATCGAGAACCCGTCGGCGCGAAACGCCGGCGGCTTGCCGAGGCACAGCGTGCAGATGAGCAGCTCGTGCCGGATCAGGCTTTGCAGCAGGCCCTGCGTCCAGCTGAAGAAATGCGCGCGCGCATGCACCCGCAGCGACGCATCCAGGTTGAGCACGATCGATTCGATCTGCAGGAAGTCCGTCGCCGCGGAGGACGAGTGGGACGTGTTCTTGGCCTCCGCACTGCCCGGCAGAATGGGCGCCTGTGCGGTGTCGGCCGAGGAGTGGGCGGAAGTCATAGCGGTTGTCATAGGGGGCCAATATAGAGGGGTAATAAAGACATAGTTCGAACGGCGGGGGGGCAAAACGCTAGTCCGCTGAGGCTACGAACCACGGTCCTCCGCAACATCAAGGTTGAACCGTGGTGCCCTAACCTGCGGGGGTCTTGCAAGCCACCCCTGAAAATACGTTGCGCACGCAATCGCGTCCGCATACCCGACTGCTTCACAGCCAGCCCGGTCCGGGCGCGCTGCTGCAGGCGGCAATCGATCCGGCCGTGGCCATCGCCACGCTCGCGGCCGCGGCGGCCTTCTTCGGCGGGCGCTTCGACGGCGCCTGCCTGATCCTGGCGCTGCTCATCTTCGCGCTGACTTTCCCCGGCAGCCTCGCCCGCGAGTCTCATACGGCGGGCGAGCTGATGCTCGACATCGTCACCGGCTGGATGGCGATCGTCGGCCTGCTCGTGCTGCTGGGCTGGGCCTCGCGCACGCTGGGCGTATTCGATGCGCGCATGCTGGTGGCATGGGCGGTGGCCACGCCGGCGGCGCTCTTCGCCGCGCACCAATTGGTGCCGCGCCTGCTGCCGCGCCTGCTCGCCGCCGAAGGCCTGCGCAAGACCGCGGTCATCGCCGGCGCCAACGACCTCGGCCGCGGCCTCGCCGAGCGCCTGCGCGGCAACCCGATGCACGGCGTGCGCATCGCCGGCTATTTCGACGACCGCGCGCCCGAGCGCATCCAGGAGAAGACGATCCTGGGGTCCATCGCCACGCTGCCCGACTATGTGCGCCTGCACAACGTGGACATCATCTACATCGCGCTGCCGATGGCTTCGCAGCCGAGGATCATCAAGCTGCTCGAGGACCTGCGCGATACCACGGCGTCGATCTACTTCGTGCCGGACATCTTCGTGTTCGACCTGATCCAGGCGCGCGTCGATTCGATCGGCGACCTGCCGGTGCTCGCGGTGTGCGAGACGCCCTTCTACGGCTTCAACGGCCTGCTCAAGCGCGTGAGCGACTATGTGATCGCCACGGCCGCGTTGATGGTGCTCGCCCCGCTGATGATCGCCATCGCCATCGGCGTGAAGCTCTCCTCGCCCGGCCCGGTGCTCTTCAAGCAGCGCCGCTACGGCGTCGACGGACGCAAGATCGTGGTCTACAAGTTCCGCAGCATGACGGTCAGCGAGGACGGCGAGGTCGTGAAGCAGGCGACCAAGAACGATTCTCGCGTGACGCCCTTCGGCGCGTTCCTGCGCAAGAGCTCGCTCGACGAGCTGCCGCAGTTCATCAACGTGCTGCAGGGCCGCATGAGCGTCATCGGCCCGCGCCCGCACGCCGTGGCGCACAACGAGCTCTACCGCAAGCTGATCCGCGGCTACATGATCCGCCACAAGGTGCGCCCGGGAATTACGGGCCTCGCCCAGGTGAACGGCTATCGCGGCGAGACCGAGACGGTCGAGAAGATGAAGCTGCGCATCGAGTACGACCTCGCCTACCTGCGCAACTGGTCGCTGCTGCTCGACATGCAGATCCTGCTGAAGACCCTGGTGGTCGTGCTGAAGAAGCAAAATGCCTACTGACCGCTTCGCCTGCCTGATCGCCGGCGGCGGCATCATGCTGGGCCTGCTGTTCGTCACCGGCCACGGCATCCCGACCGGCTGGGACAAGGTCGCCCACTTCGGCACCTTCGCCGTGATCACGGCGCTCCTCTGGCGCGGCACGGCCGGGCGCGCGCCGCTCGCGGTGCTCGGCGCCGTGGTGGCGTTCGCCGCGCTCGACGAATTGCACCAGATGTTCCTCCCCGGCCGTTCGGCCGAGGTCCTCGATTTCGTCGCCGATGCCGCCGCTGCCGCGGCAGTGTGCGGCGTGCTCTTCATCCGAAGGAAATCGCTATGTGTGGAATTGTCGCAGCCATAGCCACCCGCAACGTCGTGCCGATCCTGCTCGAGGGCCTGAAGCGCCTCGAGTACCGCGGCTACGACTCCGCCGGCGTGGCCGTCATCAACGGCAGCATGCAGCGCCTGCGCTCCTGCGGGCGCGTCGCGCAGCTCGAGCTGCTCGCCACGCAGCAGGGGCTGCACGGCAATATCGGCATCGGCCACACGCGCTGGGCCACCCACGGCGTGCCCTCGGAGCGCAACGCCCACCCGCACGTCTCGGGCGGCGTGTCCGTGGTGCACAACGGCATCATCGAGAACCACGACGAGATGCGCGCGCGCCTGCGCGGCCTGGGCTACGTGTTCGCCTCCGACACCGACACCGAGGTTATCGCGCACCTGGTGCATTCGCTGTTGAAGTCCGAGAAAAGCCTGTTCGACGCCGTGCGCGCCGCCACCCAGCAGCTGGTGGGCGCCTACGCCATCGCGGTGATCTCGGGCGACGACCCGCAGCGCATGATCGTCGCCCGCATGGGGGCGCCGCTGCTGCTGGGCGTCGGCGACGGCGAGAACTTCGCCGCGAGCGATACCGCGGCCCTGCTCCAGGTCACGCGCAACATGATTTACCTTGAGGAAGGCGACTGCGCCGAGGTGACGCTGAAGACCGTGCGCATCGTCGACGCGCGCGGCCATACCGTCGAGCGGCCGCTCCACGTCAGCCAGCTCGCCGCCGACGCGATCGAGCTCGGCACCTACCAGCACTACATGCAGAAGGAGATCTTCGAGCAGCCGGCCGCCATCGCCGCCACGCTCGAGGGTGTCTCCAACGCCACGAGCATCGTGCCGCAGGTGTTCGGCGCCGCGGCCGAGGAAATCTTCGCGCAGACCGAGTCGGTCCTGATCCTCGCGTGCGGCACCAGCTATCACGCCGGCACGGTCGCCCGCTACTGGATCGAGAGCCTCGCCGGCCTGCCGGTGAACGTCGAGATCGCGAGCGAATACCGCTACCGCGACTCCGTCCCCAACCCGAAAGCGCTCGTCGTCGTGATCTCGCAGTCGGGCGAGACCGCCGACACGATCGCCGCCCTGCACCATGCTCGCGCGCTCGGCCAGGCGAACGCCCTCGCCATCTGCAACGTGCCCGAATCGGCGCTGATCCGCGCGGCCAACCTGAGATTCCTGACGCGCGCGGGTCCCGAGATCGGCGTCGCCTCCACCAAGGCCTTCACCGCGCAGCTCGCGGCGCTGTTCGTCCTCGCCGCGGTCCTCGCCAAGCAGCGCGGCCGGCTTTCGCGGGAGCGCGAGGTCGAGCTGCTCGAGGCGCTGCGCAAGCTCCCGGCCTGGGTCGCCAATGCGCTGCGCGTCGAGCCCGAGATGGCCGCCTGGGCGCAGAAGTTCACCCGCTGCGAGCACGCCCTCTTCCTTGGCCGCGGGGTGCATTACCCCATCGCCATGGAGGGTGCGCTCAAGCTGAAGGAGATTTCGTATATCCATGCCGAGGCTTATGCCGCCGGGGAGCTGAAGCACGGCCCGCTCGCGCTGGTCGATCGCAACATGCCGGTGGTCGCCATCGCGCCGCGCGATGCGCTCCTCGACAAGCTGAAATCGAACCTGCAGGAAGTGCGCGCGCGCGGCGGCGAGCTTTACGTTCTGGCCGCGGGACACAATGAGACGGACACCGCGCTGACCAACGGCGAGGGGGTGCACATCGTCCAGTTGCACGACGATCCGGGCATTCTTTCGCCTATCGTGAGCACCGTGCCCCTCCAGCTCCTCGCCTACCACGCCGCCCTCCAGAGGGGGAACGACGTGGACAAGCCGAGGAACCTGGCGAAGTCGGTTACGGTGGAGTAACGCTCGCGTTACGGGTCGATTCGTTAAGCCGCCAGGTTTGCTGCGCCGAGATCCGGCTTGAAGCGATAGCCGGTACCGCGCACCGTCTCGATCAGCTTGTCGTGGCCGGTCGGCGCAAGCGCCTGGCGCAGCCTCCGGATATGCACGTCCACCGTGCGCTCCTCGACGAACACATGCTCGCCCCACACTTCATCGAGCAGCCGCGCGCGCGAGAACACGCGCCCCGGATGGGTCATAAAGAAATGCAGCAGGCGAAGCTCGGTCGTCCACAGGTCGATCGCCTTGTCGCCGGCGGTGACCTGATGCGCGGCCGGGTCGATGCGCAGGCCGGAAATCTCGACGACGTCGTCGGCGAGCTGCGGGGCGCGGCGGCGCATCACGGCCTTGATCCTCGCCAGGAGCTCCCGGGCGGAGAACGGCTTGGTCACATAGTCGTCGGCGCCGCTCTCGAGCGCGGTCACCTTGTCCTGCTCTTCGGCGCGGCCCGAGAGAAGGACGATCGAAATGTCCTTGGTGCGCTGGTCGCCGCGCAGGCGCCGCGCGAAGGTGAGGCCGGGGACGCCCGGCAGGACCCAGTCGAGCAGCACGAGGTCCGGACGCGATTCGCGCACCAGCGCCTCGGCCTGCGGCACGTCGCCTGCGCACATCACGCGATACCCGGCACGCTGCAGGTTGGCCGCGAGAAGGTCGCGGATGGCCGCTTCGTCTTCGACTACTAGGATGGAACCTGCCATGACATCTCCCGTATTTATTTGGCGATGTGATGGTAGGGGGCCGCCGAACGGAGGCATATCACGGGCCCCTTATTTAACAGTCGTGTCATATTGGCGTCATGTCGCCGTTCACCGACATAGCGACTTCCGGGAACGTCGGTTGCAGCCCCGGAGGGCATGAAGGTGCGGGTCATCGAGGACAACGCCGGGCGCATAGCCCGGGAGGCGGGGGCGGCCCACATCTTGCGCCAGCCTTTCGAGATGAACACCTTGACGAGCGCGCTGCCAGCGAAGGCCGCATGATCCGCCGGCCGAAGGTCTATCACATCATCGGTTCCGGCCGGCGCCATGTGGCCGCCGCGTCGGAACTTGTTACGCATCGCGGCCGCATCGCGGTCGAGCTCGATCCGGACGTCGTGCGCACGAAAGGAATATTTGTGGAGATCGACCCGCACAAGCTGCGCAAGCTCGACGAGGAAGGCTGGGTCTTCGGTTATCCGGAGCGCGTCGATCGGCGCCAGGCGGACCCGCGGCGGCTGCAATTCCAGTCCACGCCCGCGCGCGGGCCGGGGCGGCGCGCGAGCGACCACAACCGCCGCGCCTAGCCGAGCCCCAGCGCCCGCCGCAGGACGTCTACGGAGAAAGGCTTCTGCAGCGTGGCGTCGGCGCCGATCTGCAACGCCGCCTGCAGGTAATCCTTTTTCGCGCGTTCCCCGCCGCCTGACATGGCGATCACGCGCACAAGCGGCCACTCCCGCTTGAACGTCGCGATGGTCTCCATACCCTCCGTGCCGGCCATGAAAATGTCGGTAATCACGATCCCCACCGCCTTCGCGCGGTGCGCGGCGAGCGCCTGGTTGCCGTCGCTCGCCGTCTCGACTTCGTAGCCGAGCAGGCGGAGCAGCTGCTGGAGCGACAGGCGCATGTCGGCGTTGTCGTCGACGACCAGGACGCGGGTGGCGTGCATCAACCCTCCTGCGTTTGCCCGGAATCCGCATTGCTGCTGCGGCGCGGGCCCGCCTCGAGCTCCTGCGGCGGCATTTCGACCGCGGTGAGGCCAAGCTCGCCCTCGAGCTCGAGCGCGCGCTTCCTCGGCTCGGGGGAAAGCTGCCATGAGTAATGCGTGACGTTCCTCATCCCGGAGGCCGTGGCGTGCGACAGGTGGCTGAGCAGGCGCGAGCGGATGGTGTCGCTGCCTCCCAGCGCATGGCCCACGCCGAGGGGAAAGCCGTCGCTCCAAAGGACATACACGCCCTTGTGATCCGGAGCATCGGCGACCATCGACTCCACGAAGCGCCACTTGTGCATAAGACGGCGCCATTTTTCGATGAGGGCGGGACATTGAAAAGCGCGAAACGCCGCGCCGTTGCGTCGAATCGGGCAGTAAAGCGAGTGTCGCTCCGCGGCGACGGGTATTTATCCGTAGCAGGCGTGCGACCGGTGTAGAAAGCGTTCGACGCCCAGCGCATCGGCGTAATACGGCTGCGGTATTTTGCGCGCCTCGACGAACAAAACAGGGGACGAGAATGAACGAAACGGTAGCCGCCATCGCTGCCCATTACCTGCCGAAGGCGCTGGTCGCGATTGCGTTGCTCCTTGCCGGCTACTTCGCCGGCAAATGGGCGAGCCGCGCGCTCGAAGCGCGCCTCAGCCGCTACATGATCGATCCCCCGGTTCGGTACCTGCTCGAAGGCGCGGCGCGCGTAACGGTCTTCGGCTTGTTCGCCCTGCTCGCGCTGCAGAACCTCGGGGTGGAACTGATGCCCCTCGTCGCCGGGCTGGGCATCCTGGGCGCCGCCCTCGCCCTCGCCACCCAAGGCGTGCTCGGTAACGTCGCGGCCGGCCTCACCATCATCTTCACGCGCCCCTTCAAGGTCGGCGACTACATCTCGCTCGCGGGGGTACAAGGCGAGGTGCTAGAGATCCTCCTCTCCAGCACCACGCTCGGCCACGCCGATCTTTCCCGCGTGGTCATTCCCAATCGCAAGATCGTCGGCGAGATCCTGCACAACTACGGCGGCATCCGGCAGCTCGCCCTGGAAGTCAATGTGCCCCACGAAGTGGACCTCGGCGTAGCGCTCAAAGCCGTGGAGGCCGTGCTGCGCGCGAATGCGCGGGTACTGGCTGATCCGGCGCCCCAGGTAAGCGTCGCGCGGCTCGGAGATGCCGCCGTGACGCTGAGCATCGCGCCATGGGTGGAGGTCGGCAGCTACGCCGCGGCCGCCGGCGAGATCAACCAGGCGCTCCTCGAAGCCTTCCGCCATCGCGGCATCGTCCGCCAGAGCGCGGCTTACATCGCCGCTCCCGAGGAGCGTTTCGCCGCCCGGAGCGCCGCATAGCGATTAACCGCTACGAAGCTTCACCGGCCGACGAAGAATCGGCGCTCCTCAGCGGCTCGAGCAGCGGCAGCAATTCCTTCACGTCGCACGGCTTGAGCAGGAAGTGATCGAAGCCGACCGCGTGCCCCAGCAGGCGATCGGAAGTCTGCGTCCACTTTCCGGAGATGGCGATCAGCAACGGCGCCAACGTGGCGTGCCGTTGCCGCAGCTCGCGCGCGATGGCATAGCCGCTCTCGCCCGGAAGATCGATATCCGCGATGACGACATCCGGCCGAAAGAGCCGGCATACGTCGAGGGCCTCGTCTCCCCGTAAAGAGGTATGGACCTGGTGGCCCTCGTCAAGAAGGATGGCCGACAGCGTCATCGCCGTATCGCGCTCATCGTCGACCACGAGTATGCGCAGCGAATGCCGCTTGCCGG
>DATLDY010000057.1:0-4710 GCA_035525655.1 Burkholderiales bacterium
GTGCTGGGCCTCATCAGCTCGAAGACCCCGGTCCTCGAGTCGCTGGATGTATTGAAGCGGCGCGCCGATGAGGCAGCGAGGCACATCGATGCGTCGCGCCTTGCCATCAGCCCGCAGTGCGGCTTCGCGAGCACGATGGGCGGCAATCCGGTTACCGAGACGGACGAGCGCGCGAAGCTGAAGCTCTGCGTCGACGCGGCCCAGGCGATCTGGGGTTGAATTGAACGTCCTCGTCGTGGGGGCCGGCCCCGCCGGCGTCTATTTCGCGTATCTGGCGAAGCGGCAGCATCCCGACTGGCGCATCCGCGTCGTCGAGCAGAACCCGGCCGATGCGGTATTCGGCTTCGGCCTGGTGTTCTCCGACAAGGCGCTCGAATTCCTGCGCGCCGATGATCCGGCTACGTACGACCTGATCACGCCGCAGATGGAGTCGTGGGTCGACCTGACGGTCGTGCATCGCGGCACGCCGGTCGTCATCGACGGCATCGGGTTCTCGGCGATCGGGCGCCTCCGTCTTTTGCGCCTGCTGCGCCAGCAGCTCGCCACGGTCGGCATCACGCCGGAATACGAGAGCACGGTGTCGAGCTTCGACGGCTACGACCTCGTTGTCGGTGCCGATGGCGCCAACTCCGCGGTGCGGCGCTCGGCGGAGTTTGGGACGCGCCTCACGCACTGCGCGAACAAGTTCGCCTGGTACGGCACGCGCCGGGCTTTTCGGACCCTCACGCAGACGTTCGTGCGCAACGACCACGGCACCTTCAACGCGCACCATTATCGGCACGCGCCCGAGATGAGCACGTTCGTGGCGGAGTGCGATCCGGCGACCTGGGAGCGCGCCGGCTTTGCGAGCATGGGCGAGGCCGAGACGCTCGCCTGTCTGGAGCGTGTTTTCGCCGATACGCTGCAGGGCGAGCCGCTGGTGTCCAACAAGTCGATCTGGCGCAATTTTCCGAATTTGCGCAGTGAGCGCTGGTCGGTCGGCAATAAGGTGCTGATCGGCGATGCGCAGCGCACGGCGCACTTCTCCATCGGCTCGGGCACGCGCCTGGCCATGGAGGACTCGATTGCGCTCAACAAGGCGCTGGGCGCGCATTCCCGCGTGGCGGACGCGCTGGGGGCCTTCGAGCAGGGAAGGCGCCCGATCGTGGAGAAGCTGGCCGCCGCCGCCGAGTCGAGCGGCGCGTGGTACGACCGCTTCCCCGAGCACATGAACCTCTCGCCGCGCGACTTCGCCTGGAGCTATATTCAGAGGAGCGGGCGCATCGATCCCGAACGGCTCGCCAAGATCTCACCCAGATTCGCCAGGACCTGACCATGCTATTTCCCACCACGCTCGTCGGCAGCTATCCGCAGCCCGAGTGGCTGATCGATCGCAAGAAGCTTGCGGGCCGCTTTCCGCCGCGCGTGCGCGCCCTGGAGCTGTGGCGCGTGCCGGCCGCCTACCTCGCCGAGGCGCAGGACGATGCCACCGTGCTCGCCATCCGCGCGCAGGAGAAGGCGGGCCTCGACATCATCACCGACGGCGAGATTCGCCGCGAGAGCTACTCCAATCGCTTCGCCACCGCGCTCGAAGGCGTCGACATCGACAATCCGGGCACCGCGCTCGATCGCTCCGGGCACCCGAACCCGGTGCCGCGCGTCGTCGGCAAGATCCGGCGCAAGCACGCGGTCGAAGTCGAGGACCTCAAGTTCCTCAAGCGCCACACTTCCAAGGCGGTGAAGATCACCGTCCCCGGGCCGTTCACCATGTCGCAGCAGGCGCAGAACGACTTCTACAAGACGGCCGAGGAAGCGGCGATGGACTACGCCGTCGCGGTGAACGAGGAGATCCGCGATCTCTTCGCGGCAGGCGCGGACATCGTGCAGGTCGACGAGCCTTATATGCAGGCAAGGCCCGACAAGGCGCGTGAGTACGGGTTGAAGGCGTTGAACCGGGCTCTGCAGGGAATTGAGGGCATGACGGCAGTGCATATTTGCTTCGGCTACGCTGCGATCATCCACGAGCGGCCCTCCGGGTATAACTTCCTGCCCGAGCTCGCCGGCTCGCCGGTGAAGCAGGTCTCGATCGAGACGGCGCAATCCAACCTGGATACCGCCGTGCTGCAGAAGCTGCCGGGCAAGAAGATCATGGTCGGTTGCATCGATCTGTCGGACATGAAGGTCGAGACGCCGCAGGTAGTGGTCGAGCGGCTGCGCAGGGCGCTCAAGCATGTGAAGCCGGAAGATGTGATCGTGGCGCCCGATTGCGGCATGAAGTACCTGCCGCGCGAGGTGGCCGACGGCAAGCTGAAGGCAATGGTGGAAGGCGCCAGGATCCTGCGCGCCGAATATTCACGATGAAAGGAAACGCAATGAAGCAAGTGAAAAAATGGGGTCTGACCCCATTTATGGTGCTGTTGGTCGGGTGCGCGGCAGACGGCAGCATGGGCACGATGAACCGGCCGTATGCCGAGCCGGGAATCTTCATCGGCGCGGCGGGCGGTGCGCTCCTCGGCGCGGCGGCCTACAGCAAGGACCGCACGAAGGGCGCGATCATCGGCGCGATCGGCGGCGGCATCGCCGGCGCGGCGGTCGGCTCCTACATGGACAGCCAGAAGAGAGACCTCGAGAAGAGTCTCGCGCAGGAAGTAAAGCTGCGCCAGGCGCGCGTCGACCAGCTGCCCAACCACGTCGTGCGCATCACCATGACCGGCGACACCGGCTTCAACACCAACTCGGCCGACATCAAGCCGGGCTTCAACAGCACGATGGACAAGATAGCCGACGTCGTCGTGCGCTACGGCAAGACCACGCTCACGGTCGCCGGGCATACGGACGATGTCGGTACGGCGCAGCATAATCAGGCGCTCTCGGAGCGCCGCGCGCACGCGGTGGCCCAGTATCTGGAGTCGAAGCGCGTGCAGCCGGTGCGCCTCGCGATCGTCGGCAAGGGCGAGGCGATGCCGATCGACAGCAACACCACCGATGCCGGACGCGCCGCGAACCGGCGAGTGGAGATTTATGTCGAGCCGGTAGTGGAAGGCACTTAATGGCAGGCGAGAAGAAGCGCGGCTTCGCCAGGGGACTGACCAACTACGGCGATCCCGCGTTCTCGCTGTACCTGCGCCGCTCGTTCGCCAAGAGCATGGGCTATTCGAGCGAGATGCTCGCGCGCCCGGTGGTCGGCATCGCGGACTCGAAAAGCGGCTTCAACAACTGCCACCGCCACTTTCCCGAGCTCATCGATGCAGTGAAGCGCGGCGTGCTCGCGGCCGGCGGGCTGCCGGTCGAGTTTCCGACGGTGTCGCTCGGCGAAGTGTTCCTCAGCCCGACGTCCATGATGTTCCGCAACCTGATGTCGATGGACGTGGAGGAGATGATCCGCGCGCAGCCGATGGATTCGGTGGTGCTGATCGGGGGCTGCGACAAGACCGTGCCGGCGCAGCTCATGGGCGCCGCCTCGGCCGATGTGCCGGCGGTGCAGCTTCTCGCGGGGCCCATGATGCCGACCTCGTTCCACGGCGAGCGCCTGGGCGCGTGCACCGACTGTCGCCGCTTCTGGGCGATGCATCGCGCGGGCAAAGTCGACGCCGCGGGCATCGAAGAGGTGGAAGGAAATCTCGCCACCACCGCCGGCACCTGTGCGGTGATGGGTACGGCATCGACCATGGCTTCGATCGCCGAAGCGCTCGGCATGGCGCTCCCCGGCAGCGCGGCGATTCCGGCGGTGCACGCCGACCGCCTGCGCGCGGCCGAAGCGAGCGGCGCGCTTGCGGTAAAGCTTGCGCATACGCCCATCCGCCCGAGCCAGGTCATCACGCAGAAGTCCGTGGAGAACGCGATCCGCGTGCTGCTCGCAATCGGCGGCTCGACCAACGCGATCATCCACCTGACGGCGATCGCCGGCCGCGCGGGCGTGAAGGTCGATCTCCGAAAGCTGAACGAGTGGTCGGATTCGACGCCGGTGCTGATCGACCTCAAGCCGACCGGGCAGTACTACATGTCCGACCTCTACGCGGCCGGTGGCGTCGGCGCCGTGCTGCGCGAACTGAAGCCGGTGCTGCACCTCGATTGCATGACGGTCACCGGCATCACGCTCGGCGAGCGCCTCGAGCAGGAACCCACGTGGGTCGATCGCGCGGTGGTAAAGCCGTTCAACGAACCGCTGTCCAAGGAGGGCGGCCTCGTCGCGCTCTTCGGCTCGCTCGCGCCCAACGGCGCGATCCTCAAGCGCTCGGCCGCCGATCCGAAGCTGTTCGAGAAGGAAGGTCGCGCCATCGTCTTCACTTCCCTCGACGACCTCTCCGCGCGCATCGACGATCCGAACCTGGACGTGACCGCCGACGATTTCCTGGTGCTGCAGAACTCCGGGCCGAAATCGGGCTATGCGATGCCCGAGGCCGGCTACCTGCCGATTCCGTCCAAGCTCGCCCGCGCCGGCGTGAAGGACATGGTGCGCATGTCGGACGCACGGATGAGCGGCACCGCGTACGGCACCATCGTGCTGCACATCTCGCCCGAATCCGCCGCCGGCGGCCCGCTCGCCCTGGTGAAGAACGGCGACCGCATCCGCATCTCGGTCAAGCATCGCAGCATCGACCTCCTGGTGCCGGAGGCCGAGCTCAAGTCGAGAAAAGCCGCCTGGAAACCGCCGGTGGAAACGCCGAAGCGCGGCTACGCGCAGCTATACATGCAGCACGTGCTGCAGGCCGAGGACGGCTGCGACTTCGA
>DATLDY010000059.1:0-2676 GCA_035525655.1 Burkholderiales bacterium
CGAGGTGATCGCGCAGCCGGAGAAGCTGCTGCACGTAGAAGGCGCGGCCTTGGCGAAGATCGCCTACCTGCTCGGGAACGGGCACGTGCCGGTGCAGTTCGGCGACGGCTTCATGCGCCTCGCGGAAGTGCCGGACCTGGAAGACGCGCTACGCCACAACGGGCTGGCCGTCACTAAATTGGAAGCGCCGTTCGAGCCGGAGGCCATGGGGCATGCGCACCACGACCATGACGACCATGGCCATGACCACGACCACGACCACGACCACGGGCACCACCACCACTAGGTGCATATTCACCCCGGGCGTGTGACGTCCGCCCGTATCGCCCCGCCCCAAGCCGCACCAGACTGCGGCATGAGTGAAGCGAACTGGAACGACTACGCCGTGCTCGCCGTGACCGCGGCGCTCATCATGCTGCTGGTGCTCTAAAAAAATCGGGGTCAGAGCCCGATTACAAATTGGGCTCTGACCCCGAATGATTCCTTGAAGCTTTTTTAGGCGACCTTGCGCACGCCGGCGCTCGCGGCCTTCTCCAGCATCGAGATCTCGCCCTGCAGCTCGGCGCCTTCCTCGACCTTGATCTTGGCGTAGCGAATCTTGCCGGACACCTTGCCCGCGCCGTAGATCACGAGTTGCTTGCGCACCGTGAGCTCACCCTCGAAGCGGCCATGGATCTCGGCGTTGTCGACCGCGATCGTGCCCTGGAACACGCCGTGCGGCGTGATCTCGAGTACGCGCGAGTCGAGCGTAGCTTCTACGCGGCCTTCGACGATCAGCGTGTCGCAATCGCTGATCTCGACGCCCTTCAGTTTGATATCCGGACCGACGACGAGGCGCGCTTCCTTGCGCTCGCCGGCAACGACAGGGCTCGGCACCGTCGCTTCCGTATCGGCGGCGTTAGCGGCCGCGACGGGAGCAGTGGTTACGGTCTGGCTCGGACGGAAAAGGTTGTCTTCGCGCTTTGCATCTTCGCGGCGCTCATCGCGTTTGCGGAAAAACCCGTCTTTCTGTAGCACTCTCTGCTCCCAATGTAGTAGTCGAAGGACAGCGCATCCCTATACGCATGAACCGTACCTGCGGCTAACTCATTGAGTTGTAACGCTTGGGTGCGCGTCGTCGAAAATTTGATGTCGCCCGCGGGCGACGCAAATGTGCGTAGTTTCTATTCGACACTGCGGGAATGGGTGTCGGGCTGGCGCTACGAAACAAAATCGCGCAGCAGCCGGCCGTGCAGTTCGTTTGCCTCTGCGACGCGGTGGCCGTTCACCCAGACGCCATGCACGCCGACCGCGCTGGCGAGGAGCCGCGGCTGCCCTGCCGGCAAGTCGAACACCCGCCGGTTCGGTCCGCGGCCGACGGTGGCGGGGTCGAAGAGCAGGAGGTCAGCGTGGTTTCCCGGACGCAGCACGCCGCGATCGCGGATGCCGAAGATTTTCGCCGGATGGCCGGTCAGGCGCTGCGCTGCCTCCGCGAGGCTCAGCACGCCGAGATCGCGCGACCAGTGACCCAGCAAGTGCAGCCCGAAGCCCGCGTCGTTGAAAAAGGTGAGGTGCGCCCCCGCGTCGGACAGCGACACGAGCGAGTTCGGGTCGCGCAGCAGGCGGCCGACCGCGTTTTCGTCGGAGTTGAGCAATAGCGCGCTGAAGACCGTATCGAGATCCTCCTCGAGCGCGACATCGAGCATGAAGTCGAGCGGGTCGCGGCGCGCCTGCGCGGCGAGCGCGCCGACGGTTTGCAGCTCGAGCTCCGCGCGCGCCGATTCGACCACGTGAACCTTGTCCCATTCGCCGTTGAACAGGCGAAAGTGCGCCGGTCGCGCAATCTCCTTCCGTACGGCCTGCCGGAATGCGGGGTCGGCGAGCTTCTCCCGGTACGCCATGCCCTTGAGCGGCAGCGCTTCCTTCCACGCCTCGAGTCCCTCGAACGTGTAGGGCGAGCGCAGGGTGAAGTCCATCGACAGCGGGCAGCACGACACCGCGCCGAGCAGCTTTCTCCCGCGTGCATTGGCATCGCGGATGGCGGCGAAGTCCTTGAACACGCTGTCCGGGTTGGTGCTGTTGTGCAGGAGGGCCGCGATCACCACCGGCCGCCCCGAGTCGGCGGCCAGGCGCTCGAGGAATTCGACGCTCGTGTGCCCGCCCTTGGTGAGCATGAAGACGCCGCGCCCGACTTCCCTGAGCGAGCCGACCAGGGTGGCGAGCTCGGCCTCGTCCGCGAGGCGCGATGGCATAGGCAGGCCGCCCGCGCCGTTGTGCGCAGGCGAGGTGCTGGTCGCGAAGCCCACCGCGCCTGCGCGCATCGCTTCGATCACGATCTTCCTCATCGCCTCGACTTCGGCCGGCTTCGCGGCACGCTGGGTCGCCGCGTCGCCCATCACGTAAGTGCGCACGCTCGAGTGGCCGACGAACGCGGCGATGTTCACCGCCGCGCCGCGGCGCTCGAGCATGTCGAGATATTGCGGCATCGACTCGAAGTCCCAGCGGATGCCGGCGAGCAGGGCCTCGAACGACATGCCCTCGACCTGCGTGAGGTTGCGCATCACGCGCTCGCGGTCCGCGGGGCGGCATGGCGCGATGGTGAAGCCGCAATTGCCGATCACGGCGGTCGTCACTCCCAGCGCCGGGGAGGGCGACACCCAGGGATCCCAGGTGATCTGCGCGTCGTAGTGCGTGTGG
>DATLDY010000073.1:0-7903 GCA_035525655.1 Burkholderiales bacterium
GCCCCACGGCGACAGCCCGTACATCACGAGATAGCAAAGCGCCAGCACGAAAAGGCAGGCGAGCGTCGTGAGCGCGAACACCGAAACCGCAGCGGCCGCCACTCGCGGCACGAACTCGCGCTCGAAGGGCTCGAGGCCCGCGGTCTCGAGGTCCTCAAAATCGCCCGCGACGCGCATAAGCGCGATCTCCGCGCTGATCGCCGCGCCGGAGCGCAGCGCGACGAAAAAGGCGGTGAGCAGCGGCATCAGCTCGAGCACGAGTGCCCGGAAGGTGAGTTCGAGCACGTACTGCTCTAGCCCGAACTGGCGCGCGACCTGCAGCGTGATCTCGACGAACACGACGCCGAGCGCCGCGGCGAAGAGCGTAAACCCCGGAAGGACCTGCCAGGCGGTGAAGTAGATTTGCCGCGTGGTCGCGGTGCGCGCGCGCGGCGTATAGAGCTGCGGCGAAAGAACCGCCGCGACTACCCCGAACGCGAACCGGGCGGCGCGGAACCAAGACAGGAACCAGCCTGCCGCATCCCGCGCCTCGTGCTCCACCGGACCCTTCTTATTGCTTCCCGCTCGCGAGCCGCTGCAGTTGCTCGCGCGGCAGCTTGACCTTGTCCGCAGCCCGCTGGATCTCCTGCCAGGTCGTCTCATCGACGGGGATGCCGTCGCGGCTGCGCTTCGCGCGCATCTCACGCTCGGGCTCCCCGGCGATGCGCACCCGGTCGAAACCGGGCGCGGTGCGGGACTTGCGCAACCAGTCGAGGAACAGACGCGTCTCCTTCTCGAACGCGGGCGCGGTCCCGAGCCGCTGCGGATCGATGACGATGGCGAGCATGCCGTTCATGACGCGCTGCTTGCTGCTTTCCTCGTAGTGCCAGGTGCCGCCACCGGTAAGCGCGCCGCCCAGCAACTCGCACGCCACGGCCATGCCGTAGCCCTTGTGCTCGCCGAAGGCGAGCATGGCGCCGTACGGCGGCACGACCGCGTAGCGCGGATCGTTGGTGGGATGGCCTTCCGTATCGATCAGCCGCCCCGGCGGCACCTTCTCGCCCTTGTTGTGGGCAACGCGCATCTTTCCCTGGGCCACGGCACTGGTCGCATAGTCGAGGATGAACGGCGCTTCACCCGGCAGCGGCACGCCGATGCAGCAGGGGTTGGTGCCGAAACGCGCGTCGCGCCCGCCGTACGGGGCCACGCGGGCGTGCGAGATCACGTTCACGAAGTGGATCGACACCAGGCCCTCGGAGACCGCCATCTCTGCCCAATGCCCGATACGTCCAAGGTGGTGAGAGTTGCCCAGCGTCATGATGCAGGAGCCCAGCTGCTTCGCGCGCTGGATGGCAAGCTGCATGGCTTCGCGGCCGATCGCCTGGCCATAGCCCTTGCAACCGTCGAGTGCGATGAGCGCGCCGGCGTCAAGGGTCGCCTTCGGGTGCTGGTTCGGCGCAAGCCCGCCTTCGAGCACGGCGTCGATGTACCGCGGGATCATCCCGATGCCGTGCGAATCGTGTCCGAGCAGGTTCGCCATCACCAGGTTCTCGGCTACCAGCTTCGCTTCGCCCGAGTTGCTGCCGCCGGCCGCGACGATCGCTTCGATGGCGCGGGTAAGCGGTTCTTGTTTGAAGGTCGTATCCATCAGTCTGGCTTGATGCCTCCCTTTTCCACTACGCGCGTCCAGCGCTCGACTTCCTCGCGCATGAACTTGCCGAATTCTTCCGGGGTGCCGGCGACGACGTCGAAGCCGATCTGATTCATTCGCTCGCGCACGTCCGGCGAGCGCAGCGCCTTCACCGTGGCGTCGTTCAGCCTCGCCACCACTTCGCGCGGCGTCTTGGCCGGCGCAGCGGCCGCCTGCCAGGAGGTGACGACAAGATCCGGAAAGCCGGCTTCGACGACCGTCGGCACATCGGGCAATTGCGGATGGCGCGCCCTCGAGGTGACCGCGAACGCCTTCATGCGCCCGCCCTTGATGTAGTTGGTCACCGCGCCGAGGTTCTGGAACGAATAGTCGACCTGGTTACCCATGATGTCGGTCTGGCACGCAGCCCCGCCGCGGTAGGGGACATGGACCGCGAAAGTGCCGGACATCTGCTTGAGCAGCTCCGCCGTCAGATGATCCGACGATCCGGTGCCGCTCGAGCAGTAGGAGAGCCGCCCGGGGTTCTTCTTCTGCAGCTCGACGAACTCCCGCAGGCTCGCCACGCGCAGCTCGGGCTTTGCGATCAGAACGTTCGGCGTCGTCACGGCCAGCGTGATGGGCGCGAAATCGCGCACCGGGTCATAGCGCAGGTCCCTGATGAGCGCCGTGTTGATGGAGAACACCCCGATCGATCCGACCAGGATCGTATGACCATCGGGCTCCGCCTTGGCCACGAACTCGGCTGCGATGGCGCCGTTCGCGCCGGGGCGGTTCTCGACCACGGCCGGCTGGCCGAGGAATTCCTGGAACTTCGAGCCGATGGCGCGGCCGACGATGTCCGAGGAGCCGCCGGCAACAAACGGGATGATCACGCGGATGGGCTTGGACGGGAAACCCTGCGCATGCACCGCACACCCGACCACGAGCGCGGCAGCCGCAGCGGCGCAGCGAAACATCGAAAGCATCCGGTCCCTCCTGAGGCGAGGCCGGCAGTTTAGACTAAGAACTATGCGAACCCTCCTGGCGGCCCTGGCCTGCGTTGCTTTCGGCGTGGCCCACGCGCAAAGCTATCCGGTAAAACCGATCCGCCTCATCGTGCCGTACGCCGCCGGCGGCACCTCCGACATTCTCGCGCGCCAGCTCGGGCCGAAGCTCGCCGAAGCCTGGGGCCAGCCCGTGGTGATCGAAAACAAGACCGGCGCGAATGGCAACGTCGGCGCCGACTTTGTCGCGAAGAGCGCGCCGGATGGCCACACCCTGCTTCTCACCGACGTGGGCGGCCTGGTCATCAGCGCGAGCGTCTATTCGCAGCTGCCGTTCAACCCGGCGAAGGATTTCAGCGCGGTCGGCATGGTCTCTTACTCGCCGCACGTACTCGCAGTGCATCCGTCGGTCTCGGCGAAGGATGTCAAAGAGCTCATCGCGTTCGCCAAGGCGAATCCCGGCAAGCTGAACTTCGCCATGTCCGGCATCGGCGGCGCGCCCCACCTCGCCGGCATCGAGTTCGCGCAACGCACCGGCGTGCAGTGGGCCTACATTCCGTACAAAGGCGGGTCGGACGCGGTGACGGCGGTCGCCGCCGGCCAGGCGGACGTCCTCTTCAACGGCATGCTCGCCACCTGGCCCACCGTGCAGGGCAATCGCCTGCGCGCGCTCGCGATCTCGAGTGCCCAACGGATTGCGGCGGCCCCCGATACGCCCACGGTCGCGGAGCAGGGTCTGCCCGGATTCGAAACCGGCTCGTTCCAGGGCGTGGTCGGGCCCGCGGGCATGCCGCGAGACACGATCGCAAAGCTCAACAGCGAGCTCACGCGCATCCTCAACCTCCCGGAGATGAAGGAGCGCTTCGCCAAGCAAGGCACCGAAGTGCGCACCGGCACGCCCGAGAGCTTTGCGCAATGGCTGCGCGAAGAACAGGCTCGCTGGGCGCGCGTGGTGAAGGAATCGGGCGCGAAGTTCGAGTGATGAGAAAGAAGCCGGAAGAGCTGCGCAGCTCCCGCTGGTACGGCGCGCAGGACCTGCGCGCTTTCGGCCATCGCTCGCGCACCGCGCAGATGGGCTACGACCGCACCGACTATGCCGGCAAGCCGGTCATCGCCATCATCAATACCTGGTCCGACATCAATTCCTGCCACACGCATTTCAAGCAACGCGTCGAGGAAGTGAAGCGAGGCGTATGGCAGGCCGGCGGCTTCCCGGTCGAGATGCCGGCGATGTCGCTCGCCGAAGTCATGCAGAAGCCCACCACCATGATGTACCGCAACTTCCTCGCGATGGAGACCGAGGAGTTGCTGCGCTCCTATCCCGCCGACGGCGCGGTATTGATGGGCGGCTGCGACAAGACCACGCCGGCCCTCGTGATGGGAGCGATCAGCATGAACCTGCCGGCGATCTACCTGCCGGCCGGGCCGATGCTGAGCGGCCACTGGCGGGAAAACACGCTCGGCTCGGGCTCCGATACGTGGAAGTACTGGGCGGAGCTGCGCGCCGGAAATATCACCGAGCGCGACTGGCAGGAAATCGAGGACGGCATCGCGCGCTCCCCGGGCACCTGCATGACCATGGGCACCGCCGCGACGATGATGTCCGTGACGGAGGCTCTCGGCCTCGCGCTCCCCGGCGCGTCATCGATTCCCGCGCCGGACTCCAACCACTCCAAAATGGCGACGCTTTGCGGCAAGCGCGCCGTGGAGATGGTGTGGGAGGACCTCAAGCCACGCGATATCCTCTCCAAGGAATCGTTCGACAACGCCATCGTGACGCTGATGGCGATGGGCGGATCCACCAATGCCCTCATCCACCTCGTCGCCATGGCGGGCCGCGCCGGCATCAAGCTGCCCCTCGAGCGCTACAACGAGTACTCCGCCAAGACGCCCCTCCTGGCCAACGTGCGTCCGTCGGGCGAGCGCTTCCTGATGGAGGACTTCTACTATGCCGGGGGCTTGCGCGCCCTCCTGTCCGAATTGAAAGACCTGCTGCATCTGGGCTGCCGCACCGTCAACGGCAAGACACTGGGCGAAAACCTGGAGGGCGCGCGCATCCATAATGAGGATGTCATCCGAAAGAGAAAGAATCCATTGAAGGCGGCTGGCGGGCTCGTCGTGGTGCGCGGCAACCTCGCGCCGAACGGCGCCGTGATCAAGGCGGCTGCGGCAACGCCGCGGCTCCTGAAGCACGTCGGCAAGGCCGTGGTGTTCGAGGACTACAACGACATGGCTGCGCGCATCGACCGCGACGACCTCGACGTGGACGCGGACTCGGTGCTCGTGTTGCGCAACTCCGGCCCGCTCGGCGGTCCCGGGATGCCCGAATGGGGCATGCTCCCCGTGCCGAAGAAGCTCCTCAAGCAGGGCGTGCGCGACATGGTGCGCATCTCCGACGCCCGCATGAGCGGCACGAGCTACGGCACCTGCGTGCTGCACGTGGCGCCGGAATCGTTCATCGGCGGGCCGCTCGCGCTCGTGAAGAGCGGCGATCTCATCGAGCTCGACGTCGACAAGCGCGAGCTCAATCTCCGGGTCGACGCGGCGGAGCTGGCCCGGCGCAAAAGCGCGTGGCGCCCGCCCGAGCAGAAATATGCGCGCGGCTACGGCGCCATCTTCTCGCGCCACATCCGCCAGGCGGATGAAGGCTGCGACTTCGATTTCCTCGAAGGCACGGCGCCGATCGCCGAGCCGGAAATCCACTAGCGCCCGATGGCAGCCGTCACACTAAGCGGCGTACGCAAGGCATTCGGCACGACCGAGGTCGTGCACGGCGTGGACATCACCATCGCCGACGGCGAGTTCTGCGTGCTCGTCGGCCCTTCCGGCTGCGGCAAGAGCACGCTGCTACGCATGGTCGCCGGCCTGGAGGAGATCTCCTCGGGCGAGATCCGCATCGGCAGCCGGGTCGTGAACAACGTGCCGCCCAAGGAACGCGACATCGCCATGGTGTTCCAGAACTACGCGCTCTATCCGCACATGACGGTGTACGCCAACATGGCCTTCAGCCTGCGCCTGGCCCACCGCCCGACCGAGGAGGTGGAGCAGCGCGTGGCCGACGCGGCGCAGATCCTCGGCCTCGGCGACTACCTCGAGCGCTATCCGCGCCAGCTCTCGGGCGGCCAGCGCCAGCGCGTCGCGATGGGCCGCGCGATCGTGCGCAAGCCGCAGGTGTTCCTGTTCGACGAGCCGCTGTCCAACCTCGACGCGAAGCTGCGCGTGGCGATGCGCACCGAGATCAAGGCGCTGCACCAGCGCCTGAAGACGACGTCGGTCTATGTGACGCACGACCAGATCGAGGCGATGACCATGGCGGACCGCATCGTCGTGATGAACGGCGGGCGCGTGGAGCAGATCGGCACGCCGCTCGAGCTCTATGACAATCCGGCGAACCTGTTCGTCGCCGGGTTCATCGGCTCGCCGGCAATGAATTTCCTGCGCGGCAAGGTGAATGGCGGCGGCATCGCGGTGGGCGCCGGCATCGAGCTGCCGAATCCGGCGCAAGGCCTGGCGCCGGGCCGCGAAGTGATGGTGGGCGTGCGGCCGGAAGACCTCGCCGTCGACGCGGGCGGCGTGCCGGCCGAAGTCGTGGTGGTCGAGCCCACCGGCGCCGACACGCAGATCTTCTGCAAGCTCGCGGGCACCGACGTCACTGCCGTGGTGCGCGAGCGCCACGATTTTCGCCCCGGCGCGAGCGTGCGGCTGAAGCCGCGCCTAACGTATCTGTTCGATCCGTCGAGCGGCGCTCGACTCGTATAAAGGAGAGGAGCCATGAGCAACAACAAGCGTAGAGACCTGCTGAAGGCGGGAACCGGCGTCGCGGCGGCAGCCGCATTCCCGATGATCTGGGTAAAGGACGCGCATGCCCAGTGGAACAACGCACCCGAAAAAGGCGCACGGCTGCGCGTGCTGCGCTGGAGCCGCTTCGTGCAGGGCGACATCGACCAGTACATGAAGAACGTGCAGGCGTTCACGGCCAAGTACGGCATCGAGGTCCGCGTCGACAACGAAAGCTGGGAGGACGTGCGGCCCAAGGCGGCGGTCGCGGCAAACACCGGCGCCGGGCCGGATATCATCCTCGGCACCAACGACGACGCGAACCTTTATCCGGAGAAGCTCCTCGACGTGACGGACCTTGCCAACTACCTCGGCAAGAAATACGGCGGCTGGTACGAGGCGGGCCAGGCGTACCTGCGCCCCAATGGCAAGACATGGGTCGGCCTGCCGCTCGGCGCGGCCGGCAGCATGATGGTGTACCGCGAAAGCCAGGTGAAGGCCGCTGGATTCGACGGCATTCCGAAGGACACCGACGGCTTCCTGAAGCTCATGAAGGCGCTCAAGGAGAAAGGCACACCCGGCGGCTTTGCGCTCGGCCATGCCACCGGCGACGCCAACACGTGGTGCCACTGGGTGGTGTGGGCGTTCGGCGGAAAAATGGTCGACAAATCGGGCAAGGTGGTGATCGACAGTCCCGAGACGCTGCGCGCGCTCGAATACGCGAAGGAGCTCTACGGCACGTTCGTGCCGGGAACGCTTTCGTGGCTCGATCCGAGCAACAACAAGGCGTTCCTCGACGGGCAGGTATCCGTCACCAACAACGGCATCTCGATCTACTACGCCGCCAAGACGTCAAAGGACCCGAAGGTGAACGCGCTCGCCGCCGACATCAATCACTCCAAGTACCCGGCGGGGCCGGGCGGATCCAACGCCGCGTTCCATCTGTTTCTCAACCAGATGATCTTCAAGTACACGAAGTACCCGAAGGCGGCGAAGGAGTTCCTGCGCTTCATGATGGAGGAGGAGCAGTTCGGGCCGTGGATGCAGGCGAGCATCGGCTACGTCGCGCACCCGCTGGCCGCCTACGAGAAGAACCCGATCTGGACGGTCGACCCAAAGCACCTGCCGTATCGCGACGCGGTGAAGGAGCTGCGCCCGGCGGGCTACGATGGCAAGCTCGGCTACGCCTCCGCGGGCGCGCTTGCCGATTTCATCATGGTCGACATGGTGGCCGCGGCCGCCTCCGGCCAGAAATCGCCGAAGGAAGCGGTGCAGGAAGCGCAGAAGCGCGCCGAAAGGTATTACAAGGTTTAAGGCTGCACAGCGATCGTTTGCTTTGAAGTCCTGGCTTGACGACCGGAACGCCCTCGGGCTCGCCTTCATGGTGCCCGCGGGTGTTCTGCTGCTGATTTTCCTGACGTATCCGCTCGGCCTGGGAACCTGGCTGGGCTTCTCGGACGCGAAGATCGGGCGCGATGGCGCATGGGTCGGCCTCGAGAACTACGAGTTCCTG
>DATLDY010000079.1:0-6436 GCA_035525655.1 Burkholderiales bacterium
CATGGCGCCGGATGTCGCCGAGCGGCTCGCCAAGGCGGGGCTCGAGCCGACCGGCGGGAGCGGAGAAGAGCTACTCGAGCTCGTGAAGCAGGATGTGCCGCGCTTCAGGAAAATCGTGCAGCAGATCGGCATCCAGCCCGAGTGATTGATAAATGGTGACTGTCACCATTTATCTTGGTTAGTTCACTTCGTGGCCCTGCAGCAGCATCTGCACGAAGAGCTGCAGCTTGCTGGTGCTCTCGATGCTGAGCGAGGTGAACTCCAGTCCCGCGACGTTGCCTTCCGAGCGCTTGACCACGCGCGCGTAGATGTCGTCGGCGGTGTGCGAGACGAGCGGCAGCTCGAAGCCGAGCTTGATCTCCGAATGCAGCGGCAGCTCGCGGCGCATGTCGGCGAGCACGCCGTGGTACCCAACATCGAGGATGGTGCCCGGCATGCGCTGCGGCACGACGATCTTCTTCTCCACACGCTGGAAGGAGAACGGCAGCTTCACCGCGATGCGCGGGCTGCGGCGCACCTCCTGGCGCGGCACGCTGAGCTCGAGCGAGGGGATGCCGACCACCTCGCGCAGCTGCATGCGGCCGACCTTGCCCTTCACATACACCTCCATCGCATCGCCGGTGGCGGCGTATTCCCGACATAGCGCATAGGTGGATTCGCTGATCAGCACCTGGCCGCGCAGGCTGAACGCCTCGATGCGCGAGGTGAGGCTCACCTCCTCGCCGATCAGCGCGTACGCGGAGTAGAGCTCCGAGCCCACCAGGCCGGCCATCACCCTTCCGGTGTTGACGCCGATGCCCATGTAAAGCTCGGGAAGGTTGCGCTGGCGGTGGACCTCGTTCAGCTTCTGCATCTCGATCTGCATCTCGACCGCGCAGGCGAGCGCGCGGTGCACCGGCTCGGCGCGCGAGCCGTCGCTGGCGGTGAAGATGGCCATGATCGAGTCGCCGGCGAATTTGTCGATGGTGCCCTGGTGGCGCACGATGGCCTCGCTCGTCGTGACGAAGCACTGGTTGAGCACTTCCAGCACCACGCCGGCGGGATGCGAAGCGGAGAGCGAGGTGAAGCCGCGCAGGTCGGCGAGCAGGATGGTGACGTCGCGGTCGGAGAAATTCTCGACGGTGCGGGCGCGGGTGCGGTCGCCGGCGAGGCTGGCGAGGACGTGCGTCAGCCGCTTCTCGTGCTCGGCCGGAAGCGCCGAGCCGGTGGCGTCGAACACGATGTCCTGGATGCGGCGCAGCGCATCGCGAATATGCGACTCTCTCACCGTGCGTGCGACGCTCTCGCGCCGCCTCCCTGCTGGAGATCTTGGCGGCGGAGTCTACGCCGATGCGCGAGAACGATCCTGCGGGGAGCCGGCTATTCGACCCTGAGGTCCTCCGGGGTGGCGGCGCGGGCGGCCTCGGAGGGCCACATTAAATCAATTACTTGAAGGAACTGCGGGGCCGGCGGGCGCGAGCGCCCCTGCGCCCAGCGCATCACCTCGACGACGGGCACATTGAGGATGATGGCGAGCGTCTCGACGCCGAAGCTTTCAAGTGCGCCCGCCAGGACGGCCCTGTAGAAATCGCGGTCGGTGAACATGCAAAAGACCGTGCAATCCGGATGCCGCTCTCCATGAGGCGTTCAGCCTATGGTTCAATGCGAAGAACCTCATAAGGGAGCCTCTATGCGTAAAGTTCTCGCAGCCAGCCTGTTCCTCGCGCTCGCCCCGGCGAGCCCATCGGTGATGAGCGCCGACATCTCGCCCGGCCTGTGGGAGATCCTGATGGAGACGCGCGTGCCCGCAGACCCCGGCTTCACCCCGCCGCAGCACAAGATCACGCAGTGCATCTCCCCGCAGGACGCGAAAGAGCCCGGTGCGCTCTTCTCGCAGATGGGCACGCCCGGCGCGACCGACTGCCGCTATTCCGACCGCAACTACCACGAGGGAAACACGTTCACGTTTGCGATGAAATGCGCGGGCACCCTCGCCATCCGCTCGAACGGCAAGGTTGCGTTCACGCCCGAGACGATGAACGGCACGATCAACGCCTTCGCGAACGTGGGCAGCCAGGAAGTCGAGACGCAGAGCAAGATCGTCGCGCGCCGCGTCGGAGGCTGCTGAGGAAGAAAAGCAGCCGCCGCACGGGGCAGCACTGACAAGGATTAGGGGATCGAGTGTCTCAGTGACCCCGGCGCGGCTGGTCTGGCTGTTGCAACCGCCGTGCCTTAGTCGGACGGACGCTACAGCCTAGCGGAACCACTTCTCCCGGATGGCGCGCGCCTCCTCGGCGGTCAGCGCCGAGGTCCGCGGGTAGCGGTCTTTCCAGCCGAAAGGCTTGCAGGCGTCGATGATCAGCTTGGAGTTCGAGGTCTCGCCGCGGCTGCGGGCTTCAGGCGTCAGGCGCGGATCCAGCCCGGAGCTCCAGGCGCTCTTCACGATGTCCACCTGCTCCGAGGGCTCGCAGCGCGTGGCGATGGCCCACATGACGTCCGCGAGATTGGACGGGTCGACGTCCTCGTCGACCGTCACCACGATGCGGCCCATATAGCTCTGTGCGGCGGCGATGAGCGCCGCGCGCTTGGAGTGTCCGGCATAGCGCTGCTGCAGGGCGATCACCGTCATGAGCTGCGCCACGTGCTGCCACGCGCCGACCACGTCGGTGACGCCGACCGCCTCGAGCTGCGCCCACATGCTCGCCGCCCGGAACGGCAAGCCGAAGTGGAAGCGCGGCGGCTTCATCGGCGGCGAGCCGAGGAGGATCGGCTCGTTCCTCCAGTGCACCGCCTCGACCTTCATCACCGGCGCCGGGCGCTTGTCGGACGCGTAGTACCCGGTGAATTCGCCGAAGGGACCTTCCAGCAGCGTCTCGCTCATGAGGTGGCCTTCGAGCACCATCTCCGAGCGGGCGGGCACCGGCAATCCCGTGAGCGGCGCCTCGATGGCTTCGAGCGGGCGGCCGCGGATCGCGCCGGCGAAGTCGTATTCCGAGGCGCCTTCCGGCAGGTATTCGAAGCCGGCGATGAACAGCGACGGGTCGGGGCCGTTCACCACCGCGACCGGACAGGGCTCGCCGCGATCCCAGTAGCGCTTGGCGATGATCGCGCCGTGGCGGCCGGCGTGGTCGAACTGCACCGTGACGCGGTCCTTGCCGTGCACCTGCACGCGGTAGATGGAGGCATTGATCCATCCCGTGTCCGGATCGCGCATCACCACGATGCTGCCCGAGCCGATGTAAGGCCCGCCGTCGTCCTTGTGCCAGGTGGGCACCGGGAAGGGACGCAGATCGACCTCGCGGGTCGAGTTCTCGAGGACCGGCGCATCCTTCACCCGCTTCGGCTTGTGCATCGTCAGGCTGCCGCGCCGATTGCGCCATTCCTTGAGGGCATCGATCGGCGGCAGGTGCGGATCGATGCCGAGCGCGAGTGCCGCGCGCTGCGGGCTGACGGTCGCGTTGCTGAAGATGCGATAGCCGCGCGGGAAGCCTTTCAGCGCATCGAAGAGGAGCGCCGGGCATTCCGGCGTGCCGGCGGCGACCTCGGTGATGCCGCCGACCTCGTAGAGCGGATCGGCGCCTTCGATGCGGCGCAGCGCGCCGAGCTTGTCCACCTGCTCAATGAATTCGCGCAGGTCCTCGTATTTATTCATCGGGCAGGCTTAGAGCACGGTCGACCATCGCCGTCGCCCGCTTGAAGTCGTAGTGGCGGTACGCGTTCATCTTCACGATGAACGAGGCGCCGCCGTAGAACTTCTCGTATTGCTGGTGGCGGCTGCCGAACTCGGTGCCGATGAAATCCCAGGCCAGGCGCATCAACGCCACCCGCTCGCGCGCGCCCATCGTCGCCGAGCGGAAGAAGCGCTCCATGTCTTTGGCGGGCTCCGGGTTGTCGAACTCCGCGCGCGACGAGGGCAGCGTGATCATCCCCGCGCCGGTGAGCTCGCGCACGATGTCGATCATGTGCGGATTGATGTGCGATTGCAGCGCCATCACCGCATAGAGCGCGCTGCGGCTCGGCCACAGCACGCCGTCCTCGTCGATCGTCGCGACGGTCTCGTGGGAATGCAGCATGTTCTCCACGATCGACGCGTACGCCGCGAGCTCGCCCATCTGCACCATCACCGGCGGCGCGGCGTCGTTGCCGGTCGCCTCGTTCATGCGCTTGGCGAGGCCGAGGAGAAAGCGCAGCTTGGTGGCGTATCGCGCCTGCGCCTGGTGGTTGCCGTACACGTGCGAAGGGGTCTTCCACCACTGGTCGCGCGTGCGCTCGAGGTCGCGATACACGAAGACGCGCTCCCACGGCACGAAGCAGTTCTCCAGCACGACGAAGCAGTCCGCCTCGTCGAAGCGGCTGGACAGCGGATAGTCGAATGTGTTGGTCGCGCCCAATGCAAAGGGCCGGCGCGCGTACATGCGCAGGCCCGGGTCGTCGGCGGGAATGGCGACGTTGAAGGCGTAGTTCTCGTCGCCCGGCTGCAGCGGATGGATGCAGCTCACCTGCACGTAATCGGAATACAGGCCGGCGGTGGCGAGCTGCTGGCCGCCGGAGAGGAAGATGCCGGCGTCATTTTCCTTCACCACGCCCGCGTACAGCGTCGCATCCGCCTGCTTGTGCGCCGGCTTCGAGCGGTCGATCTGCGGCGGCACGATGGCGTAGCTGAGATACGCGTGCGTGTCGCGCGCGTGGCAATAAAACTTCAGCAGGTTGTCCGAGTACTTGCCGAAGAACGCCGGCTTCGCCGCATAGCCGGCGAAGAAATTCGCCACGTGGTCGGGCGTGCGGCCCATCAGGCCGAACGAGAGCTCGGCCCATTTTTCGGCGGCGACGCGCTTCGCGCGCAGGTCGGCGTGCGTGCGAGGTATCTGCCAGCAGCGCCACACCGGCCCGCCGCCTTCCGCTGGGACGAAGGTCATCGCGTCGCGGTTCTCGGGCGCGGCGGCGAAGTCGAAGAGCCGCGCGAGCGAGCGCGCGCCGCCGCGGAACGCCGCGTGGTCGGCCACGTTGCTCACGCGCTCGCCATCCACGTAGACGGTCCGCGGCCTGGTTCGCAGATTGGAGAGGAACTCCTCGCCGGTGCGCAGGCGCTGAACGCTCATTGTCTTATTATCCAATCGAGAGCTATCCATCGAGGGGATATTGATGAAACGCTGGCTGTTCTTCGTGCTCCTGCAATGCGTCGCGGCCGCCGCTTCGGCGCAGGACTGGCCTTCGCGGGCGATCCGCATCATCGTGCCCTTCGCCCCCGGCGGCGCCACCGACATCCCGGCGCGCCTGCTCGCGCCGAAGCTGCAGGAGGCGCTCGGCCAGCCGGTCGTCATTGAGAACCGCACCGGCGCCGGCGGCATCATCGGCATGCAGGCCGGCGCGCAAGCCCAGCCCGACGGCTACACGCTCCTCATGGCGACCAACGCCGAGATCGTGATGCATCCGTCCATCTATCCGAAGCTGCCTTACGACCCGCTGAAAGACCTGGCGCCGATTTCCATCATGGTGGAGAGCCCGATGCTGCTGGCGGTACCGGCGTCGAGCCCGTTCAACTCGGTCGCCGACCTGATCGCGGCGGCGAAAGCGAAGCCCGGAGCAGTCACCTACTCCACGGCCGGCACCGGCTCGACGAGCCACGTCCTGACCGAGATGCTAGCGCAGCAGGCGCATATCCAGGTCTTGCACGTGCCGTACAAGGGCGGGGCGCCGGCTTCAGCCGCGGTGTCGACCGGCGAGGTGAACTTCGCGCTCCTCAACCTCGGCTCGGCGGTGAATTTCGTGAAGGCCGGCAAGGCCAAGGCGCTCGCGGTGACCAGCGCCACGCGCAACCCGAACTTCCCCGACTGGCCGACCGCCGGCGAGGCGGGCGTGCCCGGATTCGTCGAGCACATCTGGATCGGCATGGCGGCGCCCGCGGGCGTGTCGAAGGCCATCATCGATCGCATGAGCACCGAAGTGGCCAAGGCGCTGAAGGCGCCCGACGTGCGCGAGCGCCTTGTGCAGCTCGGCAACGAGCCGCTCGGCACCACGCCGGAAGAAGCAGCGGCGCGCATCAAGCGCGAGTTTCCACGTTATGCCGCCGCCATCAAGGCGGCCAACATCAAGGCTGAATGAGAGGCGTACTGACCATGGGCAAGAAGACCAAGGAGTTCGTGACTTACTGGGGCCCCTCGATCGCCGACTGGGGCGACGGCACCGAGCAGCGCTTCGTCATCGAGCGCGACGAGGACGAGCTGAAGAAGGGCGCGCAGGGCGGGCGCAAGATGCAGAAGATCTCGCTCAACGACATCTTCAAGGAAGGCGTGGTCACCGGCGTGGACATGGAGAACGGCTACCTGCCGCTCGTGCTCTACGCCAACGACGACATCATCATCGAGGTGGCCAACTGCGATCGCGAGCAGGGCGGCTGGCATAGAAATCTGGGCGCGGACGAATGGGCCTTCCAGTACAAGGGCAGCCGCACGCTCAA
>DATLDY010000097.1:0-2447 GCA_035525655.1 Burkholderiales bacterium
GCGCTCGAGAAGCTCGGGCGCAGGCCGCTCGCGGTGTCCGCCACGAGCGTGAATTGCGATACCGCGAGGAGCTCGCCCCCAACGTCTTTCAGCGAAAGATTCATCTTGCCCTGCAGGTCGGCAAAGATGCGGTACGCAAGCACGCGCTCGGCAAGGCGTTGGGCGGCATCGTCGGTATCGCCGCGCTCGACGCCGACCAGCGCGAGGATGCCCTTGCCGATAACCGCGATTTCCGCGTCGTCCACGCGCACGGCTGCGTGAGAGACGCGCTGGATCAGGGCAATCAAGCGATGATGTCGGGGATGAGTCTCGCGCGCAGGCGCTGGATCTGATCCTTGAGAACGAGCTTGCGCTTCTTCAGGCGTTGCAATTGCAGCCGGTCCTGCTTCGGGTCGGCGGCGAGGCGGGCGATGACGTCGTCGAGGTCGTAGTGCTCGACCTCGAGAGCGTGCAGGCGCTCGCGGATCTGCGCCTTTTCCTCTTCCGTCAGAGGGAGGTCAGTCACCTGTGACAAAGGTCATGCTGGGGAGGGGCATCGTATCCCTATACTGGGGATGGGAAAACCCCCATGCACCGCAACGATTACGACATCACCGGCTCCATCCAGACGACGAGCTCCGCCGCGGTCGGCCGGGAAGTTGCGCGCCTCTATCACAAGGGCAACCCCCACGCGTCCAGCGGGCCCCTGGAGCGCGCCTTCGCCGAGGTCGAGCTCATGTACACCGGCCGCTATCCCGACTATGGGCCGTGCGACACCGAGTACCACGACCTCCAGCATGTGCTCGACGTGACGCTCGCCATGGCGCGCCTGATGCACGGTTACGAGGAAAACCGCGGCCCGGGGGAGGAAGCCCTCGGCCCCTCGTTGTTCGTCGCGGGCGCGCTTGCCGCGCTGTTCCATGATTTCGGCTACCTGCGCCGGCACAACGATCGCCGGCATCGCTACGGCGCCGAATACACCATCACGCACGTCTCGCGGAGCGCGGCTTTCCTTCGCCGCTACATGCGCAAGCTGGGTTTCAGTGACGACCTTGCGCGCCTCGCGGCCACGCTGCAGCACTTCACTGGCTACGAGCGGCGGGCCGAATCGATCCGCATCGGACACGGCCTGCCGCGCCTGGTCGGCCAGATGCTTGGCACCGCGGACATCATTGCGCAGATGTCGGACCGCTGTTACCTCGAGAAATGCCGCGACCGCCTGTATCCGGAGTTCGTCCTCGGCGCGCTGGGCGCCCCCAAGAAGGCACCCAAGCTGCCGGTGTTCGCTTCGGGCGATGACCTCGTCGCAAAAACCCCGGGCTTCTACGAGGGCGCCAGCCGCCGCCTAAACGGGGAGCTCGGCCGCAGCTATGAATACGCCGGCCGCTATTTCGGCGGCACCAATCCCTACCTGGACGGCATGCGCAGGAACGTGAGCCATGCGGCCCAGCCGGCCCCGATACTGCGCCGGCGTCCGCCGTCCACCCTGCTGCCCCACGTCGAGCCTTATCCCCGGGACCTGGTCGGCCTGGCGCACTAGCTTTCGGCAGTACAATTGCGCCCCTTCGGTTTTCATCCGGGCACAGACTCATGAAACGCAAGTACGGGGCGGCGAAAAGCCGCGAAACCATCGCCGAGCAGCGCATGCGCGAGGTCGCCAAGGAAATGAGTGACAACAGTCACAACTACGGCTCGGTCTCCCGCAAAGGTGCCGTGGGGCGCGGCAAACTGCGCAGCAAGGCCTACCGCGCCGGGAAATAGCCCGGGACTGGTCCGAACGGCTACCCCCCCAAGGCTTATCCATAAAGGCCGGCCACGCATGATGGGGCGTGGCGAGTGCGTTCCAAATCCGTGCATTGAGGAAGGCGTCGAGAATTCTCGGCACGCCCGAGCGGCTGTGCGAGATGCTCGATGCGCCGCGCGCGGCTTTTTACCGCTGGATGGAAGGGGACGAGTCGATGCCGATGAGCTATTTCGGCATGGTGATCGACTTCCTCGCCGACATGGAATCCGGCGCGAACCTGCTGACCGCGGCTAACGACCCCACCGGAGTGCGCGCCGCCTAGCGCGCCTGGATAAGTGACCGCAGCGCCTCGACGCGCCTGCGGTTGACGCCGAAATCGCGCCGCCCGAGACGCGAGGCGGAGCGCACGTGCACCAGCCCCGCCGCGGAGTCATAGAAAAGCTCGAGGTCGTCCACATAGCGCAGCAGCTTCGTGCGGTATTCGGCGTACAGGTAGTTGCCCTGGGACGCGACGACCGTCGCGCGCTCCATAGACTGCACCGCTTTGCGCAGTTGCTCGACCGAGCCCCGGAACGGGATCGGCGCGATGTAGTGCTCGCCATCGCCGGGATCGGCTTGCGAAGAGACGCAATTCGGCGATCGCTTGCACGGCGCCAGCCGCCCGTCTTTCACCCCGAGGTTGGTCGGCCGCTTCCAGGAGAACATCGCGGCGATGCTACCATCC
>DATLDY010000103.1:0-4064 GCA_035525655.1 Burkholderiales bacterium
GCGAAGCGCTGGATGCGCTGCGAGACGAGCTCCGGATGCTCGACCACGTCGGTGGAATGCGTGACGACGCCGGGGATGAGGATCTTGCCGGCGGGGAGCTTCACCAGTTCCCAGACGGCGTATTCGTGCTCGTGGCGCGCATTGGCGCCTTCGACCAGGTACGCCTGCGCTTTCACCTTCAGCATCAGGTCGGCGACGTCTTTCAGCTCGATGTCGAAGGCGTGCGGGCCGTGCCAGCTTCCCCAGCAGAGGTGGTAGCGCACGCGGTCTTCGGGGACGTTGCGCAGCGCGTGGTTCAGCGCCTCGATGCGCATCGCGCAGCGCTTGCGGAAGGCGTCGATGCCCATCGCGATGCCGATCCGGTCCCAGAGCGCGACCAGCCACGCATCGTCGATCTGCAGCACGATGCCGGCGTGGGCGATCGTCTCGTACTCGACGCGCATCGCTTCGGCGATGGCGAAGACGAACTCTTCCTCGCTTTTGTAATACTCGTTGCGCCGATAGACCTCGAGGCTCGCCGGCGCGGTGGAGGTGAGGAACGCGTCCTCGAGCGCAACGTGGGCCTTGAGCTCGGCGATCTCGCGTTGCAGCGGCTCGGCGCCGGTGTAGGTGATCGGGCCGGTGCACACCCAGATCGGCCGCACGCGCTTGATCTGCTCGCCGGGCGCGAAGAAAAGCGTGCCCTTCTCCGCCGCGTATTTGTAGAAGTCTGCAAAGGCCTCGCGGTCCTTGCCCTGCGCGATGAGGGGCACGGTGCCGGGCGCCGGCGGCCGCGGCTCGAAGCCGCCGAAGCGGCCTTCGACGTAGGACAGCCAGTCGCCGCCCTTGGTGTACTCGCCTTCGTTGACGAGATCGAGGCCCACCTCGCGCTGCTGGCGCACGACCCATTCGACCGAAAAATCGCTCTCCCGGGGGAGGCTTCCCACATGGGTGCTCAGGATCTTTCGCGTCGAGCGTTTCATTTTTTTGTTATGGTACGGCTTCCTTAGGAGGAGGAACCATGCTTCGACTTTTCGTGGCGGCCGCGCTCGCGGCTCCGCTGGCGGTACAGGCGCAACAAACGGTCAAGATCGGCATGCCGCTCACCCTGTCGGGCCAGTTCGCCGACGCGGCCAACCAGATGCTGAACGGCGCCAAGACCTATATCAAGATGCACGGCGATACCGTCGCCGGGCGCAAGATCGAGCTGATTACCAAGGACGTGGGCGGCCCGGCGCCGGACGTGGCGAAGCGCCTGTCGCAGGAGCTGGTGGTGCGCGACAACGTCGACATCCTCGCCGGCTACGTGCTCACGCCGAACGCGATGGCCGGCGGCGACGTCTCGGCCGAGGCGAAGAAGTTCATGGTGGTGATGAACGCCGCCACGTCGGTGGTGATCACCAAGTCCCCCTACATGATCCGCACCTCGGTGACGCTGCCGCAGGTGATGGAAACCTTCGGCACCTGGGCCGCGACCAAGGGCGGCATCAAGCAGAGCTACACGATGGTGACCGATTACGGCCCGGGCCACGACTCGGAGAACGCATTCCAGAGCGCCTTCAAGGCCGCCGGCGGCACCATCGCCGGCTCGGTGCGCTTCCCGGTCGCCAACCCGGATTTCTCGGCGTTCGTGCAGCGCGCGAAGGACCTCGGACCCGAGTCGATCTTCATCTTCATCCCCGGCGGCGCACAGCCGGCGGCGCTGGGCAAGGCGTTCGCCGAGCGCGGCATCGACAAGAAGAAGACCAAGGTGCTCGGCTCGGGAGAGACCACCGCCGAGGCGGCGCTGAAGAGCATGGGCGACACCGCGCTCGACATCATCACGGCGTGGCACTACGACTACATGTCGAACAGCAAGCTGAACGTCGCATTCGTCAAGGAGTACAACGCGGTCTCCGGCGGCCGCAACCCGGACTTCTTCTCGATCGGCGGCTACGACGGCATGCACGCGATCTACGAGGCGCTCAAGAAGACCAACGGCAAGACCGACGCCGACTCGCTCATCGCCGCCGCCAAGGGCCTGAAGTGGGAAAGCCCGCGCGGTCCGATGATGATCGATCCGGAGACGCGCGACGTGGTGCAGAACGTGTACATCCGCCGCGTGCAGAAAGTCGGCAACGAGCTGGTCAACGTGCCGTTCGACACCATCCCGATGGTGAAAGACCCGGCCGGCGAGCGCAGGAAGCAGGCCGCAGCCAAGAAATAGTTGATGCTGTCGTCCGCCGCAGGCGTGCTCTTCGACGGGTTCGCCTACGGGATGCTGTTGTTCCTGCTGTCGGTGGGGCTGTCGGTGACGCTGGGGATGATGAACTTCGTCAACCTGGCGCACTGCAGCTTCGCCATGGTGGGCGGCTACGTCACCGTGCATCTCGCGGGGAAGGCGGGCTGGCCTTTCCTCGCCACCCTGCCGATCGCGTTCATCGCCGCTGCGCTGGTGTCCATCGTGCTAGAGCGCGTGCTCTACCGGCGCCTCTACCGCGCGAGCGACCTCGACCAGTGCCTGCTCACGATCGGCATCGTCTTCATCTCGGTCGCGGCGTACGCGTGGTTCTACACCACCGAGCAGCAGTCCGTTCAGGTCCCCGACTGGCTGCAGGGCGCCCAGCACGTCGGCCCGATGACCTTCGCCAAGTACCGCATCTTCCTCATCGTGGTGGGCCTGCTGGTCACCGCGGCTCTCATCCTGTTCCTGGAAAAAACGCGGTTCGGCGCACAGGTGCGCGCCGCGGTCGATAACCAGCGCATGGCGCGCGGCCTGGGCATCGATGTCGATCGCGCCTTCATGCTGACCTTCGCGCTCGGCGGCGGGCTCGCCGGGCTCGGCGGCGCGCTTTCCATCCAGGTGGTCGGCCTCGATCCGACCTTCGCGCTCGGCTACCTGGTCTACGTTCTGATCGTGGTTGCGGTCGGTGGCCTCGGCTCGATCGGCGGCTCCTTCGCCGCGGCGGTTCTCCTCGGCATCAGCGACATGGCCGGCAAGTACTACTTTCCGTGGCTCGGCGCCTTCGTCATCTACCTCGTGATGGTGGGGCTCCTCATGTGGCGCCCGGCAGGGTTGTTTGGAAAGCGCTAGCACCCTCTTCCAGCGCCAGGCTCGCTGGCACCCGCTCGAGATCGTGTTCTGGCTCTGCACGCTCCTGCCCTTCGTGCTCACGCCGAACTACCTGTCGCTCGCCAGCCAGATCGCGATTACTGCGCTGTTCGCGCTCTCGCTCGACCTGATCCTCGGCTACGCCGGCATCGTCTCGCTGGGGCACGCTGCGTACTTCGGCGTCGGCGCGTACGTGGCGGGGCTGCTGGCGAAGCATTACTGGAACGAGCCGCTCGGCAGCCTGGTCGCGGCCGCGATTGCCGCCGGCATCGTCGGCTACCTCACGAGCCACATCATCGTTCGCTTCCGCCATCTCGCGCTGATCATGCTGACGCTCGGCCTCGGGCTGCTGCTGCACGAGGCCGCCAACAGCGCGAGCGCGCTCACCGGCGGCGCCGACGGCCTGCAGGGCATCCGGATGGGCACGCTCTTCGGCTTCAAGTTCGACATGTTCGGCCGCACGGCATACGCCTATGCGCTCGCCGTGCTGTTCCTCTGCTTCCTGATGGCGCGGCGCATCATCCATTCGCCTTTCGGCCTCGCGCTGCGCGGCATCCGCGAAAACGCGACGCGCATGCCGGCCATCGGCGGCCCGAGCGGCGCACACCTGCGCAAGGCCTACACGATTGCCGCCGTGCTGGCGGGCATCGCAGGGGCGCTACTCACCCATACGACGTCGACCGTCTCGCTGGAAGTCCTGTCGTTCGGCCGCTCCGCGGATGTGCTCGTCATTCTCATCCTCGGCGGCGCCGGACGCCTCTACGGCGGCCTCATCGGCGCCGTGATCTACATGGTGGCGCGCGACCAGTTCTCGGGCGCCAACCCGCAGTACTGGTATTTCTGGATCGGGCTGATGCTGGTCGCCGTGGTGATGTTCCTGCCCAACGGCATCCTCGGGGGCGCGAGTGCTCTCTACAAAAAATCTAAATAAGAGCTTCGGGTCCCTGGTGGTCGCGCAGGACATCGCGCTCGAGCTGCCGCCGGGCGTGCGCTA
>DATLDY010000168.1:0-16540 GCA_035525655.1 Burkholderiales bacterium
AACCTCTTCGCGCTTCTTGCGGATCGCCGGCAGCGCGACGATGACCAGAAGGATCAACGACGCGACCATGAAGCCCAGGCTGATCGGCTTCTGGAAAAACACCAGCGGATCCCCGCGCGAGAGCAGCATCGCCCGCCTCAGGTTCTCTTCCATCAGCGGGCCCAGGATGAATCCCAGGATCATCGGCGCAGGCTCGCATTCGAGCTTCACGCAGATGTAGCCGAGGACCCCGAACACCGCCATGATCAGCACGTCGAACGCGTTGTTCGAGAGGCTGAACACGCCGATCGCCATGAACACCAGGATGGACGGGAAGAGGAACCGGTAGGGCACCGTCAGCAGCTTCACCCACATGCCGATCAGCGGCAGGTTCAGGATCACCAGCATCGCGTTGCCGATCCACATCGATGCGATGAGGCCCCAGAAGAGCTCCGGCTTCTCGTTCATCACCTGCGGTCCCGGCGCGATGCCCTGGATCATCAGCGCGCCGATCATCAGCGCCATCACCGCGTTGCTCGGGATGCCGAGCGTGAGCATCGGGATGAACGACGTCTGCGCGCCGGCATTGTTCGCCGACTCGGGTCCCGCCACGCCCTCGATCGCACCCTTGCCGAAGCGCTCCGGGTGCTTGGAGAGCTTCTTCTCCAGCGTATAGGCGCCGAAGGACGAAAGCAGCGCCCCGCCGCCGGGCAGGATGCCGAGCATCGACCCGAGGGCGGTGCCGCGCAGCACCGAGGCCCACGCCTGCTTCAGGTCTTCCTTGGTCGGATAGAGGTGCGTCACCTTGCTGGTGAAGATCTCGCGCTTATCCTTGAGCTCGAGGTTGGCGATGATCTCGGCCGTGCCGAACATGCCCATGGCCACGATCACGAAGCCGATGCCATCCGAAAGCTCCGGCACGCCGAAGGTGAAGCGCAGCACGCCGGAATTGACGTCGGTGCCGATCAGGCCGAGGAGCAGGCCCCACACCACCATGGCGATCGCCTTGATGAGCGAGCCGTGCGCGAGGACCGTGGCGGCCACGAGGCCGAACACCATCAGCGAGAAGTACTCGGAGGGGCCGAACTTGAGCGCCACCTCCGCAAGCGGCGGGGCGGCGACGGCGATGATGAGCGTCGCAACGCAGCCGGCGAAGAACGAGCCCAGGGCCGCAATGGCGAGCGCGGGTCCCGCACGGCCCTGCCGCGCCATCTGGTAGCCGTCGAGGCAGGTGACCACCGAGGACGATTCGCCCGGGATGTTCACCAGGATGGCGGTCGTCGAGCCGCCGTACTGAGCGCCGTAGTAGATGCCCGCCAGCATGATGAGCGCGGCGAGCGGGCTCAGGTTGAAGGTGATCGGCAGCAGCATGGCGATCGTCGCCACCGGGCCGATGCCGGGGAGCACCCCGATCAGCGTGCCGAGCATCACGCCGATCAGCGCGTAGAGAAGGTGCATCGGCGAGATCGCAACGCCGAATCCCATGATCAGGTTATGTAGGATGTCCATTGCGCTCTCGCCTAGTACCCTGTCTCAGTACCCTGTCTCAGTATCCAAAGGCCTCGGGCCACATCGGGAAAGGAAGCGTCAGCCCTTTCACGAACACTGCCCAGGAGAAGATGATCAGCACCACGAAGAGGATCAGCACTTCCTTCACCTTGAACTCGTGCCCGCCGAGCGCGCTCACGAATACGAGCGCGGCGGTGGCGCCGACCAGGCCGAGCGGCTTCATCAGGTAACCGTAGAGCACGCAGCCCAGGCTGATGAGGATCAGCGGGCGCATGGCGAACGGCGGAACGGGGGGGCCGTCGACGGCGAACGAGCCGGCGAAGACGATGAAGCCGAGCACGGCGAGCATTCCGCCAAGCACCGTCGGGAAGTACGCCGGGCCCATGCGGACGGCGGTGCCCATCTGGTAATGGGTCATGGCCCAAATCACGAAGAACAGGCCGAATCCGAGAAACATCAGGCCCGCCCAGAAATCCTTCGGACTCTTAATCTTCATCGTCCTCCTCCAGAGGCGGCGGAGTGTAACATGCACTCGCCGCGCATCCTGCCCTTGCAAATCCAGTCAGCTCGCGTCCTTTTCGCTCTTGCGCTCGTCCTTGTCGGTGCGGCGTGCAGCGAGCGCCCGCGACTCGCTCGCCTGCCCGCCGACGCGGTGGTCCTTGCGTTCGGCGACAGCCTGACTTACGGCACCGGCGCCGCCGAGACCGAAAGCTACCCTGCACAACTCGAGAAGCTGATCGGCCGGCGCGTGGTGCGCGCGGGCGTGCCCGGCGAAGTGACGGCGCAGGCGCTCGAGCGCCTGCCGGGCGCGCTCGACGAGCACGCGCCGCGCCTTATGCTGCTGTGCATCGGCGGCAACGATTTCCTGCGCCGCCTCGGCAACGCGCAGGCGGAGCGCAACGTGCGCGCAATGGTCGAACTCGCCCGCAAGCGCGGCATCGCCGTCGTGCTGATCGCCACCCCGGAGCCGGGACTACTGCCCTCGCCGCCCGCCTTTTACGCCACCATCGCGAAGGACCTGCGGATCGCCTACGAAGGCAGCGTCATCACCGAAGTGCTGAAGGACTCGAGCCTCAAGTCCGACCCGATCCATCCGAATGCCCGCGGCTACGCCGTGATCGCCGAGCGCCTCGCCGCGACGCTGAAGAAAAACGGAGCGCTCTGAGCCGCTCGAGGTCCTCGGGCCGGTCGACGTCCCACACCGTGCGAAGCAGCCTGCATTCCAGGCCGCACCGCTCAGCGTTGCGCAACGTTTGCGCCAGCACGTCGGGCCCGCCCCAGCGTACGCCGTGGAACACGCGCGCGTCGATGCGCCGCGCGCCGATGAGCGCATAGCCGCCGTCTTCCGCCGGGGCGAGCACGATGTCCGCGCCGCCGCGCAGCCAGCGCACCGCTTGGTCGAGGTCGGTCGTCCTCAGAGACGGGGCATCGTTGCCGATCAGGACGACGGCACGGTGCCGGCGCACGGCCACGCGCAACGCATGGTGCATGCGCGCGCCCAGGTCCGCGCCGCGCTGCATCCGCACCGGCACGCCGAGTGTGCGGAACCAGGCGTGGCTGCGCGTGACGTGAAGCTGCACGTCCCCGGATCCGGCGGCGGTGCGCAACGCGGCCTGGATCAGCCGCTTCTGCAGGCGCGCCGCGCCCTCGGCGCCCAACCGCGGCATCAGGCGGGTTTTCGCTGCACCGGCCCGCGGTGCGCGCGCGAAGACGATGACGATGCTGTCAGCGATGCTCGGCATAGTGACGGGCGAGGCGATGGGGCGAAGCACCGAGCGCATAGAGCAGGCGCAGGCGCCACATCAGCACGATGGTGCGCACGACGCCGTCTCGCTCCCAGCGGCGTCCCGAGGTGACCACCTGCGCGCGCAGGCACGCGGGACGCCCGCGCCGCTTCATCGCCGCACTGAAGGCAACGTCCTCCATCAAGGGGATTTCCGGGAAGCCGGCAAAGGCGTCGCGCCGCACGAAGATCGCCTGGTCGCCCGTCGCGATGCCGGTCAGGCGGGAGCGAAGATTCATGGCGCACGCGACGAGCGGCAGCAGTGGGTGGCGGGCGTCGATGCTCACATCGAAGCGGCCCCAGCTCGAGCGCTCGAGCGCGTTGAATACCGCTTGGTCCGCGTTCGGCGGCAGCCGCGTATCCGCATGCAGGAAAAGGAGCGCCTCGCCCTGCGCCGCGCTCGCGCCGGCGTTCATCTGCTTTGCGCGGCCGCGCTCGCTCCTCAGCACCCCGTCGCAAAACGGCACGGCAAGATCCGCCGTGCCGTCGTCGCTGCCGCCGTCGACGAGGATGACTTCATGGCCGCGCGCGCGCAGCGCGGACAGCGCCCCGAGCGCGGCGCGAATGCCCTGCGCCTCGTTCAGCGCCGGGACGATGATGGAAAGTCGTTGAGGGACCAGTCGTATTCGAGGAAGGTGAGTCGCGCCTTGCCGGCGGAAACCGCGGCCCGCCCAGCGGCGTCCGCGGCAAGGAGATCGGCATAGCCGGCGAAGTATTGCTCGCGCGGCTCGAAGTCTTCCTTGAACCAGTCATAGATCTTCGACAGCTCGAGGCGCCCGTCGCGATAGCGATTGCGCGACGCATCGGACAGAAAGCGCCGCGCCTGGTCCTCGAGCTGCGCTTCCAGCTGCGCCGGCACGTAAGGCTCCTCGCGCAGCATGGGGCAGCCGAGCGAAGCGCAATTCAACGCGTAGTGCACCCGGCGCTCGCGATAGTCCTTGCGCAGCGTGTCGTGCTCGATCCAGTCCAGGCTCGCGCGGCGGCCCAGGAGCGAGAAGAACTCGTCCTTGAAAGGATTGCCGAACAGCTTGCCGTAGTCCCAGATCGAGCCGAGGCCGGGATAGCGCCCGAGGATCTTGTCCACCGTGAAGGCGTTGTACGCGTTGATGAGGAATGCCATCTGCTCGCCTCGCGTCCAGCCGTCGAACTCGCTGCGCGGCACCGCCGACAGGGATTCGAGATAGCGCTTCAGCCCGGCGCGCTCCTTTGCCACCTCCGCATAGCGAAGCCGCGAGGCTTTGCCGCCCTCGAGGACGACGACGTGCTGGAGGAGAGCGGCCCACGCGGCATGCGAATGGTCGAACGCCACCGCGGGTGTCGCGGCGAGCGCGAGGCAGAGCGCGGCTATCCGCGCATCCACGCGTGGAAGCGCTCCACTTGTTTCAGGACGCCCTGCGGCGCGTGCGCGCGCTTCCATGAGCCGGCGGCGTACTTGTTGGCTTCGGCTAGCGTCGGATAGATATGGATGGTGCCGAGGATCTTGTTCAGGCCGATACCGTGCTTCATCGCGCCGATGAACTCGATGATCAGGTCGCCGGCCTGCTCGCCGACGATCGTCGCGCCCAGGATGCGGTCGCTACCCGGTGCGGTGAGCACCTTCACCATGCCGTGCGCGGTTTCATCGGCAATCGCGCGGTCGAGATCGTCCAGCCCGTACACCGTGGCTTCGTACGCCACGCCGCGCTCCCTGGCTTCGAGCTCGTTCAGGCCGACGCGCGCCACCTCCGGATCCGTGAACGTCGCCCACGGAATCACCGAATAGTCGGCGCGAAAGCGCTTGAACGGGCTGAAGAGCGCGTTCACTGCGGCGAACCACGCCTGGTGCGAAGCGGTGTGCGTGAACTGGTAGGGCCCGGCGACATCGCCGCAGGCGTAGATGTTCGGATAGAGCGTTTGCAGGTATTCGTTCGTCTCGACGGTGCGCGCCTGGGTCACCGGGATGCCGAGCTCCTCGAGCCCATAGCCCGCGGTGTTGGGCACGCGGCCGAGCGCGCAAAGCAGAGCGTCGAATTCGAAGCGCTCCTCTTTGCCCTCGTGCTCGCACACCAGCGTGCGCCCGGGCTCGATGCGCACCGCGCGGTAGCCGGCGCGCACATCGACCCCTTCGGCGACGAAACGCCCGCGCACCATCTCGGAGACCTCCGGGTCCTCGCGCGAAAGCAGGCGCGGCAGCATCTCGACTTGCGTGACGCGCGCACCGAAGCGCGCGAAGGCCTGCGCGAGCTCGCAGCCGATCGGTCCGCCGCCGAGCACCACCAGCCGCCGCGGCAGCTCGCGCAGGTCCCACACGGTGTCCGAGGTGAGCACCCGCGCGTTCTCGATGCCGGGTATCGGCGGCACGAGCGGCCGCGCGCCGGCGGCGATCACGATGGCCCGCGTGGTGATCGTGCGCTTGGCATCGATCTCCACGGTCCAGGGCGACGTGATGCGCGCCTCGCCCTGCAGGCACTCGACTCCCAGCTCGGTGTAGCGGGCGATCGAATCGTGCGGCTCGATGGTGCGGATTACCCGCTGCACGCGCTCCATCACCTCGGCGAAATCGAACTCGACCGCCGGTGCGCGCAGGCCATAGTCGGCCGCGCGGCGCATCTGCGCCAGCACGCGCGCCGACTTGATGAGCGCCTTCGACGGCACGCAGCCGGTATTGAGGCAATCGCCGCCCATGCGGTGCTTCTCGACCAGCGTGACTTTGGCGCGCACGGCTGCGGCGATGTACGCCGACACCAGGCCCGCCGACCCCGCGCCAATGACCACCAGGTTGCGTTCGAAGCGCGACGGACGCTTCCAGCGCGCGTAGACGCGCCGCGCCTTTGCCGCATCCACCGCCCGCTTGGCGAGCAGCGGGAATATGCCGAGCAGGAGGAAGGCGCCAATGAGCGCCGGCGACAGGATGCCGCGCGGCGACTCGATGGCGGCGAGCCGCGTGCCGGCGTTCACGTAGACGAGGGTGCCGGCCAGCATGCCGAGCTGGCTCACCCAGTAAAACGTCCACGGACGCAGCGCCGTGAGACCCATCAGCACGTTGACCACGAAGAACGGCACCGCGGGTATCAGACGCAGCGTGAAGAGGTAGAACGCGCCTTCCTTGCGCACGCCGCGGTCGACGGCTTCGAGCCGCGCGCTGTAGCGCCGCTGGATCCAGTCGCGCAGCACGAAGCGCGACAGCAGGAAAGAAAGCGTGGCGCCGAGCGACGAGGCGAAGGAGACGAGCACCGTGCCCCAGAGCAGGCCGAAGATCGCGCCCGCCACCAGGGTGAGGAGCGCCGCCCCCGGCAGCGCCAGCCCGGCGACGGCCACATAGACCAGGAAAAAGACGGCAGCTGTCGAGCCCGGCTGCGCATGGAAGCGCGCCGCGAGCTCGGCTTGCTGGTCCTTGATGCTCTCGAAGGTGAAGTAGCGATGCGCACCGGCCGCGAAGAAGGCGGCGACGGCTGCGACGAGGAGCAAGAGTATGAAGAGCCGGCTACGCCTCACTGCAAAGCGCCGCCGCAGGACGAGCCCTGCCCGGCGGTACAGCCATAGCAATGGTCGCGCACCTCGATGCGACTGTCGGCGAGCTCGCCGCCATCGAGCTGCGACAGGTGCGTCCGCGCACGGCGCTCGGCCGAAAGGGGCAGACCCAGCATCTGGTTGAAGTCGCAGTCGTACACGAAGCCCTGCCAGTCGACCGAGATCAGCGTGCGGCACATCAGCGCCTCGACGTTCTCGGCACGATGGGCGCTGCGCAGGAGATCCATGTAGGTGTTGAACTGCCCCTTTGAGACCAGCATCGAGCCGAAGCGCTGGATCGGCATGTTGGCCAGCGTATAGAGGCGGTTGAACACGATGCCATGGCGCTCGCCGAGCTCGCGCTTGTAGTCGGCCTCGAGCTGCTCCTGGCCCGGCGGCAGCGACGGCCCCTGCGGGTTGTAGACCAGGTTCAACGGCAGCGCGGTCCCATAGCCGAGCGCGTTCAGCGCACGCAGGCCGGCGATGCTCCGCTCATAGACGCCTTTGCCGCGCTGGCGGTCGACCAGGCCTTCGGTATAGCAAGGCAGCGATGCGATGACCTCGACGCGCTCCCGGGCGAGGAAGGCCGCCAGGTCTTCGTGTCCCGGCTCGCTCAGGATCGTGAGGTTGCAGCGGTCGATGACGTGCTTGCCCATCGCACGCGCGCTCGACACGAGGCGGCGGAACTGTGGATGGAGCTCCGGCGCCCCGCCTGTGAGGTCCAGCGTGCGCGCAGGTCCACGATCGAGAAAGGCGAGCACCTGCGCCACGGTTTCGGGCGCCATGACTTCGGTGCGCTGCGGCCCGGCGTTCACGTGGCAATGCACGCAGCTCTGGTTGCAGCGATAGCCGAGATTGACCTGGAGCGTCTCGAGCTTGCCGCGGCGCACGGCGGGAAAGCCGTGACGGCGCATCAGGGGCAGGGTGGCGTGCACTACAGCAGGTTCGAAGCCGTGCTATCCGTGGGATTCTCGTCCAGCAACCCGAGCAGGCGCTGGCTGGTGGCGCGCAGGCGCTGCGACAGCATGAGGACCAGCTCCATCAGGATCTTGGCGCCGAGGAGCGGCTGCTCGACGATGATGCGCGCGAGGCTTTCGCGGTCGAGCACTGCGATCACCGCGGCGGTGGCCGCCGTGCAGGTGGCGAAGCGCGCCTCGCCGTCGATCATCGACATCTCGCCGAGCGTGCGCCCCGGTTCCACCGAGGCGAGGAGCTGAGGGGTATTCCAGCGGTCGCGCTTCTGCACGTCGACCTTGCCGTCGATCAGCATCAGCATGAAATCACCCCCGTCGCCCTCCTGGATGATTTCGATCCCCGCCCCGGCCTGATACACCTGCATGAAGTGCGCGAGCAGCTTGACCTCGGTAGGCGAGAAATTCTCAAGCAGCCGGCACTTCGGGATCAGCGAATGGATCTGCGCGGCGAACTGCGTCGCATCGCCGAGATACTCCAGGTGCTCGAGCTGCTGCGGACGCTCTGGCATGCCCCCGGATTATGCCGCCTTCTCGCGCCGCCGCCGCACCGCATCGGCGAGCGTGCCGAGGAGCGCCACCGACTCGTCCCAACCGAGGCAGGGGTCGGTGATGCTCTGCCCGAAGCGCAGCGGCTGTCCGACCTTCAGCTCCTGGCGGCCTTCGACGAGGTGCGACTCCACCATGACGCCGATGACGCGTCGCTCGCCGCGCGCCATCTGCTGGGCGATGTCGCGCGCCACGTCCGCCTGGCGCTGGTACTGCTTCGCGGCGTTGGCGTGCGAGCAGTCGATCATCAGCCGCTCAGGCAGGCCGGCGCGCGCAAGCTCGGCGCAGGCCGCCTGCACGCTCGCCGCGTCGTAGTTCGGCTCGCGGCCCCCGCGCAGGATGATGTGGCAGTCCTCGTTGCCGCGGGTCTCGACGATGGCCACCTGGCCGCTCTTGTGCACCGAGAGGAAATGGTGCTTCTGCCGGGCGGCGAGGAGCGCATCGACGGCGATGCGGACGTTGCCGTCGGTGCCGTTCTTGAAGCCCACCGCGGCCGACAGGCCGGAGGCGAGCTCGCGGTGCACCTGGCTTTCCGTCGTGCGCGCGCCGATCGCGCCCCAGGACACGAGGTCGCCGATGTACTGCGGCGAGATCACGTCGAGGAATTCGCAGCCTGCCGGCACGCCCGCCTCGTTGATGCGAACGAGCACGTCGCGCGCGATGCGCAGCCCCTCGTTGATGCGGAAACTGCCATTCAGGTACGGATCGTTGATCAGCCCCTTCCACCCGACGGTGGTGCGCGGCTTCTCGAAATACACGCGCATCACGAGCTCGAGCTCGCCGGCGTGCCGCTTCCTTTCCACGGCGAGCTTTTGCGCGTAGGCGAGCGCGGCGGCCGTATCGTGGATCGAGCAGGGCCCCATCACCACGAGCAGCCGATCGGAGCGCCCCTGCAGGATCTGGCGCACCTGGCGGCGCGTCTCGGTGACCTGCGTCTCGACGGCGGTGCCCCGGATGGGGAAGAAGCGGATCAGGTGCTCCGGCGGCGGCAGCGGGACGACGGCCTCGATGCGCTCGTCGTCGGTGAGCGAAGTCTTGTCGCCGGTTACCTGCGGGGTCGTGTCGAGGGGGGCGGTCATTTTGGGTCTCCCAAAAACAAAAACCGCCAGGCTTTTGGCGCTGGCGGTTTTTGGTTGGATTCTAAGGGTGAGCTTAGCCGGTCCCGTCCGCCAGTTGGCTGGGATAAAAGAAGAAGGCAAAGAAGAACCGGCGCGTCATGTGGGCGCATTCAAGCATGAGTGAAGGGACCCTGTCTACTTGGGCTCCTGCCTGGGCCAAAGGATCATCTGCGTGCAGCGGAAAAGCGCGATCTTGGCCCCGCTGCCCTCCACCGTGACCGCCGCATCCCAAACGTGCGTCGTGCGGCCGCGGTGCACCGGGGTGGCGCGGCAGAGGATCGCCCCATCGCGCGCGGTGCCGAGGAAATTCGACTTGAGCTCGATCGTAGTGAATCCGCTTGCTCCGGGCGGCAGGGCCGCCACGCACCCATAGCCACAGCTCGTATCGGCGAGGGCGATTATCGTAGCTGCGTGCAGATAGCCATTGGGCGCCATCACCCGCTTCGCCACGTTCATGCGGCTCTCCACGGCGTCGGCGCTCACCGTGATGAATTCCATGCCCAGCAGTCCGGGCAGGTAGTCGGCGCCGAAACCATTGAAGTCCTCGCGCGTTGTAGTGGGCATATGACCACTGTAGCCGATTGGCAGTCGAAGGCTGCGTGTGCCAGTGGCGCACAGTTTGCTAGGAAGGAAGCATCATGTTAATTTTTTCCCCTGGGATAGATGGACCCGCACATAACAAAGAAACTAAAGCGGAGGTGATCCATGTCGGCTAGCGTGACTATTCCCATCGCAGGCTTCAAGGACGTCTACGACGTCCCGGGCGTCGAAAAGGCGCTGCAGGAGCTGCCGCCTTCATCCAACGAAGCCCTGCGCGCCGTCTACGAGAAGATGCTGCGCCTCGGTGGCCAGCGCTTCACCGTCAAGCCTTCGGCGCTGCCCGAGATGGACGCGCTTTTCGAAGACCTGCCCAATTTTTCCGAGGTGCTCGAGGACATCCGCAAGCACCTGGCGCTGTGCATCGACTCCAATGATTCGATCGAGCTGCCGCCGATGCTGCTGCTCGGCGATCCCGGCATCGGCAAGACCCACTTTGCCCGCAAGCTCTCGGAGCTCCTCGGTACCGGCTTTGGCTTCGTGCCGATGAGCTCGCTCACCGCGGGCTGGGTGCTGTCGGGCGCTTCCTCGCAGTGGAAGAACGCCAAGCCCGGCAAGGTGTTCGACACCTTCCTGAATGGCGAATACGCCAATCCCGTGATCGTCGTGGATGAGCTCGACAAGGCGAGCTCCGACGGGCAGTACGACCCGCTCGGGGCACTCTACGAGCTGCTGGAAATCCAGACCGCCACCCGCTTCGTCGACGAATTCGTCGAGCTGCCCATCGATGCCTCGGGCGCGGTGTGGCTCGCCACGGCGAACGACGCATCGCGCATTCCCGAGCCCCTGCTCAACCGCATGGCGGTCTACGAGATAGAGCCGCCGGATGAAGCCGGAGCCCGCCGCATCGCGAAAACCATCTATAGCGAAGTGCGCAACGCCCACGACTGGGGCCGCAAGTTTCCAGACCTGCCCGGGGAGGCCACGCTCGACAAGCTCGCCTCCTTCGCGCCACGCGAGATGCGCCGCGCGATCCAGTCCGGGTTCGGCACAGCCAAGCTGGCGGGCCGCAGCGAAGTGCAGCCCGAAGACATCCAGGCCTCGCGCGGCAGCCGCCGCCAGAAGATCGGCTTCTAGAAGTAAGCCAGCAACCGGCCGCAGGCAATTACGCTCGCCCATAGCGCGAGCGACAGTGCGCCTGCAAGGCGCGCCGAGGGCGGCGGCCCGAGCTTGCGCATCTCATCCGAGTCCCACACGTCGGCGGTGCGGAACGTGATGGCATGGAACAGCGCCGCGTTGAGCCCCGCCGCCATGATGAGGCACATCTTGATGGCGAAGACCGGGCTCGAGATGAACTCGCTCGCGTGCGCGACGAACATGGCGAGGCCGCTCGGCACGATGAGGAGGAAGCTCGCCGCGCTCCACGGCAGCACGTGCCGCGCCAGGCTCCTTACCGGCACCGACCGCGACACGCCGAGCAGGCGCAGGTCGAGCACGGCGATCGAGCCGAAGAGGAGCGCGATGCCCAGGATGTGGATCGTCTCGACCGCCGGGTAGAGCCACAGCCACTGGCGCATCGCCTGCCCGAGACCCGAAGCCTCCAGGGCCCCGACCGGGTTCATCGCAGCTCTACGGTCTTGCCCTGGACGGTGATGCGCTCGGCACGCAGCTCGTCGGGCTTGTCGCGGTTCGGATAGCCCTCGACGCTTGCGCTGCCACCCGGCGCCAGCATGGCCTTGGCCAGCCCACGGAACTCCATGCGCGATGGCGGCGCTAGCACCACGTTCCATGTCTTGGTCGGCGTTTCCAGGCGGATGTGGCCGTGCGGGTGCTCGTATCCCGACTCGACGATCTTTCCGGCCAGCTTGAGCGGCTTGGTCGCGTCGTATTCGCTCCAGCCGTGATGGGCGAGCGCCGGCGTGGCGAGCACGAGCACCATGAGAACCCCTAAACGCGCTGCGCGACCCACGACTTCACCGATTGCAGCGCACCCGTGAGGCCGGCCGGGTTGGTGCCGCCGGCCTGCGCCATGTCGGGCCGGCCGCCGCCTTTGCCGCCCACCTGCTGCGCGACGAAATTGACCAGCTCGCCGGCTTTCACTTTCCCGGTGAGGTCCGAAGTCACCCCAGCGATGAGCGAGACCTTGCCGTCGCTCACTGCGCCCAGCACGATGGCCGCGGACTTCAGCTTGTCCTTCATCCGGTCCACCGTCTCGCGCATGGTCTTCGGATCGGCGTCGTCGAGCGCCGCGGCGAGCACGCGCATCACCTGGCCGTCCTTGGCTTTCACTTCGACCGCCTGGGAGCTGAGATCGCCGCCCTGCCCGCTCAGGAGCTTCGAGCGCATGCGCGCGATTTCTTTCTCGAGCGCTTTCTTCTCCTCGAGGAGGCCCACGACCGCCTTCTGCGCCATGCCCGGCCCGGGCTGCGCGCGCAGCTGCCGCGCGACCTCGCGGAATTCCTGCAGCTGGGCGTTCATCATCGCAAGCGCGGTGAGGCCGGTCGTGGCCTCGACACGGCGGATTCCGGCGGCGACGCCGCCTTCGGAAAGGATCTTGAACACGCCGATGTCGCCGGTGCGGGCGACGTGCGTGCCGCCGCAGAACTCGCGCGATGACCCGATGTCGAGGACGCGGACTTCGTCGCCGTATTTCTCGCCGAAGAGCATCACCGCGCCGGAGGTCCTGGCCTTCTCCATCGGCATGACCTGCGCCCGCGTCGGGGTGTTCTGCACGATTTCCGCGTTGACCCTGGCTTCGACCTCGCGGATCTCATCGTCGGTGAGGGCCTTGTTGTGGGAGAAGTCGAAGCGCGTCTTGTCCGCGTCGACCAGCGAGCCGCGCTGCTGCACGTGCGTCCCGAGCACCTCGCGCAGCGCCTTGTGCATCAGGTGCGTGACCGAGTGGTTGCGCATCGTGCGGGCGCGAAGCTCCGTGTCCACGCGCCCCTCGACGCGATCGCCGACCTTGAGGGAGCCGGTCTTCAGCGTCCCGTGGTGGCCGAAAACCTCGGACTGGATCTTCTGCGTGTCTTCCACGGCAAAGGTGCCGGAAGAGGCGACCAGCTCGCCGCGATCGCCGACCTGGCCGCCGGATTCGGCATAGAACGGCGTCTCGTCCAGCACCACCGTCCCCGACTCGCCACTGTTCAAAGACTTTACCTGCGTGCCGTCGCGGTAGAGGGCCACCACCTTGGACGGATGGCTGAGCTTCTCGTAGCCGTGGAAAAGAGTCTTGCCGCCCGAGTACTCGAGCGCCGCGGCCGCCGTGAACTTCGAGCGTGAGCGGGCGCGCTCGCGCTGCTCGTCCATCGCGGCTTCGAAGCCGGCCATGTCGATCATCACGCCGCGTTCGCGGCAGATGTCCGCCGTGAGATCGACCGGGAAGCCGAAAGTGTCGTACAGGCGGAACACCGTCTCGCCATCGAGCAGCTTCTCCCCGGACGCGAGCGCCGATTCGAGCACGCCCATGCCGTTCTCCAGCGTCTCGGCGAAGCGCTTCTCCTCCTGCTCGAGGACCTCGGCCACGCGCTCGCGCGAGCTGCGCAGCTCCGGATAAGCCTCGCCCATGGCCTTGTCCAGATCGGGGACCAGGCGATGGAAGAACGGCTGCTTTTGCCCCAGCTTGTAGCCGTGGCGGATGGCGCGGCGGATGATCCGCCGCAGGACGTAGCCGCGGCCTTCGTTGCCGGGAATGACGCCGTCGACGATGAGAAAGCTGCACGCGCGGATGTGGTCCGCGATGACGTTGAGCGAAGGATTCTTCAGCTCGCGGCTGTGCGTTTCGCGCGCAGCAGCCTTGATGAGATCCTGGAAAAGATCGATCTCATAGTTCGAATGCTTGCCCTGCAGGACCGCCGCGATGCGCTCGAGGCCCATGCCGGTGTCGACCGAGGGCTTGGGCAGCGGATGCATGGTGCCCTGCTCGTCCCGGTTGAATTGCATGAACACCAGGTTCCAGATCTCGATGTAGCGGTCGCCGTCGGCATCCGGCGATCCCGGCGGCCCGCCGTCGATGCCGGCGCCGTGGTCGAAGAAGATCTCGCTGCACGGCCCGCAAGGGCCGGTGTCCGCCATCTGCCAGAAGTTGTCGGATTGGAATTTCGCGCCGCCCGGCTTGTCCCCGATGCGCACGACGCGCTCCTTCGGCAGGCCGATCATCTTGGTCCAGAGGTCGTAGGCCTCGTCATCGGTCTGGTAGACAGTGGCCCACAGCTTGTCCGCGGGCAGCTTGTAGACCTTGGTGAGCAGCTCCCAGGCGAAGCTGATCGCATCCTTCTTGAAGTAGTCGCCGAAGGAGAAGTTGCCGAGCATCTCGAAGAAGGTGTGATGGCGTGCGGTATAGCCGACGTTCTCGAGGTCGTTGTGCTTGCCGCCGGCGCGCAGGCTGCGTTGCGCGGTCGTCGCGCGGCTATACGCGCGCTTGTCCTTGCCGAGGAACACGTCCTTGAACTGCACCATGCCCGAGTTGACGAAGAGCAGCGTCGGGTCGTTCACCGGCACGAGCGAGCTCGAAGGCACGATCGTGTGGCCCTTCGAGCGGAAATACTCGAGGAAGCTCGAGCGGATCTCGCTTGATTTCATTCGATGATTCTACTGCAGCGCGGCAAAAAGCCCGGGGCGGCGGCCGCTCGCCCCGGAAAGCCGGCTATGCGTTGATGCGCCCGTACTTCAACAACCGCGCGCGTACCGCACCCATCGTGCGCTCGTGCGCCGCCGCGAGCTCCTGCAGCGCGCGTCCCGCGTCGAAGCCGGAGAGCAGCTTGCGGTCCTCGTCTTCGGTCCACGGCTCGCCGGTTTTCGCCGGCATCTGGGACTTGCGTCGCTCGAAGCGCTCCATGCGCTCCAGTGCCGCCGCCGCCTCGTAAAGCGCCCGCACCACCAACGGACGCTGGTACGCGCTCTCCGGCGGAAACACTTCACCGCTTTCCGGATCGACGCCGTTCGCCAGCGAGCGCACGACTGCCAATGCTTGTGCCTGTTCCATTCGCATTCACCTCCTCTCTACAGAGAGACCTGTAGTCGGATGAACGCCCATGAAACGCGCGCGATTACCGCGCTGAAAAATTCGGACGCCGAGGTAAATCTATTCGGTTTCGTCGACCCGCAGCGCGCTGCGGATCGTGTCGAACGAGAAGCCGCGGCTCTGGAGGAAGCGCATGCGTCGCGCCGTTTCTTCACGCGTGAGAGGAGCGTCGCGGTATTTGCGGGCGAGGATCGCCTTCGCTTTCTCCAGGTCGCCTTCGCTTGAAACGCGATCGGCCAGTGCATCGGCAACACCGTGCGCCTTGAGATCCTGGCGGATCCTCGCGGCGCCGTACTTGCGGCCCATATGGTGCGCGCGCACTTCGGCATAGCGCTCGTCGGAAAGCTGGCGGCGCTGCTCGAGCTCGGTGAGCAGCGCCTCGAGCGCCTGCGGCGATTCAGCATGTTGCGCGAGCTTGCGCGCGAGCTCGCTGCGCGAATGCTCGCGCCGGACCAGGTGCCTGAGCGCCCGCGCTTTCAGCTCGGAAGGTGAGTCAGCGGCGGGCTCGCCAGGCGCGTCCTTCACCCGGCTTTCTTGCGGGTCGGCAGCTGCTCGACCTTCTTGTCGTCCGACTTCTCCGCCAAGGCGGCCGCCGCGACCAGCTTGCCGATGCCGGCCTTCTCGCGGATCTTGGCCTCGATCTCGCGCGCGAGCTGCGGGTTTTCCTTGAGGAAATCGCGCGCGTTGTCCTTGCCCTGGCCGAGCCGGTCGGTGTTGTAGATGTACCAGGCGCCCGACTTCTCGAGCACGCCGTGCAGCACCCCGATCTCCAGGATTTCGCCCTGCCGCGAGATGCCCTCGCCGTACATGATGTCGAATTCGGCCTGCCTGAAAGGCGGCGCCACCTTGTTCTTCACCACCTTGACGCGCGTCTCGGAGCCGACCACTTCGTCGCCCTTCTTGATCGAGCCGATGCGCCGGATGTCCATGCGCACCGAGGCGTAGAACTTGAGCGCGTTGCCGCCGGTGGTGGTTTCGGGGTTGCCGAACATCACGCCGATTTTCATGCGGATCTGGTTGATGAAGATGATCAGCGTGTTGGAGCGCGCCACCGAAGCGGTGAGTTTGCGCAAGGCTTGGCTCATCAGGCGGGCATGCAGGCCCATGTGAGAGTCGCCCATCTCGCCTTCGAGTTCGGCGCGCGGCGTGAGCGCGGCAACCGAGTCCACCACCAACACGTCGATGGCGCCGGAGCGCACCAGGGTGTCAGCGATTTCGAGGGCCTGCTCGCCGGCGTCGGGCTGAGAAATCAGAAGGTCGTCGAGATTGACGCCAAGCTTGCGCGCGTAGCCCGGATCGAGGGCATGTTCAGCGTCGACGAAGGCGCAGGTGCCGCCGGTCTTTTGCGCTTCGGCGATGACATGCAGCGCAAGGGTGGTCTTGCCCGAGCTTTCCGGTCCGTAGATTTCGACGATGCGCCCCTGGGGCAGGCCGCCGATACCGAGCGCGAGGTCGAGGCCGAGGGAGCCGGTGGACACGGACGCGATCTCCACGGCGGCATCGTTTTGGCCGAGGCGCATGATCGAGCCCTTCCCGAAGGAACGCTCGATTTGCGTCACGGCAGCCTCAAGGGCCTTGTTCT
>DATLDY010000174.1:0-10944 GCA_035525655.1 Burkholderiales bacterium
TTGGCGGTGTTCGGCCGCCGGCCGGTGGCGAAAAGGACGAGGTCGGTTTTCTGGTGCGGGCCGTCGGAGTAGCAGACCTCGAGGCAGTCGGCGTGCTTGATGATCCTGGCGGGCTCGCCGCCGAAGTGGATCTCGAGCCCGTTGTGGCGCATCTCGTCGGCGATCTTGTCGCCCACCTCGCCGTCGAAGCCGCGCAGCAGCCGATTGCCGCGGTACGAGAGCACGGACTGCACACCGAGGCCGTGGAAGATCGAGGCAAATTCCAGCGCGATGTAGCCGCCGCCGACGACCAGCACGCGCTTCGGCAGCTGCTCGAGGTGGAACGCCTCGTTGGAGGTGATCGCATGCTCGCGACCTTCAATCGGCGGGATCACCGGCCAGGAGCCGGTGGCGACGAGGATGTGCTTCGCCGTGTGCTTCTTGCCGTTCACCTCGACCGTGTGCGGATCGACGATCGTGGCGCGCCCGCGATGGATGGTGACGCCGGCGACGTGGAGGATGCGCTCGTAGATCGCGTTGAGGCGCGCGATCTCTTTGTCCTTGTTGGCGAGCAGCGTCGGCCAATGAAAGCGCGGCTCGCCCACGGTCCAGCCATAAGCCTGGGCAATCTCGAATTCCTCGCGCCAGTGCGCGGCGTACGAGAAAAGCTTCTTCGGAATGCAGCCGACGTTCACGCAGGTGCCGCCGAACGCGCCGGACTCGGCGATGGCGACCTTTGCGCCGTAGGAAGCGGACACGCGGCTCGCGCGTACTCCGCCGGAGCCGCCTCCTATCGTGAAGAGATCGTAGTCGTAGCTTATTTCAGGTTCTTCAGATTGAGCTCGACGAGCTCGAGATCCGTGGTGATGCGCTGGTGCTGTGGCTTGTCGGCGAGCCACTTGAGCGCGTTTTTCACGCGCTGCTCGATCTGGGCCTTGGGCATGCCTTCGACGCCGGCGAACATCGACGCAAGCTCGGCGAGGTTGCTCGTCTGGGCGGCCTTGCGCACGTCGGCGAGCTTGCCTTCGACCGCGCCGCGGTCGAGGTTGGTGACCATCCGTACTGTCTTGTCGTCTGACACGGGCATTGCCCCTTTCGCGTCGATGTTACCCAGCCGACCTCGATTTTACCAGCGCGTAGCGTTCCCCCGCGCAGCGCACGGCGCCATCGGCAGAGAGCTTCTCGAGATGCGCGGTCAGCGAGCGCGCCGCGACGCGGTGGATTCGCGCAGGGACATCGTCATAGACGAGCGGCAGCAACTCATCGACCGACGCCGGACCGATTTTGACAAGGGCGCTCACCACTTTTTCCTCGCGCGCGAGGCGATGGGCGATCAGACGGCGCAGCTCTTTCTTCGGCGCGCCGATCAGGTAGCCATGCCCGGGCGCGATGATCGCGATCTCCTCGTCGATCAGCCTCTCGAGCGACTGCAGGTACGCGCGCATGTCTCCGTCCGGCGGATTGATGACGACGGTCGAGCCCTGCATCACGTGATCGCCGGTAAAGAGCATGCGCGTCTCTTCGAGCAGGTAGCACAGGTGGTTCGATGCGTGCCCCGGCGTGTGGATGGCACGCAAGGCGATTTCACCCAGGTCGATACGCTGGCCGTTCTCCACGATGAAGTCCGGCTTGAAGGTCGCATCCTGTCCCGCGGGCGCCGGACGGCCCAGCACTTGCGCGCCGGTGGCGGCCTTTATCGCGGCTGCGGCCGGCGAGTGATCCATGTGCGTATGCGTGCAAAGGATCCAGCGGATATTTGCGAACCTGAGGATGTTCTCGATGTGCGTCGCGATGTCCGGGCCCGGATCGATCACGGCGCGTGCATTGTCGCTGCCGACGATGTAGGTGTTGGTGCCCGGACCGGTCATCATCCCCGGATTCGAGGCGGTGAGGCGCGTCACCCAGCGATCGAGGCGCTTCGACTCGCCGGCGACGATGTCGTACGTCGTGGTGCCGGTTTCCTCCGGATCGCTCCAGTGGATCTCGTGGTACTGCGGGTCGGAACGACGGAAGATTTTCTCGCCTTCCTTGCCGATGGCGAGGCACGCGCGGTTTTCCTCGATTTCCTTGAGGCCGCGCACGTAGCGCATCGCTTCCGTCGCCGTGGCGAAGCTCTTCAGCTCGTTCAGCGTGTGCTGGGTCGCGTAGACGAGCTCGATCTCGCCGCGCGCACCGCGCTCGAGCGCCTTGCGCGGCGAGATCCAGAGGGCATCCACCGTTTCTCCCGCGTCGTGCGAGCCCTCCTGCCCCTCGGGGGTCAGTGCGACGAAGAAGCGCGTGTCGAAGCGTCGCGGGCGCTTCGGCGCGGTGACCCAGTGGCCGACATAGGCGAGCTCCCCTGCAGGGATGTAGAGATCTTCGTCTTCGAGCAGCTCGATGAATGGCTTGCTGCGGTAGTGCGCAAGGCGCGCGGCACGCTCCGCCGCGACCAATTGGCCGTCTTCGTCGCACGCGAGGAGGATGCCGGCTTCCTCGAACGACTCGCGGATGGCGGCGACCCAGTACGCGATCGACGGGTTTTCGCTCGGCAGGTTGCGCACGCGCGCCACCAGCCGCGGATCGGTGTCCGCCGTGTCGAGCGAGCCTCCAGGGAAAACGTACGCGCCGCCGAGGAACGCTGCGCTCGGCGTTCGCTGCAGCATCAGGACTTCCGGGCCCCCGGGCGCATCGCGCAAAAGGGCGAGGGTCGCAGCCGGCCGCGCCAACTGAGCCATTACGTGGTGCGCGCCGCGCGGTCTTTGTCGTTCTGTGCCTTGATGAGCGCGCGCATCTTGTCCCAGTCGGCATCCGACAGCTTGTCGAGCTCGGTGAAGTACGCGCCCGACCCCGTGGCGAGATACCCCGCGCCGTCGACGGCAATCGTCTCGCCGGAGAGCCATTCGCAGCCGTCGGCCATCAGGAAGGTGGCGAGGTTCTGCAGCTCCTCCATGCGGCCGATGCGCCGCATCGGGTTGAGCTTCGACGAATCGTCGAATCCGCCGCCACCCGGGCGCAGGCGCTTGGCCGCGCCTTCGGTGGGGAAAGGACCCGGCGCGATGGCGTTCAGGCGAATGCCATGGCGGCCCCATTCCACCGCCAGCGACTTCGTCATGACATGCAGGCCCGCCTTTGACATCGCCGAGGGCACGACGTAAGGCGAGCCGGTGTGTACCCAGGTGACGAGGATCGAAAGCACGCTGCCCTTGTGGCCGCCGTCGATCCAGCGCTTGCCCACGGCGTGCGTCACGTAGAACGTGCCGTGGAAAACGATGTTGGCTATGGCGTTGAACCCGTTCGGCGTGAGGTCCTTGGTCGGGCTGATGAAATTGCCCGCCGCGTTGTTGACGAGGCCGGTGAGGGCGCCCGCCTCGTCCCAGATCCGCTGCACCATCGCGTCCACGGCAGCAGCGTCGCGGATGTCGACCGCGTGGGTCTTCACCGTTCCGCCGAAGCGCGACGTGAGCTCCTTTGCGGTCGCATCGAGCACTCCGCCACGCCGGCCGGCAATCCAGATTTCGGCGCCGAGCTCGAGATATCGGGCGGCGATCTCCTTGCCAAGGCCGGTGCCGCCGCCGGTGACGAGGATGCGCTTACCTTTGAGCAGGCCTTCCTTGAACATGCCGGGCTCCGCGAAGGGAGCCCGCATTCTATGCCGGGACTTTCTCCCGGGCGGGCGCGTATGACGCCTCGCCGAGACCAAACGACCAGTTCTCGCGCGCCACCTCGACGAGGTTGATCCAGACATCCTCGCGGCGCACGTCGAGCGCGACCAGATTGTCGGCAATCCGCCTGTAGAGGGAGCGCTTCTGCTCCAGCGTGCGCCCGCCAGACAGCGTGATCTGGATGATCACGATGCCGTCGGTGCGCTTGATCCCTAAATACTGGCGGTCGTATACCAGATCGTTCTCGCTGTGCTCGGTGATGACCTGGAAGCGGTCGAGCGCCGGCACGCCGATCGTCTCGACGAGCGCGCGATGCACGCCGTCGCCGATCCTACGCCGCTGCGCGGCGGTGCGTCCGTGCAGGAGTTCTATGCGTACGAGGGGCATGGGCGAAAAACTTCATGATGGGGACGATGATCAGCTCGTAGATCGCCTGGGCGCGCTCGCGGCGCGCCTGGGCGTTCAATTGCTCGAGGTTCGAATGGTCGATTCTCATGTCGGCTCCTTCACGCCAGTGTCACGGCGGCGGCGCCGCCGAGCGAGTTGACGAGTGCGACGCCGCGCTCGCGCAGCTGGTAGGACCGGCCGGGCTCGAGGACGATGTCGTTCGCGCGGTTCTCTTCGGTGATCCAGACCGCGCCTTCCACGGCGGTGACGGTGCTGCCCGCCCCGTCCACGACCTTGAGGGTCTGGTTCGGTCCGAGTCTCACGCCGCCCTTCTTCAGTTCCAGTTTCATGGTGGCTCCTTTGCATGCGTAGAATGCATCCTGGCCGCTATGAGCTCAAACGGTAAATTCTCAACCCACACATGAGAAATAGGAATGTCATGCCCAGCCTCGACCTCCTCGAGGGCTTCGAGGCGGCGGCACGGCACCTGTCCTTCACCAGGGCGGGCGAGGAGCTCTTCATCACCCAGTCGGCGGTCAGCCGGCAGATCAAGGAGCTCGAGGACCAGCTCGGCGTCGCGCTCTTTCACCGCCGGCACCGTGCGCTCGCGCTTACCGAGGCGGGCCAGCAGTTCTACGCGGCAGCGGCGCAGGTGCTGACCACGATGCGCACGGCCACCAGCCGCCTCAAGGAGCACGGCGCGCGCCGGCCGCTCTCCGTCACCACGACGGCATCGTTCGCCGCGCTGTGGCTGATCCCGCGCCTGGCGGGCTTTCGCCGCACGCACCCGGGCGTCGACGTGCGCATTACGGCCGACACGCGGGTGCAGGACCTGGAGCGCGACGGGCTCGATGTGGCCATCCGCCACGGACCGGCGTCGCTCGCGGGGCCGAATGCGCTGCGTCTCTTCGGCGAGCGCGTCTTCCCGGTCTGCAGCCCGCGGCTCCTGAAGAAGACGCCCCTGCGCCAGCCCGCCGAGCTGAAGAACCACACCCTCCTTCAGTACGACGATCCCGATGCGCGCCATCCGTGGCTGCACTGGAAGACCTGGCTCGAGGTCGCCGGCATCGCCGACCTGCGTCCGGCCGGCACGCTGTCGTTCTCGGGCTATGAGCAGATCATTCCCGCCGCCGTCGCCGGCCACGGCGTAGCGCTGGGGCGCACGCCGCTCGTGAAGGATCTGCTGGCGGCGAAGGAGCTGGTTGCGCCGTTCCAGAGCACCGCTGATCCTGCGCGCGCGTACTTCGCCATCGTTTCGAAAAACGCGGCCGAGCGGCCCGAAGTAGCCGACTTCGTCGGCTGGCTGAAGGAAGAGGCTGCTAGACGGTAAGGACGATCTTGCCGATGTGCTGCGAGGTTTCCATCAGGCGATGCGCCTCGGCGGCTTCGGCGAGCGGGAAGGTCTTGAACACTTGCGGCTTGATCTTGCCGGCCTCCAGCAGCGGCCAGATTTTTTCCCGCAGGTTTTTCGCGAGGTAAGCCTTGAACTGCGGCGTGCGCGGGCGCAGCGTCGAGCCGGTGACGGTGAGCCGCCGGCGCATGACGGCGTCGATGTCGAACTCGGTCTTCGGCCCGCGCAGGTAGGCGATGAAGACCAGCCGGCCTTCCTCGGCCAGGCACTTAAGCTCGCGCGGCACGTAGTCGCCACCGACCATGTCGAGGATCACGTTCACGCCTTTGCCCCCGGTCGCGGCGCGCACTTCGGCGGCCCAGTCCTGCGTCTTGTAGTTGAAGGCCTTCTCCGCCCCCAGGCGCACGCAAGCCGCGACCTTGTCGTCGCTGCCGGCGGTGGCGAATACGCGGTTGCCGGTAGCGGCAGCCATCTGGATCGCGGTCACGCCGATGCCGGAGCTGCCGCCTTGCACGAGCAGCGCCTCGCCCGGCGCGAGCCGGCCGCGGTCGTAGACGTTGCCCCAGACGGTGAAGCAGGTCTCCGGCAGCGACGCCGCTTCCACCATGGAAAGCCCCTTGGGCGCGGGCAGCGCCTGGCCCTCTGGTACCACGCAGTACTCGGCATAGCCGCCGCCATTGGCGAGCGCGCAGACCTTGTCGCCGCGTTTCCATTGCTTCACCTGGGGACCGGTGTCGACGACTTCGCCGGCGATCTCGAGCCCCGGGAGCGGCGAGGCGTCCGGCGGCACCGGGTAATTTCCGGAGCGCTGCAGCAGATCGGGCCGATTGACGCCCGCAGCCGCGACCTTGACGAGGATCTCGTCGGGCTTGGGCGTGGGCTTGGCAACGTCGGTGAGCTTCAGCACCTCCGGCCCGCCGGGCTGACTTATCTCGACTGCGCGCATGGTGCTCGCTATTATCGCCGGACGAGGAGGAGCACCGATGGCTCAGTTTCGAGTGGAGTTCGTGCTGGACGAAGGAAGCGGCAAATATCTCGCCGAGCTCTACAACCCGGACAATCAGCAGGAGATCATGGTGCGCACCGAGGCCATCTATGCCTCGCAGGCCGCCGCCGTGCTCGGCCTGGTGCAGCTTTTCAAGGAGGCGGTGCTGCAGTTTCCCAAGCCCGGCGATCCGCCGTCGCGAGTAGTCCGCATCATGCCGCGCAACGCAAAGAAGGCGGCAAAAAAGGCGGCGAAGAAACCCGCGAGGAAGCCGGCGAAGAAGCCCGCCAAGAAGGCGCAGAAGGCCAAGAAGAAAGCCGCCAAGCGGCGCAAACACTACTAGGAGGAGCAACATGAGATTCACCTCGCTCGCGCTTTCGGCGCTGGTCCTCGCTGCGCCCGCGCTGGCCGATTTCAACGACAAGAAGCCGATCACGCTCACCGTGACCGGCGCCACCCCGAGCGGCTATCCGCGCACGATGGTCGAGGGATTGAATGCAGTCGTGCGCGACGTCTATCCCGGCTCGGCGGTGTCGTTCAAGCCCAATTCCCCGGGCGGCGGGGTGCTCGCCATTGCAGAGAAGCAGGCCGACTTCACCGCGACTGCGACCGGCACCGAGATCAAGCTCGCCAACGAGGGACGCGACCCGTACAAGGCGCCGCTCAAGGGGAAATTCAGCTTCGCGATGATGCTGTACGAAAACCAGTACATGCACTTCATCATGACCAAGGAGTGGGCCGAGGCCAACGGCGTGCGCACCTGGGCCGACATCGCGGCGAAGAAGCCGAAGATGCGCCTCGCCATCAACCGCCCCGACAATCCGCAGACCACGATCGGCGGGCCATACGAGGTGATGAAGGCGTACGGCTTCTCGATCAACGACATCGAGAAGTGGGGCGGATCGTTCGTCCTCGGCAACAGCCAGATCGGGCTCGATGCCATCACCGACGGCAAGGCCGACGTGTTCATGAACGCGCGCAACCTCGGCGACTCGCTCGTCAAGGACATCGCGAACAAGCGGGCCCTGCTGTGGATCGACGGCGACCCGTTGCATCTGCAGAAGGCGGCCGAGGCGTTCGACTTCAAGGCCGACATGGTGCCCAAGGGCACTTACCCGTTCATGGAGAAAGACTATCCGACGGTGCGCATGTGGGTATCGCTCCTCGCAGGCGCGCATGTCCCCGATGAAGTCGTCTACAAGTACGTGAAAGCCATCGCCGAGAACGAGAAGCGCGTGCAGGACATCGGCGGCTCGCTGAAGAGCTCGTTCACCACCGCGAGCATGGTCCACAATCCGGCGAAGCTGCCGTTCCACCCGGGCGCGTTGCGCTATTACAAGGAAAAAGGCCTGCTGAAGTAGAGGCGCTCGCTTGCGCCTCCTGCAGTGGGAAGGAAGGCGCCACCTCCCCGGTGGCGCCTGGCTCGTGTTCATCAAGGCGGCTTCCGTCGCCGCCGCGCTCTACGTGCTGTGGATCGGCGCGCTTTCCACGCTCATCGGCAACGCCGCCCTCGACCTCGGCCTGGTCCGCTTTGGCAGCTGGGCGCGCGCGTTCACCTCGCAGTTCCACCTCGACATCGCGATCTTCATTGCGATCACCTTCCCGATCGCATTCCTCACCACCACGGGCTCGGCGCGGCGCACGAGGCTGAACTGGATCGATGTGCTTCTCGCGGCGGCGTCCCTCGCTGTTGGCCTGTACTACATCGTGCTCAACGACCGGTTCCTGAACTGGAGCCGCGGCTTCTCGCAGCCCACGACGGGGGACATCGTCGCCGGGCTCGCGCTGGTCGTGCTGGTGGTCGAGCTCTGCCGGCGCAGCACCGGCTGGGGACTGACCAGCCTCCTCGTGTTGCTGCTTGCGTTCACCGTATTCGGGCACTGGATGCCGGGCCCGCTGCAGCACGACAACTTCGGCATCAACTATTTCATCGAGATGATGACGATCCAGGAGAACGGCATCTTCGGTGCGCCGCTCGAGGTCGCAGCGAGCTACGCGTTCCTGTTCGTCCTGTTCGGCAACTTCTATAACAAGGCGGGCGGCGGGCAGCTTTTCTTCGAGCTCGCCGGCTCGATCACCGGACGCATGCGCGGCGGCGCGGCCAAGGCGTGCGTGACGGCAAGCGGTCTCTACGGTTCCGTCTCGGGCAGCCCGACCGCAGACGTCGCGACGACCGGGCCGCTCACCATTCCCATCATGGTGAAGCAGGGCGTACCGCCGGTGCGGGCGGCGGCGATCGAAGCCACGTCTTCGAGCGGCGGCGCCATGCTGCCGCCGGTGATGGGCGCGGTGGCCTTCATCATGGCCGACATCACCAACATCCCGTACTCGACGATCGTCTCGGCGTCGTGGCTGCCGTCGATCCTGTATTACGTCGCGATCTACATCCTTGTGCACAACGAGGCGGTGCGCAACGCCGAGCCGCCGATGCCGGCCGACCAGATCGTGCCGCTTTGGACCGCGATGACGAATGGCTGGCGCCACCTGCTGCCGATCGGCGCCATGATGTGGCTGCTGCTCGACGGGTATACGCCGGTTTACGTCGCGGCCGGTTCGACCGCCGCGGTGATCGTGCTGTCGTGGTTCCACCGCCCCAGTGCGATCGGCCCGCGGCGCTTCGTCGAGTGCTGCACCGAGACCATCACGCAGGTCGTGCCGCTGGTGGGCGCGGTCGCGGCAGCCGGCGCGGTCATCGGCGCCATCGAGATCAGCGCGCTCGCCGGCAAGTTCTCGCTCGTCATCACGACGCTATCCGGCGGCATGCTGATCCCGGCGCTCCTCCTCTCGGGCGCTTTCCTGATCCTGCTCGGCATGGGGATGCCGACGCCCGCGGTCTACATCATGGGCGCCGCGCTGCTCGCGCCGATCCTGCGCGGGTACGGGCTGCCGGAATTCCAGGTGCACCTCTTCATGCTGTTCTATGCCTGCCTCTCGGCGATCACGCCGCCGGTCGCGGTCGCCAACTTCGCCGCCGCGGCGATCGCCGGGGTCAATCCGATGGCGCTCGGCCCCTATGCGGTGAAGCTCGCCATCGGCGGCTTCGTGGTGCCGTTTTTCTTCCTCTTCAATCCCGGCCTCACGCTCGAAGGCGGCCTGGTCAACATCCTGGTGGCGTGCTTCTTCGGCACGGCGTGCACGTTCTTCGCGTCGTATGCGCTGCACGGGATGATGGGCTTGCGCGACATCTTCTGGCCGTTGCGTTTCGTGCTTGTCGCCTGCACCGTCGGCACCATCGTGCCGCGGCTGGAAGTCCAGCTCGCCGCTACGGCGATCGGCGCCTCAATCCTGCTGCTGACCCAGTTTCGCGGCCGCCCAGCGAAGGTCGACGTTCCCACCTGACAGGATCACGCCCACTTTGCCTTTCGCTTGCAGCTTTCGATGGAATAGGGCGGCGAAGGCCAGCGCCCCGGTCGGCTCGACGACGATCTTCATCCGCTCCCACAGCCAGAACATCGCCGGCAGGAGCTCGGAATCGGTGACAGTCACCATTTCGTTCACGTAGCGCTGTACCAGCGGGAACGTGATATCGCCCGGTGCGGTGGTGCGCGCGCCATCGGCGATCGTGTCCGGTACCGGGATCTTCACGATCTTCCCGCTGCGGAAGGACCGCGTGACATCGTCTCCGGCCGCCGGCTCCACGCCGACCACGCGGCACTCGGGCGCCAGGTGGCGCGCCGCGATCGCGGAGCCCGATAGCAGGCCGGCGCCGCCGCACGGCACGAGCAGCATGTCGAGCGCACCGACCTCGTCGATCAGCTCCTTCGCGGCAGTGCCCTGGCCGGCGACAATGTGCGGGTGGTTGAAAGGCGGGATGGTGACCATGCCGCGCTCCTTCGCCACCTTCGCAGCGAAGGCTTCGCGGTCTTCGGCCTGGGCGTAGACGACCACCTCCGCGCCATAACCTCGAGTGGCTTCGAGCTTCACGCGCGGCGCGTTGTCGGGCATGACGATGACGGTCTTGATGCCCAATAACTTCCCGGCGAGGGCGATCGCCTGCGCATGGTTGCCGGATGAGAACGCCAGCACGCCCCGGCCCCTTTCTACGTCATTCAATTGAGAGAGAGCGTTGTAGGCGCCCCGGAACTTGAACGCGCCCATGCGCTGCAGGTTCTCGCACTTGAAGAACAGCTTTGCACCCACCTTCGCATCGGTGACACTCGATGTCATGACTGGCGTCCGATGCGCGACGCCCTTGATGCGTTCGTGCGCCTTGGCTACGTCGTCGTACGTGACCATCGTTTCATTACCTCGTCGCCCCATTCCTGCAGGAAGTGTCCGCCGTCCTCGATGATTTCCGGTTCCGGGCAGCCCCGGATCCAGCTGCGCAGCTGGTCCACCACCGGCACGCCGAGCACCGGGTCCTTGGCACCGACCGCCATGAACGTTTCCCCGCGCCAGGCGTTCTTCAGCCAGTCGCGCGCCTTGCGGGATACCCCGGCGCCCGGATCATCGTAGCGCTCCGGCACCAGTTGCGGAAAGCGGCGCACGCCGGCCTTTGCCTTTGCATCGACGAATGGTGCGTCGTACGCCGCCGCCTCGGCCGCGGTCAGATGCGGGCACGCCCGCGCCAGCAGCTTGCCGCACGCGAGGTCCGGATTCTT
>DATLDY010000184.1:0-11214 GCA_035525655.1 Burkholderiales bacterium
GATGCGCGCGCTGCGCCGCACCAGTATCTCGGTGTGGAAGAGCTTGCGCGTGGTGAAGATCGGCAGGCCCACCCAGCGCTGCCGTTGTTCCCCAATGCGGCCGGCCGCCACCGCCATCATGAGCGAGGACATCGACATCTCCGAGACGTCGAAGTCGCCGAACTTGAGCTGCCGCCAGAAGAGCTCGGAGGGGAACACCGCGCTCGGGAAAAGATCGATGCCGTCGGCCTTCACCCGGCCGTCGAAGATCGGCCAGCTGCGGGGATTCGTGGCCATGCCGATGCTGAGCCGGAGGTTCATCGCCGCACGAGCAGCGCGACCGGAAATTCCCCCAGTAGCTCGGACATGCGCACCGAACCGCCGTTGTGCTCGCGGCCGGTCATCACGTCGGTGAAAGTGCCATTGGGAAGAACAAGGCGCGATTCTGCCCAAAAGCGCTCGCCGATGGGCGCGGCTTCCTCTCTCAATTTTTGGGCAAACAACCGCGGCGCGACGGCTACGATCCTGCCGCCGAGCGAGAAGGCGAGCACGTTCTCCTCGTAGCCGGCGTCGGCGTGGATCGCGCGGTACTCGCCGCCGTGGAAGAGCTCGGGATGCGCCTTGCGCACCGCGAGGCCCTGGCGGATGACGTGCATCTTGGCTTTCCCGTCCCCGATCTTTGCCAACAGCTCGGCGGCCGATGGGGGATGCTTCTCCAGCTCCGCGAGAATTGATGCCCTGACCCCGAATTCGACCGGGCGGCGGTTGTCGGGGTCGACGAGGCTGAAGTCCCAGAGCTCGGTGCCCTGGTAGTAATCGGGCACGCCGGGCGAGGCCACCTTCACCAACGCCTGGGACAGTGAAACGAGATATCCAAGGTGCGCGAGACGCGGCACCAGCTCGTCGAGCTCTTTCCGGAACAGCGGGCTGGCCATCGACTCCGTGACGAAGCGCTCCAGTGCTGCCTCGTACTCCTCGTCGGGATTGATCCAGCTGGTGCGCACCTTCGCCTCGCGCGCGGACTTCAGCATGTAAGCCTTCAGCCGATCTGCGTCCGCGGGCCACACGCCGACGAGCGCCTGGTAGAAGTGGTACTCGTCCGCGCGGGAGGGCATCTCATCCGTCCGGTGGCTGCGATTGACCAGGCTCCAGCGCCTTAGCGCCATGCGCCACATCGACGGCAGCTCCGAGAGCACACCGAGGCGCGCGCGCACGTCCTCGGAGCGCTTGGTGTCGTGCGTCGAGCTGCCGAGGAGCGTGGTCGGCCAGCGCTTCACGCGATCCTCGGCCGCGGCGTGGAAGGCCCTGAGCGAGAGGCCGAAGTGCGCGGGATGGCCGCCGACTTCATTCAGGGCGATCAGGCGATTGAAGCGGTAGAACGCGGTGTCCTCGACGCCCTTCGCCACCACCGGCGCGGTGAACTGCTGGAAGCGCATCGAGAAGCGCAGCATCTCCTCTCGCCGGGGACCCTTGGGCGGAGCTGCCGAGAGCGTCAAGACGCCGTGGATGAAATCGAACACGCTCGGGTCGGCGATCAGGCTGCCGCGCTTGGCGGCCTTCACCGCCCAGTCGATCCAGTGGCGGTCCGAATCGCTCACGCCGCGCGGGCTCACGTAGCTGCGATACACCGGGAAGCGGGCGGCGATGTCGGCCAGCGCCTTTGAGAGGCCGCTCTGGGTGAAGTCGCGCGTGAGGCGGTTGCCGGCGGCGATGCGGGCGAGCCAGGTCGAGAGCATCAGCAGCTCCGCCGCGAGCGTGGTCGCCATGATGAGGTGGCGGCTCTGGATCGACATCTCCGCGAAGCCCTGCCGCTCGCCGGTGAAGCGCTGGTAGATGCGGTCGAAGCGGCTCTCGGCCTGCGGGTCGATGAACACGCCGGTGAGGAGGTTGACGAAGCGATAGCCAGTCTCGCCGTGCACCGGCCAGGCGCTGGGCATCGCCTCGTGCTCGGCGAGGATCTTCTCCACCACCACCCACGGTCGCGAGAAGCTTTCCTGTAGCTGCCCGAGGTACTGCTGCGGATCGGCGAGGCCGTCGGGATGGTCGATGCGCAGGCCGTCGACGCCGCCGTTCTTCGCCAGGCGCCGGATCAATGCGTGCGTCGCCTCGAACACGGTCCGGTCCTCCTGGCGCACGCCGGCGAGGTCGGTGATCTCGAAGAAGCGGCGATAGTTGATCTCGTCGGAAGCGACGCGCCAGTAGGCGAGCCGGTAGTACTGCTGCTCGAGGACCTTGTGCAGATCCAGGCTGTCCTTCGGCCGCTTGAGCTTGAGCAATCGCGTGCTCCTTGCATTCAGCGGGAAACGGTGGTCGAAGTAGCGCACGCTCCAGCGGCCGCCCTTCTGCTCGAGCTTGAGCTCGCCGTCCGCGAGCGCCTCGCCGTAGTGCTTGCCGAGCACCGGCAGGAGCAGCTTGCCGCGGTTCCAGTCGATGTCGAAGACGCGCGCGTATTCGGAGCTCTTTCCCTTCTCGAGAACATCGAGCCACCAGGCGTTGTCCGCGTGCAGCACGCCCATGTGGTTCGGCACGAGGTCCGGCACGAGGCCCATGGCATGCGCCTTCAGCGCATCCATGAGCTGGTGCAGCTCCTTCTCCGTGCCGATCTCCGGATTGACGGCGTTGTGGTCGATGACGTCGTAGCCGTGCGTGCTGCCGGGCCGCGCCTTGAGGAACGGCGAGGCATACAGGTGGCTCACGCCGAGCCGCGCGAGGTAGGGCACCAGCTTGATCGCGTCGGCGAAGCGGAAGCCCTTGTGGAACTGGAAGCGATAGGTCGCGTCCGGCACGCGCAGCGGGCGGGGGCTGCTCATTTTGGAAACGGAGCTGCGCTCGGCCATGGCTTCGACCGTCGCGGCGACGCGCGGGTCGTTGGCCCAGCTTTCCAGCGCCAGCGGAAGCTTGCGCCGCCAGTTCGGATGCTGGTCCACGGTGCCCGGAAGATTCGGCTGCTCGATCTCCTCCAGCATGTCCTCGGGCTGCACGAGCGCCACCTTGCACGGCGTGCGCGCGATGTAGTAATGCGCCGAGCGCGCCGAGCGATCGAGGCCTTCGCGCTCGAGAGCACGCGCGACGCGCTCCTGGTCGGCGCGGCGCATGCCGCGCTCCTTCTCGGTATCGACCGTCAGCCCCACCTTGTCGCGCCAGCCGAGGTCGTGCATCGCCCAGTAGCCCTTCCACGTCGGCAAGTCGTGCGTGCTCACGCAGACCAGCGCGTCGCGCGGAAAGGCCTGCGGCGGCGCGATGTCGTCGCCCTGGCGCTCGAAGAATAGCGGCCGGTAGGAAAGCAACCCTCCATGGCTCAGCTTCGTGCGCAGGTCGGCCGAGACCGTGCCGAGGTCTTCGCCGATCACGAGGCATTTGCGCGCGCGGCTCTCGGCAGCGAGCACCGCGAGGAGCTCGTCCACCGGGTAATGCACATAGCCGCCGGCGTCGGCCTTTGCGCTGCGCGGGATCCAGTACAGGCGCGAGAGCGCCATCACGTGGTCCATGCGCAAAGCGCCGCCTTGGGGCATGTTGGCGCGCAAAAGCTCGGCAAATGGGCGGTAGCCGCTTTCTCTCAAAGCGCGCGGCGAATACGGCGGCAGGCCCCAGTCCTGTCCTTTCGGATTGAACTCGTCCGGGGGCGCGCCGCAAGTGACGTCCAGCGCAAACGCGTCCTGGTCGGCCCACACTTCCGCGCCGCCGCGATCCGCGCCGAGGGCGAGGTCGACATAAAGGCCGATCGGCATGCCGAGCTCCTGCGCGCGGCGCTGCACGCCTTCGAGCTGCGTGCGGGCGGCGAGCTGCAGGTATTCGTAGTACGCGACCCTATGGGCGTTCTTGCGCGCAAAGCTCTTTACCGCTTGGGAGGCGGGGTCCCGGTATTCCTCCGGCCAGTTCTCCCACCCACCGCCAAAACGCTCGCGCAGCGCCTCGAAGATCGAGAACGGCGTGGGCTTCGGCCGCCGGCGCGTCTCCTTGAACAGGAGCTCGAGCACCTGCAGCTTCGCCTTCGTGACGCCGGCGTAGTCGACGAGCTCCGCACTGCGCAGCTTCTCGAGCTGGCGCTGGAACGCGGCGCTGCGCACGAGCTTCTGTGCAGCGCTTGATTTTGCAAACTCCGGGATCGCCTCGATGTCGAGATAAAGCACGTTCAGCGCATGGCGGCTCGACGGGCTGTACGGGCTTCCCTGCGTCGCGTGCAGCGGATTGACGCCGACCACGCCCGCGCCGCGCGAGGCGGCGAACTCCACCAGCCGGCGCAGGTCGCCGAAATCGCCGATGCCCCAATTGCGCTTCGAGCGCACGCCATAGAGCTGCACCATGAAGCCCCACACGCGCCCGCCCTGCGCGATGAGATCCGGCTCGTAGCAGCGCCCCGCCTGCACCTCGAACTTCGCCGCCTTGCGCTCGCGCCCGAGCGCTTTCTGCAGCAAGTCGCGCGTCGCCTGCGGGATGGATTTCTCCTTTCCCCAGACGTCCAGATAGCTCTCGGCAACCTCGCTCAATTCCGTACCCCGCCGTTACATCCCACTTGCGTAATTATTTTGTCAGCCACCAGTTCACGCTCCAGGCCGCGCCGGCGGGCGCGTTGGACCATAGCGGCGCGTGCTTGTGCGTCATCACCGAGATCACCTTGTCGCCGCAGTTGGCGATGAGGGTGAGCTTGTCGTCCCAGATCACCTCGAAAGCGCGCTCGCCGAGCATGCGATAGCGGCCCGACCCGCAGTTGAGCGGCACGATGTGCTTCTGCCGCAGGCCGAGGAGGTTCTTGTAATGCGCAAGCCAGACGTGGTCGGCCTTCGACCAGTCGAGCGTCGAGGCGTCGAAGGTGCTCTTCGCGATCGGGTCGGGGACCTTGCCCTTGAAGCTCTTGAAGCGCGAGAACTCTTCCTGGCGGCCCTTGCGCACCGCCTCGCCGAGCTCGCCGTCGAAATCGCAGAAGAAGAGAAACGGCTGCCGGCAGCCCCACTCCTCGCCCATGAAGATCATCGGCGTGGCCGGGGCTAGGAGATGGATGGCGCTCAGCGCCTTGATCTTTTCCTCGTCGGACAAAACCAGGAGCCGCTCGCCCAGGGCGCGGTTACCGACCTGGTCGTGGTTCTGCAGGAAGTCGATGAAGCACGAAGCCGGCAGGTGGCCCGACTTCTCGCCGCGCGGCTCATTGGTGAACGGCAGCACCTCGCCCTGGTATGCGAAGCCCTCCGCCAGGCAGCGCGCCAGGTGCTTCGCCGGCTGGTCGGCATAGCTGACGTAGTAGCCGTCGGTCTCGCCGGTGGCGAGCAGGTGGTAGCCGTGGTGCGAATCGTCGTTCCATTGCGCGTTGTACTTGCCGGGACCCAGGATGCCCGCCTGATTGCGGTCGTTCTCGAGCACGAGATGCTTGCTGCGCGGCACGGAGTCGCGGATCTCCTCCAGAATGTGGCGCGGGCTGGTATCGATGATCGCGTGCACCGCGTCGAAGCGCAGGCCGTCGAAGCCGTATTCCTCGAGCCAGTACTGCACGTTGTGGATGAAGTACTGGCGCACGTTGGGATTGGAGAAATCGATCGCCGCGCCCCACGGCGTCTTGTGCTTGTCGGTGAAGAACTGCGGCGAGTACACGCTGAGGTAATTGCCCTTCGGCCCGAAGTGGTTGTAGACCACGTCGAGGAAGATCATCAGGCCCGCCTGGTGGGCGGCCTCGACGAGCGCCTTGAGGTCGCTCGGCCGGCCATAGGCGCTGTCGGGCGCATAAGGCAGCACGCCGTCGTAGCCCCAGTTGCGCTTGCCGGCGAAGTCCGAGATCGGCAGGAGCTCGATCGCGGTTATGCCGGCTTCTTTCAGGTGGTTCAGCTTCGACGCCACGCCGGCGTACGTGCCCTCCGGCGTGAAGGTGCCGACGTGCAATTCGTAGACCACCGCTTCGAGCCATGGCCGGCTGCGCCAGCCCGTGTCCTTCCATTCATGGCGCGCGGGATCGATGACCTCGCTCGGCCCGTCGACGTCCTGCGGCTGGAAGCGCGACGCCGGATCCGGGACCAGCGTCTTGCCGTCGATGCGGTACTTGTACAGCGTGCCGGCCGCCGCATCGGGATGCACCAGCTCGAACCAGCCCTGCTCCGCGGCCTTCATCGGCAGGACCTTCTCGGCGATGCACACATCGACGGTGCGCGCCGCAGGCGCCCACAGGCGAAAGCGCACGCCGCCGCCCGCCAGGACCTCGGCGCCGAAGGGCATGGAGTGGGCGCGCTTCAGCGCTTCTTTCGCGGCCACCAGCGCTCCAGGAGCTCCGCCGCCCATTCGCGCCCGCCCAGGCCGAAGGCGAGCGCGAGGGCGAAGATGATGCCGGCGAGGATGATGAGGAAGGTCTGCCGGATGATTTCGCCGCCTACGTTCACCTGGTCGAGCGCGATCAGGATCACGAACGTGAGGATGGCGTAGCGCGCGAGGTTGCCCAGGAGATCCGCGTCCTGCATGTGGATGTTGCGCAGGTACGCGCAGATCGACTGGCCGACGAAGCGCGCGAAGTAGGCGCCGAACGCGAGGATCAGCGCGGCGACCAGCACCTTCGGCACGAACAGCAGCACGCGAGACAGGAGCTCGGTGATGTAGGTCAGGCCGAGCAGGTTGAAGCCGATGATGAGCGCCGTGAGGATCACGATCCAGTAGATGAGGACCGCGAGGATGTCGGTCGCATCCATGCCGATGCCGCCGTCGCGCAGGAACCCGTCGATCCCCGCACGGTCCGTGACCACGTGGAAGTTCACCGCGCGCAGCGCGCGGGCGATGGCGAAGCGGATCGCCTTGGCGATCAGCCAGCCGGCGATGAGCACGATCAGCGCGAGCCCGAGGCGCGGCAGGAAATCGGCGGCCTGCGCGAGGAATACGCGCGCCGGCTCGAGCATCACGTCGAACCGATCCATCTCAGGTTTCCTTCGAGCTCATTGGTCCAATAGAGCCATCAGGCCCTGGGTCGGGATATGCACCCAGTCGGGGCGGTTGTTCACCTCGTAGCGCAGCTCGTAGAGCACCTTCTCCATCTCGGCGAGCTGCAGGAGCCCGCGCACGTCTTCGAGCGAGCTGAAGATCGCGCTCCCCTTCATCGCGGCCGCATAGGCGTTCAGGAATGCCTCGCGCGTCGCCTTTTCCCACGCCCGCAGGGCGGGACCGAGCTTCTCCAGCGCCGCCGGCTCGCTTCGCTCGCGCAGCTCGGTCGAGCCGCCCGCGTAGCTGAAGGAGCGCAGCATGCCGGCGACGTCGCGCAGCGGCGTGTGCTTGCGCCGCGCCTCGGCCAATGGGCGCGAGGGCTCGCCCTCGAAATCGATGATCAGGAAATCGTTGTTCGAAACCAGGACCTGGCCGAGGTGGTAGTCGCCGTGGTGGCGGGTCTTCAGCGTCGTCGCCTTCGGCAGCGGGCAGCGATCGATGAACTCCAGGATCCGGGCCTTCTCGCCTTTGAGCTTCGCCACCATGTCGAGCGTCTGCGCGGCCTCCTCGCGCACGCGGGCGCGCCAGGCGTCGATGTCCGCCGCGCTGAACGGCTCCGGCGCGAAGGCGCTGGTGCGGCCGCGCTCGAAGGCGCGATGCAGCTCGGCGGTGCGCGTGGCGAGCGTCTGGATGAGCGTGAGGTAGGCGCCGTGGCTCTCCTCCTCGCGCAATCCCTCGACGAAGCGCTCGAGGTACGCAAGCGTGTAGCTCCAGGCATCGCCCTGGTTGGGCCGGTAGGCCTGCAGCAGGGCGACCGTGGACGTCTCGCCGTCCTTGGAGGTGTATTCCACGGCGCCGGCGAGCGGCACGCAGTTCGCGAACTTCGCCTCCTCGGTGAGGAAGCGGCCGACCTCGAGTTCCGGGTGCACGCCCGCGCGCAGGCGCCGGTAGCACTTGAGGAACAGGCGCTCGCCCAGCGTCACCGAAGTGTTCGTGCTCTGCGTATGCAGGGCGCCGAGCGTCAGGCTCGCCACCTCTTCGCCCGCGATCTCGGTGAAGAGGCTGGTGGGCGCGAAGTCGAGCTTGCCCTGGGTCGTCGGCAGCGTCTTCTTCTCGCCGATCGCCTTGACGACATGGCGGCAGAAGGACTCATCGGCTATCGCGTCGGCCATCACGCCGACGTTGGCCTGCTGGCGAACGCGCGCCACGGGCAGCGCGGAAAGCGCGCGCACGTGGTCTTCCTCTTCCTCCCAGCCGAGCGCGAGCGGCAGGAAGTACTGCACGCCTTTCACGTCGACGATGGTGAGGAGCCAGGCGATGCCGCCGACGTCCCACACCACGTCGTCCTTCACGAGCGCCTGCTTCACCGGCTCGCCCTTCTGCGCATACCAGCGCTGCGACTCGATGAACTTGGGCAGCACTTCGGCCTCGAGCCGGGCGCGCATCTGTTCGGCCATGCCAATCCTCCAGGGGACCACGCGGTCGCGGAAGAAGCTGGTCCAGCCATCGAAGAGCACCAGCATCGGCGCCTCCTCGTGCACCAGCATCTCCTTGTGCCAGTCGGGCGCCGAAACGTCGGTCGCGAGACGGAACCAGTAAAAAGCGTGCGCCGGCAGCGTCAGGAGGTACGGCAGGTCGCCGATCGGCGGAAACGCGGTGCGCCCCAGGAGCTCGACCGGCACGCGGCCGCGGAAACGCTTGAGGTCCAGCTCGACGGGCTGCGCGGCACGCGACAGGTTGGCAACGCAGAGGATCGCTTCCTCCCCTAGCTCGCGCAGGTACACCAGCACCTTGCGATTGCCCGGCGTGAGAAATGAAAGGCTGCCGCGGCCGAACGCGTGGCTCGTCTTGCGCACCGCGAGCATGCGCTTCATCCAGTTGAGGAGCGATCCCGGATCGCGCTGCTGCGCCTCCACGTTCACTGCTTCATACCCGTAGATCGGATCCATGATCGGCGGCAGGTACAGCCGCTGCGGATCGGCGCGCGAGAAGCCGGCGTTGCGGTCCGGGCTCCACTGCATCGGCGTGCGCACGCCGTTGCGATCGCCGAGGTAGATGTTGTCGCCCATGCCGATCTCGTCGCCGTAATAGACCACCGGCGAGCCCGGCATCGAGAGCAGCAGGCTGTTCATCAGCTTGATGCGCTCGGGATCGTTCTCGAGCAGCGGCGCGAGGCGCCGGCGGATGCCGAGGTTGATGCGCGCCTGGCGGTCGGCGGCGTACATGCGGTACATGTAGTCGCGCTCGCGCGAGGTGACCATCTCGAGGGTGAGCTCGTCGTGGTTGCGCAGGAAAATCGCCCACTGGCAAAGCGCCGGGATCTCGGGCGTCTGCTGCATGATCTCGACCAGCGGATGGCGGTCTTCCTGCGCGATCGCCATGTACATGCGCGGCATCAGCGGGAAGTGGAACGCCATGTGGCACTCGTCGGCGTCGCCGAAATACGGCCGCACGTCCTCGGGCCACTGGTTCGCCTCGGCGAGCAGCATGCGGTTCGGATAGCGCGCATCGATGTGCGCGCGAATCTGCTTCAGCACGACGTGCGTCTCGGGCAGGTTCTCGTTGTTGGTGCCCTCGCGCTCGCAGAGGTACGGGATCGCATCCAGCCGGAACGCGTCGACGCCCATGTCGGCCCACGACTGCAGCACCTTCAGCAACGCGCGCAGCACGTGCGGGTTGTCGAAGTTGAGGTCGGGCTGGTGGCTGAAGAAGCGGTGCCAGTAGTACTGCTTCGCCACCGGGTCCCACGCCCAGTTCGACGTCTCGGTGTCGGTGAAGATGATGCGCGTGCCCTTGTACTTCGTGTCCGTGTCGCTCCAGACGTAGTAGTCGCGCTTGGGCGATCCGGGCGGCGCGCGGCGCGCGGCCTGGAACCACGGATGCTGGTCGGACGTGTGGTTGATCACCAGCTCCGTGATCACCTTCAGCCCGCGCTTGTGCGCCTCGTCGAGGAACACCTTGAAGTCCTCGCGCGTGCCATAGCGCGGGTGCACGTTGCGATAGTCGGCGATGTCGTAGCCGTCGTCCTTGAGCGGCGACGGGTAGAACGGCAGCAGCCACACCGCGTTGACGCCCAGCTCCTGGATGTAATCGAGCTTGGAGGTGAGGCCGCGGATGTCGCCGATGCCGTCGCCGTTCGAGTCGAAGAACGCCTTGACGTGCAGCTGGTAGATGACCGCGTCCTTGTACCAGAGCGCGGTATCGGGCAGCGGCGGCTGCGCCTCCGGAACAGCGGGCGCGGCGGGCGCGGCGGCGGCGAGGGGATTATTTTCGCGCAACACGGAACACGTGGGCCGGCAGGGTCTGCGGGTTCAGCTGCACGAAATTGCGCCGGCCGTTCCAGGTGTATTTGCCGGCGGCGAGGAGATCCTCCACGACGTACGCGCCGGCCGGCGCGCGGTCGAAATCGACGAAGCCGGACTGCGTGTGGACCGGATCGAGGTTCACCGCCACGAGGATCAGGTTGTCGCCCTCCTCCTTCGAATAGCACAGGAGCTGGTCGTTGTCGGTCGGGTGAAAGCGCAGGTTCCAGTCCGACTGCAGCGCCGCATTTTCCTTTCGGATTTGATTCAAGCGCGAAACCAGGGGGCGCAGGCTGTCGGGGCGATCGCGCTCCCATTGCTTGATCTCGTACTTCTCCGAGTTGAGGTACTCCTCGCTGCCGGGCTCGCGCGGCGTGTTGTCCATCAGCTCGAAGGCCGGGCCGTACATCCCGTAATTGGCGGCCAGCGTCGCAGCGAGGACGGCTCTGACGACAAACGCGGGGCGCCCGCCCAGCTGCAGGTACTCATGCAGGATGTCCGGCGTGTTCGGCCACACATTGGGGCGGAAGTACTCCCGCGAGGGATCCTGGCTGAGCTCGGTGAAATATTCGGTCAGCTCGGCGCGCGTACTGCGCCAGGTGAAGTAGGTATACGACTGCGTGTACCCCAGCTTGGCGAGCTTGTGCATCACGCGCGGGCGCGTGAAGGCTTCGGCGAGGAAGATGAGCTCCGGGTGCTTTGCCTTCAGCTCGCCGATGCACCATTCCCAGAAGGCGAAGGACTTGGTGTGCGGGTTGTCGACGCGAAAGATGGTGACGCCGCGCTCGACCCAGAACTCGAACACGCTCTTCAGCTCATCCCATAGGCCGCGCCAGTCCTTCGATTCGAAATCGAAGGGATAGATGTCCTGGTACTTCTTCGGCGGATTCTCGGCGTACTGGATCGTTCCATCCGGCCGCGCCTTGAACCAGTCCGGGTGCTCGCGCACGTAGGGATGGTCGGGGGAACACTGGAACGCGATGTCGAGCGCGATCGAGATGCCGTGCGAGCGCGCCGACGTGACGAGGGCGCGGAAGTCGTCGAA
>DATLDY010000188.1:0-4879 GCA_035525655.1 Burkholderiales bacterium
GTCTCGACGAACTCGCCGGCGTCGAGCTGCGCCGAGCGCTCCTTCGTCAGCTTCCGGGCCACGAACAGATCGATCGCCTCGTCGGTGTAGGCAATCGCGGTGTGGATGACCGCCAGGCGCTTCCATTCCTGGGCCGAATAGCCGGTCTCTTCCAGCAGCTCGCGCTTGGCGGTTTCGAGGTGGGGCTCGTTCGGCTCGAGCTTGCCGGCGGGCACCTCGATGAACTCGCGGTGGTGCGGGTAGCGGAACTGGCGCTCCAGGAGCACGGAGCCGTCGTCGAAGAGTGGCACGATCGCGACCGCGCCCGGGTGCTTGATGTACTCGCGGCCGCCCTGCGTGCCGTCCGGCAGGCGCACGGTGTCGCGGTACACCTTGAGGAGCTCGCCGTCGAAGACCTGCTCGCCGGAGACGAAATGCTCAGTAAGGTCTTTCACCTATAGAGCGGCGACCGCCGCAGCACACATGGCCATCAGGCCCTGCGGCAGCAGGCCGAGGAACAGGAGGAATAGCCCGTTGGCGGAGAGCACCAGGCGCCCCACCGGCTGCACGCGGATGTTCATCGCGGTCGTCGCCACCGGCTCGTCGAAATACATGAGCTTGACGATGCGCAGGTAGTAGTACGCCCCGACCAGCGAGAGGAGCACCGCCGCCACGGCGAGCCACAGATGCCCGGCCGCCACCGCGGCCTGGAACACGGCGAGCTTGGCGTAGAAGCCCGCCGTCGGCGGGATCCCGGCGAGCGAGAACATGATGATCAGCATCAGGAAGGCGTGCCACGGGCTGCGGCGGTTGAGCCCGCGCAGGTCGTCGAGGTTCTCGCACTCGAAGCCGGCGTGCGACAGGTAAATCAGCATGCCGAACGAGCCGACGGTCATGATCGTGTAGACGATCATGTAGAAGAGCGACGCGCTATAGGCGTCGGCACGGTTCAGCCAGTTGCCGCCGACCCAGCCCGACAGCAGGCCGAGCAGCATGAATCCCATGTGTGCGATCGCCGAGTAGGCGAGCATCCGCTTGAGGTTGCTTTGCGCGATGGCGGTGATGTTGCCGAGCGCGATCGACAGGATGGCGAGGAGCGCCAGCATCTGCTGCCAGTCGTGCGCGAGCGCCGGCAGGCCGTTCACCAGCATGCGCATCGCCATCGCGAAGGCGGCGAGCTTTGGACCCGAGCTGACGATCAGCGTCACCGGCGTGGTCGCGCCGTGGTAGACGTCCGGCAGCCACATGTGGAACGGCACGACGCCGATCTTGAACGCGAGGCCGGCGACCACGAAGACCAGGCCGAAGACGAGGAGGCTTCGATCCGCCCCGCTCGCCGCCAGGCGCTCCACCTGCTCTGCCACCTCGGGCATGGTGAGCGTGCCGGTCGCGCCGTAGATCATCGACATGCCGTAGAGCAGCAGGCCCGAGGACAGGGCGCCGAGCACAAAGTACTTCATCGCCGCTTCGGTGGACTGCGCCGAATCGCGGTTGAGCGCGACCAGGGCGTACAGGCACAGCGACATCAGCTCCAGTCCGAGGAACAGCGTGAGGAAGCTGTTCGCGCTGATCAGCACCATCATGCCGAGGAGCGAGAAAAGGAGCAGCGAGACGAACTCTCCGCGCAGGAGCCTGCGCTCAGCGAGGTACGAGCGCGAATAGACCAGCGCGGTCGATACGGCGAGGTAGCACACCAGCTTCAGGAGGTGCGACATCGCGTCGGCGACGAACAGGCCGTTGAACAGGTAGTACTTCTGGACGACCAAGGCCTCGGACCGGGGATCGCTCGAGCCCCAGAACACCAGCAGGGTGGTCGCCGCGCAGATGGCGAGCACGATCTGGGCGACCATCACGGTCGGACGCCGGCCCTCGTCCTTCACGTAGAGATCGGCGATCATCACCGTGCACGCGCCGATCAGCAGCAGCACCTCAGGCAGCGCGGGGATATGGTCGACGACGTCGAAGGCGGTCATTGCTTCGAAGCCGCCACGTGGCGCAGGAGGTCGTTGACCGAGGCGTGCATCACCTCGGTGAAGGGAAGCGGATAGATGCCCATCCACAGCACGGCCGCGGCGAGCAGGCCGAGCACGACGAACTCGCGCGCGTTCAGGTCCTTCAGCTTCGCGACGTGCTCATTCGCCACCGGGCCGAAGATCACGCGCTTGTACATCCACAGCGTGTACGCCGCGCCGAGCACCAGCGTGCTGGCGGCGATGAAAGCGATCCAGAAGCTCTTCTTCATCGCCCCCATGATCACCATGAACTCGCCGACGAAGCCGCTGGTCGCCGGCAGTCCGGCATTCGCCATGGCGAAGAGCATCATGAAAGCGGCGAACTTCGGCATGGTATTCACCACGCCGCCGTAGTCGGCAATCATGCGGGTGTGCATGCGGTCGTACATGACGCCCACGCATAGGAACATGGCCGCCGACACGAAGCCGTGCGAAATCATCTGCACGAGCGCGCCTTCGACGCCGTAAATATTGAACAGGAAGAACCCGAGCGTGACGAACCCCATGTGCGAGATCGACGAATAGGCGATCAGGCGCTTCATGTCGGCCTGCACCAGCGTCACGAGGCCGATATAGGACACGGCAATGAGGGACAGCGCGACCATCATCCATGCGAGCTCGCGCGATGCGTCGGGCAGGATCGGCAGGGAGAAGCGCACGAAGCCGTAGGCGCCGAGCTTGAGCAGGATCGCCGCGAGCACCACCGAGCCGCCGGTCGGGGCCTCGGTGTGGGCATCGGGCAGCCAGGTGTGCACCGGCCACATCGGCACCTTCACCGCGAAGGCGAACAGGAAGCCGAAGAACAGCACCTTCTGCACGCCGAGCGCGAGCGGCAGCTTGTGCCAGTCGAGGATGGCGAAGCTGCCCCCCGCCACGTTGTAGAGGTAGAGCATCGCCACCAGCATGAGGAGCGAGCCGAGGAGCGTGTAGAGGAAGAACTTGACCGCGGCGTACACGCGATTGGGGCCGCCCCAGATGCCGATGATGATGAACATCGGGATCAGCGTGCCCTCGAAGAAGACGTAGAACAGCACCGCATCGAGCGCGGCGAACACGCCGTTCAGGAGACCGGACATGATGAGGAAGGCCGCGTAGTACTGCGCGAGCTTGTTCTCGATGACGTTCCAGCCGGCGATCACCACGAGGATGGTGATGAAGCTGTTCAGGAGGACGAAGAGGAGCGAGATGCCGTCGACGCCGAGGTGATAGTTGATGTTGAAGCGGGCGATCCACGGGCGCAGCTCGACGAACTGCATCGCGCTCGTCGCCGGATCGAAGCCGGTGTAGAGCGGGATCGTTACCACGAAGCCGATCAGGGCGCCGACGAGCGCGACCGGGCGCGTGAGCGCGTTGCGATCGCCCAGCGCGAGCACCGCCACGCCGGCGACGATGGGAATCCAGATGGCGAGCGAGAGATTCACTTCCGCAGGAACCAGAACGCGAGGATCATCACGCCGAAGAGCATCGCCACCGCGTACTGGTTCAGCAGCCCCGTCTGCACCAGCCGGATGACGCCCGAGAACCAGCCGACGACGCGCGCCGAGCCGTTCACCATCACCCCGTCGATCACCGCCTGGTCGCCGCTGCGCCAGAAGGTGCGGCCGAGGCCCCTCGCCCCACCCGCCACCAGCCAGGCATAGAGCTCGTCGAAGCCGTATTTGCGCTCGACGAGCGCATAGAGCGGGCCGAGCTCCATCGCGATGCGCTTGGGCAGGTGCGGCCGCTTGAGGTAGACCCACCACGCCGTGACGATGCCAGCCACCGCGAACCAGAACGGCAGCGTCACGAAACCGTGCGCCATGAATGCGCCCAGGCCATGGAACTCTTCCTCGCTCTTCGGCAGGATCCCCGCGAAATAATCGCCGAACACTACCGGCCCGATGACCCAGCCGGCGGCCACCGACGGAATGGCGAGGAGCACGAGCGGCGCCGTGACGACTGCCGGCGACTCATGGGGCGCGTGGCGCTCGTCGTACTGCGGCTTGCCGTGGAACGCCATGAACACCATGCGGAACGTATACGTGGCCGTGACGAAAACGGTGGTGAGCACGCAGACGTAGGCGAAAAGATGGCCCGGCGTGCTGGAGGCGTGCACGCCGGCGATGATCGCGTCCTTCGAGAAGAAGCCGGCGAAGCCGGGGATGCCGGCGGACGAGATCGCGCCGATGAGGAGCGTCCAGTAGGTGACCGGCATGTACTTGCGCAGGCCGCCCATGCGGCGCATGTCCTGCTCGTGGTGCATGGCGATGATCACCGAGCCCGCCGCGAGGAACAGCACCGCCTTGAAGAAGGCGTGCGTCATGAGGTGGAACATCGCCGCCGAGTACGCCGATGCGCCGAGCGCGGCGGTCATGTAGCCGAGCTGCGAGAGCGTCGAATACGCCACCACGCGCTTGATGTCGTACTGCGTTACCGCGATCAGCGCCATGAAGAGCGCGGTGATGGCGCCGATGACCAGCACCACCGATCGGGCGGTCTCGCTCAATTCGAACAACGGCGACATGCGCGCCACCATGAAGATGCCCGCGGTCACCATCGTGGCGGCATGGATCAGCGCCGAGATCGGCGTCGGGCCTTCCATCGAGTCCGGCAGCCATACGTGGAGCGGGAACTGCGCGCTCTTGCCCATTGCGCCGATGAACAGGCCGATGCACGCGAGCGTGATGGCCGAGACCGACCAGGTATGCGTCAGATGGAACGTCTGCTGCGCAATGGTCGGCGCGGCGGCGAACGCATCCTTGTAGTCGAGCGAGTTCGTGAAATACACGACGGCGGCGATGCCCAGCACGAAGCCGAAGTCGCCCACGCGGTTCACGAGGAACGCCTTCATGTTCGCGAAGATCGCGCTCGGCCGCGTGTACCAGAAGCCGATCAGCAGGTACGAGACG
>DATLDY010000192.1:0-3720 GCA_035525655.1 Burkholderiales bacterium
GGCGAGCACATCCTCGCGCGCCAGGGCGGCCAGCGCGCGACGGTGAACATTTTCATGTCGCACATGCACTGGGATCACATCATGGGCTTCCCGTTCTTCGGGCCGGCCTATGTGCCCGGCATGCGCATTCGCATCCACGGCTGCCACGCCCTCCTCGAGCAGGCGTTCCGCCTGCAGCAGTCTCCGCCGTGCTTTCCGGTCACCTTCGAGCAGCTCGGCGCGAGCATCGAGTTCGTGAAGCTGCAGCCGGAGAAGACCGTGGAAGTCAGTGGCATCCGCGTCATGCCGCAGCTGCAGCACCATTCGGGAGATTCCTACGGCTACCGCTTCGAGCACGGCGGGCGCAGCGTCGTCTATACGACCGACTCCGAGCACAAGCTCGAGGACCGCACGCAGACGGAGCGCTTCGTCAATCTCTTCCGCGATGCCGACCTGGTGATCTTCGATGCGATGTATTCGCTCGCCGAGGCAGTCTCGGTGAAGGAGGACTGGGGGCATTCGAGCAACGTGGTCGGGGTCGAGCTCTGCCAGATGGCCGGCGCCAAGCACCTGGTGCTCTTCCATCACGAGCCGGCCAACAATGATGCGGCGATCCATACCGCCCTGCGCGATGCGCGGCGCCTCGAGGAGCTGACGCGCGAAGGCGCCAAGCGCCTCGTGGTCTCTGCGGCCCACGACGGGCTGGAGATCGATCTCTGAAATTCGGCGCCGGCCCGCGCGTGCTCGGCGCCGGCCTGCTCGTCGCGTCCTGCATCCTGGTCGGCCTCGAGCCGGCTCCGCTGGGCGCGATCCGCGACACCCTGTTCGACAATTACCAGCGCCTCATGCCGCGCGAGCGGCGCACGGCGCCGGCCGTGATCGTCGAGATCGACGAGCGCACGCTCGATGCGCGCGGGCAATGGCCCTGGCCGCGCAGCGTGGTCGCAGAGCTGATCGAGGCGATCGGCGCCAACCGTCCGGCGGCGATCGGGGTCGATATCCTGTTCGTGGAGCCCGATCGCTCCTCCGCGACGAGCGACGGCATCCTCGCCAAGGCGATCCAGGGAAAGGACGTGGTGCTTGGCATCGCCGGCCTCGAATACCGCGACCGTCGCTACCCGTTTCCGCCGCAGGCGGTCCCGACGCGCGTGGCGAGCGGGCGCGACGTGCCGTTGCGGCGCTACGACGGCCACCTGCAAAGCCGTCCGGAGATCAATCGCGCAGCGGCCGGACGCGGCCTTCTCAGCTCGGACGCCAAGGGCGTGGTGCGGCGCGTGCCGCTCCTCGCGCACATCGGGCAGGTGATCGTGCCGGCCTTGTCGGTCGACATGCTGCGTGTCGCGACGAATGCGCCGTTTCTTCGCGTCACCGACCGCGGCGGCGAGCGGGTGGAGCTCGCCATCGGGGATCTCGTGGTGCCGCTGCAGTCCGATGGATCGGCTTACGTGTATTTCGGCCTGAGCGATGCGGAGCGCTTCGTCTCGGCGCAGGATGTCCTTGCGCGCGCCGTGCCGGCTGACGTGCTCAAGGACAAGCTGGTGCTGGTCGGCGTCACCGGGCTGGGCCTGCTCGACTTCCAGCTCACGCCCCTGGGCGAGCGGATTCCCGGCGTCGAGATCCACGCTCAGCTCCTCGAGCAGATGTTCGATGGCAGCTTCCTTCGCCGCCCCAGCCGCGCGTCGTGGCTCGAAGCTGCGTTGCTTGCAATCGCCGGGCTGGTTCTCGTGCTGGCCGTGCCGGTGCTGCGCCCGCTCGGCTCGTGCGCCCTCGTCGTGGCCGCGACCGTGGTGCTGGCCGTGGTGGGCCTCCTTGCGTTTCGCATGGGCTACCTCGTCAACGTCGCCGCGCCGGTGCTCGGCGTCGCCGCCACGTTCGCCGCTCTCCTGGCGGGGACGTACGCGGAGGCCGATCGCCAGCGTCGACTTCTGCGCGAGGCGCAGGCACGCGTCGCCGGCGAGCTCGAGGCGGCGCAGCGCATCCAGATGGGCCTCCTGCCGGCGCCGCGCGAGATCTTCGCGCGCGAGAAGCGCTTTGAGCTCGAGGCGCTCCTCGAGCCCGCGCGGACGGTCGGCGGCGACTTCTACGACTGCTTCATGCTCGACGAGCACCGGCTTTTCTTCCTCGTTGGCGATGTTTCGGGCAAAGGCCTCGGCGCGAGCCTCTTCATGGCGCTTTCCAAGTCCCTCGTGAAGAGCATCGCCTTGCGCGATGCCGGCGACCCCGCCGCGATCCTGGCGCGCGCCAATGCGGAGATCAGCCGCGACAACCGCGAGTCGCTCTTCGTCACGGCGCTCGCCGGCGTGCTCGATGCGCGCAGCGGCGAGCTCGTGTACTGCAACGCCGGCCATGAGCCGCCGGTCGCCTCCGTGATCGGCGAGACGCCGCAGCGGGTCATGCAGTCGGGCGGCCCGCCGCTCTGCGTGATCGAGGGCTACGCGTACACCAGCGCGATCCTGAAGCTAAGCAGAGGCGGCTGGTTTTGCGTCGTGACCGACGGCGTGACCGAAGCCATGAACGAGCGCGGTGAGCTGTATGGCTCGGTGCGGCTGCTCGAGAAGGTGAAGGGGATCGATACGCCGCGGGCGATCGTGCAGACAGTGCGCGACGATGTACGGCGCTTCGCCGCAAGCGCGGAGCAGTCCGACGATCTCACCCTGCTCTGCGTGCGCTGGGGAACGTCCTAGCGGACTATGATCTCGACGCGCCGGTTGCGCGGCTCGTCGATGCCGTCCGCGGTCGGGACGAGGAGCTCGCGCTGGCCGCGCCCCGCGGTGCGGATGCGATCGGCGGCGATGCCGATATCGACGAGAAAACCCTTCACGCGCTCCGCGCGCTGCGCGGAGAGGCGGTCGTTGTTGGGCCGGTCCCCCATCGTGTCGGTATGCCCCACGACCAGCACGTCCGGCACCGGCCGTTCCCGCAGGGCGCCCAGCACCTTGTCGAGTTCGGCCTTCGACTCGTCGGTGAGCTCATCGGTCCCGATGACGAAGTGGAGCAGGAAGGTCGCCGGCCGCGGCGGCAGCGACTGCAAGGCCGAACCGAAGCTCCGGCTCACATCGGCGGCGGAAAGCTGCGCCACTTCGGCCTGGCCGCTGCGGCTCGCGGCATAGGCGCGGTCGAGCACTTGCCGGGTATCCCCGCGCTGCACGACTACCGTACCCACGTGGCCATCCGCACTGGGCAGCACGACGATGGTCTCGTTCGGTGGCTTGGCGGGCGCCAGCAGCACCACCAGCGCGACGACCGCGGCTAGCGCGAGGACTGCCACGACTATTTTTTAGGGTCGTCGACCTTGACCACGAACTCGGTGCCGCGCACACCCATGATCGAAGACGGCGTGCGCACGCGCATCGCCTCGGGCGATTGCTTGACCATCTTGCCCGAGATCACGGCGAGGGTACCTTTGGAAAGCGTGCTGTCGAACTGGCCGGCGTGCGTGGTGGAGTCGAACACGAAGCGATCGATCGCGAGCGCGCTGTCCGGACCGATGGAGAGGAGGCTGTTGTCCGCGAAGGTGATGCCGACGGTGCCGTCGGCGCCGGTGACGACCTTGTCGGCTTGCTGCACCGGCATGCCGGCGCGCACCGCGAGGCGCTCGGTACCGCGCTCGATGTGAGCCGCGCCGCGAACCACCTTGATCTCGCCGACATCGGCTGCAAAGGCGGCGACGACAAAGCCCATCAGACTGACTGCGAGTATCCCGCGCATGGTGTCTCCCGATCCCGTTTTGGCGGGTCCTAT
>DATLDY010000202.1:0-8663 GCA_035525655.1 Burkholderiales bacterium
CCGGGGGAGGAAGCATGTCGAGCGTCGTCGCACCGCGTGCCGCACCGATCGTTCCCGCCTTTGCGCGCCTTTACCGGCCGCTCGAGCCTTACGGCTATACGCTGATCCGCGCCGCGACCGGCGCGATCTTCGTGCCGCACGGCATCCAGAAGCTGTTCCTCGGCGGCGCGAGCGGCTTGCTCGCCAACCTGATCGGCGGCCTGGAGATCATCGGCGGCCTGCTCATCCTGCTCGGCATCCTGGTGCGGCCGATGGCGCTGCTCCTCATCGTCGACGTGCTGATGGTCATCGTGGCGAACATGGCGAAGGGCTGGCTGTGGACGCGCGGCGGCGTGCAGTACCACACCTTCCTCCTCGGCATGCTGCTCGCGGTATTCGTCGGCGGCGCGGGCCGGCACGCGGTCGGGACCTGGCTGATCCAGCGCTTCGACGAGCTCCTCGTCCCGTTCGCCTACGCCTTCGCGCGCATCTGGTTTGCGCTTCTCATCCTGCCGAGCGGCTGGGAGAAGGTGTTCAACGACGGCGCGACCCGGATCGCCGCCGGCAACGTGCTGAAGACCGGTTTTTACCCGCCGCTCTTCTGGGCGTGGGTAGTGGCGCTGCTGGAGCTCGTCGGCATGCTTATGCTCGCCGCCGGCCTGCTGACGCGCCCGATCGCCTTCATGATGGCCGTGGAGCTCGGCGTCATCGTGTTCGCCATCCAGATGCCCAACGGCTGGTTCTGGACCTCGCGCGGCACGGAATTCGCGGCGATCCTGCTCGTCGTGTGCTGCGCGTTCGTCATCGGCGGCGGCGGGCGGTACTCGCTGGATCGGAAGCTCGGTAAGGAGTTCTGATTCAGGAACGTGGATTGCTTCGTACCTTCGGCTAATCACACCGGAGGTCCCGATGAACAAACTCGCAATTCCGCTTTCAGCCCTGGCCTTGGCCAGCCTCAGTGCCTGCGTCGTGTACGAGCCGGACCGGCCTGCCAACACCTTCACCAGCAGCGCGATCGCTCCGCAGCCGATCGCCTTCCAGACCGGCCCTGGCACGATCGCCAAGATCACCGCCTCGCCGTCCTATTCGACCAGCTCGGCCGCCGGCTCGACAACGGCTCCGGTACGCGCCGGCTATCCGTTCAACCGGCTGATGGTGCGCATGGACAACGGCGCAACCCAGTACCTGGATACGGACAGCAACGACTTCCGCAGCGGCATGCGCGTCGAGCTCCTGCCCGACCGCACGATCCGTCCGCTGGACTCGACCGTAACCGTTATTAAATAGGACCGACACGATGAACAAGGATCAGGCCAAGGGCCACCTGAAGGACATGGCCGGCAAGGTGCGACAGAAGGTCGGCAAGGTGACCGGAAACCGCTCGGAGCAGGCCAAGGGCATGGCCACCCGCGCCGAGGGCAAGGTGCAGAAGGGTGTGGGCGACCTGAAAAACGCCGCCCGCAAGAAGGACGACTGAAACAAATCGGGGTCAGAGCCCGATTAATTAGTGCCCTGACCCCGAATCAGGCTTACTTGGAGTCGGCCTTCTTCTGCTCCACGCGGCCTTGGGCGCGGCCGGCTTCGCGCTCGGCCTTGCGCTCTGCTTTGCGCTCCGCCTTGGCGACCTTCTTCTTGGCCTTCTTCGCCGAGCGCTCGGCTTTCTTCTCGGCGCGCTGAGCGGAGTCGCCGGCCTTTTCGGTCGTGGTCTGGGCGAAGGCCGGGACCGCGGTAAAGGCGAAGGCGGCGGCAATCAGTGCTGCGATGAGACGGGACATCGGAACTCCTAGGGTTGGAGGGGGACCACCTTGTAGCAAAAGCGGGGCCGCTTATTCCACCTTCACCCCACCCGTTTTCACCACCTTCGCCCATTTTTCATAATCCCGGCCGATGAGCTCGTTCAGGACTTGGGGCGGGCTGGCTACAGCGATGCATCCCTGGGCGAGCAGGCCCTCCTTAGCGTCGGGGCTGGTCAGGACCGCGGCGACGTCCTTCTGGATCCGATCGACGAGGGCCGCCGGCATCCCCGCCGGCCCGAGGAGCCCGTACCAGAAGTCGACGTCGTAGCCGGGCAACCCCGCCTCGGCGGCCGTCGGCACGTCCGGCAGGGTCGGAAAGCGCGCCGGGGCCGCGACGGCCAGGCCGATGAGGCGCCCGCTCTTCAGGTACTGCAATGCCGAAAGCGGTGTTGCGAAGCTGATCTGGATGTCGCCGGCGAGGATGGCCGTCATCGCCGGCGCGATGCCCTTGTAAGGCACGTGCACCATCTGCGCGCCGGTGAGCTGCTGCATGAGCTCGCCCGCGAGATGCACCGGCGTGCCGACCCCCGACGAGCCGTACTTGATCGCGCCCGGGTTCGCCTTGGCGTACGCGATCATCCCGGCGAGCGTCTTCCCGGGTACCGCCGGATGCGCGATCACCACCGCCGGGCCCGAGGCGACGAGCGTGATGGCGCTGAAGTCCTTGTTGATGTCGAAGGAGAGTCTGGAAAGCGCCGCGTTGCTCGCGTGCGACGAAAAGGCGAGGAGCAGCGTGTAGCCGTCGGGCCCGCTCTTCGCGACCAGCTCGGCGCCGATATTCCCGGAAGCCCCCAGCCGATTCTCAACCACGACGGCCTGCTTCCAGCGCTCGCCCAGCTTGTGCGCCACCAGCCGCGCAATGATGTCCGTGCCGCCGCCGGGCGCGAATCCCACCACCATGCGCACCGGCCTGGCGGGATAAGGCTGCGACCAGCACGCGGCGCTGACGACGCAGAGAAACAAGCCGGCGATAACGGAGCGCATTGACCTATCCTACCGAATTCGGGGACTGAGCCCGAATTCAAAAGGAGGGAGCCATGGCCGAACCGCAAATGGTCGACCCGCACGACGTAGTGATGACGGGAGAGAACTCCTTCATCCGCCTATCCAACGATGGCGGCAAGACGATCGCGGATCGCGTGAGCCATTGGCGAGTGCTGTGGTCGCCCGCGGGCCAGGGACACGTGATGTTCGTCGAGTCGCCGCTCACCGGCGATCGTCCGGTGGTGTTCGCCGACAACGCGGGGCTCGTGCGTTTCCTGCAGCGCAAGATCGAGACGCTGCTGCACAAGCCGTTCGCCGACGAGGCGCTTCCGGTCATCGACGCGCAGTTCACCCGCACCGGACACTCGCTCGCCACCATCGAGGAGCGCGTCACGACGAGCGAGGACGAGATCGTGCTGTCGTGGTGGGATCTCATGAAGCCCTTCATCCTGACGATGCCGCCGGGCGCGATGAACCGGCCGATCGGCGTCTACAGCACATTCATTCCCGCGAAGAGCGCGCAGCTCTCGGTCAACGGCGAAGCCTCGAGCGCGAAAGTGTTTCCGCAGGAGCGCTCCGGCAAGCCGTCGTCGAGCTGCTGCCTCGCATGGTCGGAAAGCTGGACTGAGCCCACGAAATAAAGGAGACATACATGGCCAAAGGCTATCTCGTCGTCACGTATCGCAAGATCAACAACCCCGAGAAATGGGGCGCCTACGCCAAGATCGCCGGCGTCGCCATCCCGAAGCTGGGCGGGAAATTCATCGTGCGTGGCATGCCCGCCGAGATTTACGAGAAGGGAATCCGCGAGCGCGTGGTGATCGTCGAGTTCGACAGCGTGCAGAAGGCGAAGGCCGCGCACGACTCGGCCGAATACGCGGAAGCGCTCAAGGCCCTCGGCGATGGCGCGGAGCGCGACATGCGCCTGGTCGAAGGCGTGGCTTAACTACTCCGACTTGATATTCGCCGCGCTGATCACGCGGCCCCATTTGGCCAGCTCGTCGGCGAGCTCCGCCTGCAGCGCCTCCGGCGTGCCGCCGCGCACCTCGATGCTTTGCGCGGCGAGCTTGGCGCGCAAGTCCGGCATCTCGAGCACCGCTGTCGTCTCACGGTAGAGCCGCATGACGACGTCGCGGCGCGTGCCGGCCGGGGCGAATAGCGCGTAGTCGGTTGCCGAGACGACGCCCGGCACGCCGGCCTCCGCCATCGTCGGCAGCTCGGGCAGCAGCGCCGAGCGCGTGCGCGAAGCCACCGCGAAGACGCGCACCTTGCCGCTCTGGATGTGCGGCAGGTACGCCGGCAGGCTGTCGAGCGCGAGATCGACGCGGCCGTCGAGGAGATCCGGCAGGATCTGCGTCGTGCCCTTGTACGGCACGTGCGTGAGGTCGATGCCGGCCGCCTGCTTGAACATCTCGCCGGTGAGATGAATGATGCCGCCGACGCCGGATGAGGCGAACGTGAGCCGTCCGGGATTCGCCTTGGCGAGGGCGACGAAGTCCTGCACCGAGTTCGCCTTAGATGATTGCGGCACCACGAAAGCGATCGTGCCGTCGGCAATGCGTGCCACCGGCGCGAAGTCGCGCTGCATGTCGAACGTGCGCTTGGGATGCATGTAATGCACGATGGCCTGGCTCGCGATGCCGCTCACCAGGAACGTGTAGCCATCGGGCGCGCTCTTCGCGACGGCGTCGGTGCCGATGGTGGTGCCGGCACCGGGCTTGTTGTCGATGACGATCGGCTGTCCGAGGCGCGGCGAGAGTTTCTCGCCGACGGCGCGCGCCACGATGTCCATGCCGCCGCCCGGCGGGAACGGCACGACGAAGCGGATCGGACGGGAGGGATACGGTTGCGACCCTGCGTCGGCCGCGACCAGGAGAAGGACGGCGAGGAGCGTGCGCATCAGCCCATTATGCGGCGGCCGGCGCAGTTCCCCCCATCCCTTGGCGCACGCGAGGCGGGCTCTCGTCCATCAGCCACTGCAGCAGGAAGGCGGCGACGCCGATCACGATCAGCGCGCCCCAGGCGAAGTTGTAGTTTCCCCAGCGGTCGAACACCAGGCCGCCCATCCAGGCGCCGAAGAACGAGCCGACCTGGTGGGAGAGGAACACGATGCCGAAGAGCGTGTTGAAGTGCGTCAGGCCGAAGATGCGCGCGATGATGCCGTTCACCAGCGGCGCCACGCCGAGCCAGAGAAAGCCCATCGCCGCGGCGAATACCAGCGTGGTCGCCGCGCTGATCGGCACCAGCAGGAAAACCGCGATGAACAGGGTCCGCAGCAGATAGATCAGCGCGAGCAGGCGCTTCTGGCTGTAGCGCGCACCGAGCAGGCCGAAGATGTACGTGCCGATCGCGTTGAACAGGCCGATGAGCCCGAGGGCGCTCGCCGCCACGCCGGGCGCGATGCCGCAAAGCTGCAGGTACGCCGGGAGGTGCGTGGTGAGGAACACGAGCTGGAAGCCGCAGGCGAAAAATGCGAGCGTCATGAAAATGTAGCCCCGGTGCGTAGTGGCTTCGCGCAGCGCATCGCCGAGCTTCTGGTTGGTGTTTCTCGCGTTTCCCGCGGCCGGCTGCTCGCGGATCGGCAGCGCGAGCAGCACGATCGAGCCGGCGATGGCGGCGAACCCGATCATCGCCGCGCGCCAGCCGAAGCCGTCGATCAGCCACTGCCCCAGCGGGGCGAGGATCATCGTGCCGAGCGAGCCGGCGGCAGCGACCAGGCCCACCGTCTGGCTGCGCTTCTCCACCGGTGTCGCGCGCGAGACAGTCCCGATCAGCACGCCGAAGCCAGTGCCCGCGGTGCCGATGCCGATCAGGAAGCCGGCGATCTCGAGCGCGCCGGTAAAGGACGTGGCGACCAGCATCAGCAGCAGTCCCGCCACGTAGATGAGCGCCGTCACAATCAGCACCGGACGCGGCCCATGCCGGTCGGCGAGCGCGCCGATGAAAGGCTGTGCCAGCCCCTGGACGATGCTCTGCAGGGCGATCGAGAAGCCGAAGGCGGCAGCCGAGACGCCGATATCGAGCGCCATCGGCCGCATGAAGAGGCCCAGGCTCTGGCGCAGGCCCATGCAGAGGGAGATGATCACCCCCGACAGGAGGATGAGGACGAGCATGGAGCGGCGATTGGCGGTCATAGTCCTGTGGAGTAGATGCAGGTAAACAGGTCGGTGTACTTATCTTCTAGGCTGGGGTACAGTGCTGTCAAGCTGAAAAGTAAACCGACCTGTGCATAAGCCGCCGGACCCGGAAGCGCGCATCCTCGCCGCCGCGAACAAGCTTTTCTATCACCAGGGCATCCGCGCGGTCGGCGTGGACACCGTCGCCGCGGAGGCGGGGGTCAGCAAGCGCACGCTCTATAACTACTACCCGACGAAAGACAAGCTGATCGCCGCGTACCTCACGTCGCGCTTCAAGCTGGTGCCGCCCTCGGACGCGCCGGCGCGCGAGCAGATCCTCGGCTACTTCGATCGCCTCGAGGCGATGTTCGCCGACGGCGGCTTTCGCGGCTGCCCTTACGTGAACGCCGTTACCGAGCTCGGTGACCGCAAGCACCCCGCCACGGGGATCGCGGTGCAGTTCAAGGACCAGCGCCTGGCGTGGTATCGCGCGCTGCTCGAGCGCATGGGCGTGCCCGATCCCGAAGGGCTGGCGCTCCAGCTGCAGTTGCTGGTCGAAGGCGCGCTCGTCACTGCCCTCGTGCGCGAGGACCCGTCGGTCGCAAAGGCCGCGCGCGCCGCGGCCGAGGCGCTGCTCAATGCGGCTTCAAAACATCCGGGTTCACCACGTTCAGCGGCTTCCCGGCGGCGAAAGCGTTGATCTGGTCGAAGATGTCGGAGAACTGCAGCTCGTACTCGTCGCGCGTGACGTAGCCCAGGTGCGGGGTGCAGATAACGTTGCTCATCGCGAGGAGCGCATGCTTGCCGCCCACTACCGGCTCCTCGTCATAGACGTCGACGGCTGCCTTCCCGGGCCGGCCGCGCCTTAGCGCTTCCTCCAGGGCCCCGCGCTGGACCAGCGGCGCGCGGCTGGTGTTCACGAAGACCGCCGTCGGCTTCATCTGCGCGAAGTCCTCGGCCTTGACGATGCCGCGCGTCGCATCGACCAGGCGCATGTGCAGCGAGAGCACATCGCATTGCGCGAAGAACTCCGCCTTGCTTGCCGCCACAGCATAGCCATCCGCGGCCGCCTTCTTGCGCGTGTCCTCGCGCGCCCAGATCACCACCTTCATGCCGAACGCCTTGCCCACCTTCGCCACCTCGGCGCCGATGCGTCCATAGCCGAAGATGCCGAGCGTCTTGCCGCGCACCGTGGTGCCGACGCCAATCTGCCACGTGCCGGCTTTGAGGGCAGCGACCTGCTGCGGCAGATCGCGCGCCGCCGCAAGGATCAGCGCCCACGTCATCTCCGCCGTCGGATATGACGGTGTGCCGGCGTGCATGTTGGAGCAGACCACCACGCCCTTCTTGGTGCACGCGGCGACGTCGATGTGCGGATAGACGCTGCGCTGGCTGATGAGCTTCAGCTTCGGCAGGCGCTCGAGGAGCGGCGCGAGGATCTTGGTGCGCTCGCGGATCAGCACCAGCGCCTCGACGTCCTTCAGGCGCCCGGCGAGCCCGTCGGTGTCCTGCACGTGGTCGGTCCACACCTTGACGTTGTGCGCGGCGAGCTTCTTGAAGACTTCGAGCGTGCGGACGGTGTCGTGGTAGTCGTCGAGGATGGCGACGTTCATGGTGCTCCCGGCAGAATTTCAAGAGAGCGTACCATCGCGCCCCCAAGGTTCGGTTACGCTAGCGCGCGATGACCTCCACCACTGGCCGCGCAGCGTTCCTTCAGCTTCTGGTAGACGAAGGCGTCACCCACCTCTTCGGCAACCCCGGCACCACCGAGCTGCCGATCATGGAAGTCGTGCCGGACTTCCCGCAGCTGAAGTTCATCCTCGGCCTGCAGGAAGCGATCGTGATGGCGATGGCCGACGGCTACTGTCGCGCCTCGGGCCGCCTCACCGCCGCGAACGTGCACGTCATGCCGGGCCTCGGCAATGCGATGGGCGCCTTGTACAACGCCAAGTTCTCGGGCTCGCCGGTGATCCTCACCGCCGGCCAGCAGGAGCAAGGCCACGGCCTGCTCGAGCCGATGCTGTACGAGCCGCTGGTGCCGGTCGCGCAGCCGCTGGTGAAGTGGGCAGTCGAGGTCACCCGCGCCGCGGACCTGCCGCGCATCATCCATCGCGCCGCGAAGATCGCGCTCACGCCACCGACCGGCCCGGTGTTCCTCAGCCTGCCGGGCGATGTGCTCGACGAGAAGCTCGAGATGGACATGGGGCGCGCGGTGCGCGTGGACGCGGCGTCGCGGCCGACCGATGCGACGCTGAACACGGTGGTCGAGATGCTGGCGCGTGCCAAGCGGCCGGCGATCCTTGCCGGGCAGGAGCTCTCCACTCGCGATGCATTCGCCGAAGCCGGCGAGCTCGCGGAGGTGCTCGGCGCCGCGGTGTTCGCCTCTTCGATCCCCTACTCCGCCCAGTTCCCGAGCGAGCATCCGGCCTTCATGGGCACGCTCACGCGCCAGCAGAAGCAGGTGCGCTCGACGCTCGAGCCCTACGACTTGCTGCTAGTGCTCGGGGCCGATCTCCTGCGCATGTCGGTGTACAGCCCGGTCGAGCCGCTCCCCGATGGGCTGCCCGTCATCCATATCTCAGAGCGCGAGCATGAGCTCGGCAAGAACTACCGGACCGACGTGGCGGTGCAGGCGGATGTGAAGCAGACGCTGACTGCGCTGCTGCCGCTGCTGAAGAACAGGATGGACAGAAATGCGGCGCAGCGGCGCATGGCGGAGATGAAGGCGACGAACTGGACCGCGCAGCGCGACAAGGCGCGCATCGACGCCATGCTCGCCGCCGAGACC
>DATLDY010000214.1:0-4095 GCA_035525655.1 Burkholderiales bacterium
TTGCCGTGCGCCTTCTGCACCGCGGAGCGGAAGTCCGCGTCCTTGGCCTTGGTCGACAGCGCTTCGCTGTCCTTCAGGGCCGCCTCGTGGTCCTTCACCATGTGCTGCATGAACTCGCGGTCGAAGTCGGCGCCCGACTTGCGCTCGAGCATCTTGCCCTGCGCCATGTCCTTCGCGCTCGCGCTCTCCGGCAGCGCCACGCCCTTCGCCTTGGCGAGCGTGCGCAGGTCCTCGAGCATCCGCGTGTGGTCATCGACCATCTGCTGCCCGAAGCTCTTCACCTGGGGGCTCTGGGCCTTCGACACGGCGATCTTGCCGGCGGCGATCTCGTTCAGGTTCGACTGCGCGAGCTGCTTCATCGCGGCGGCGTCGTTGTTGTCCATCTTCTGGGCGAGGACGGGGGCGCTGATCACTGCAAGGGCTAAAAGGAAGGCGCGCATGGCGTGCTCCGGCATGTGTAGGGAATAAACTAGCGTGCAAACCGCATGCCCGTTCGGGTATGGGACTTGCACTTGGGCGGCCATGGATCTCGGAAACCAGCGGGCTAGCGGGAACGTCGAAGACCGGCGCGGCATGGGCATGGTCGGCGGCGGCCTGGGTATCGGCGGCATCGTCGTCGCCGTGGTGGCGTACTTTCTCGGCCTCGACCCCGGTAGCGCCATCCAGGTCGGCCAGCAGGTGTCGAATTCGACCCGGCAGGAATCGCGCGAGGTGCAGCGCGGCACGCCCAACGACCAGATGGGCCAGTTCGTCTCCAAGGTGCTCGGCAGCACCGAGGACGTCTGGAGCCGCGTATTCCAGCAGTCGGGCAGCCAGTACCGCGCGCCGACCCTCGTCCTGTACGACGGCCAGGTCCGTTCCGCCTGCGGCATGGGCCAGGCGGCGATGGGCCCGTTCTATTGTCCCAACGACGAGAAGCTCTACATCGACCTCGCTTTCTACCGCGACCTGCAGACGCGCTTCAAGGCGCCGGGGGACTTCGCGCAGGCCTATGTCATCGCGCACGAGGTCGGGCACCACGTGCAAAAGCTCACCGGCAGCTTCAAGCGGCTCGAGGCCGCGCAGGCGCGCGGCAAGCAGGAATTCAACCGCACCTCGGTGCGCATGGAGCTGCAGGCCGACTGCTACGCCGGCATCTGGGGACACTTCGCCGGCACGATGAAGCAGCTCAGCCCCGGCGACGTCGAGGAGGCGCTGAACGCCGCCAACGCGATCGGCGACGATCGGCTGCAGCAGCAGACCCAGGGGCGCGTCGTCCCGGACTCCTTCACGCATGGCTCGTCCGAGCAGCGCATGCGCTGGTTCAAGCGGGGCCTGGACTCCGGCAGCGCGAAGTCCTGCGACACCTTCTCCGCTTCATCCCTTTAATCGCATCTTTTTAATCGGGGTCAGAGCCCGATTAAGAATCGGGCTCTGACCCCGATTATTCCGGCTTGATGCCGGCGTCGTCGAAGCCGCGCTTCCAGGCGCCGAGCTGCTGCTTCACGAACACCCCGAGCTCCTCCGGCGTCGAGCCGGCGAGCGCGAAGCCCTGCTTGTCGATCTGCTCGCGGATCTGCGCTCGGGCGAGGATGACGTTCAGCTCCCGGGACAGGCGCGATGCGATCTCCGGCGGCATCTTCGCCGGCCCGAACAGCGCGGCGAAGAATTCCACGCTGATCGGCGGCAGGCCCGCTTCGACCGTCGTGGGCACCTCGGGCAGCAGCGGGCTGCGCGTCGGCGTCGTGACCGCATAGGCGCGCAGGCGGCCTTCCTTGATGTGCGAGAGCGTGCTCGTCGGCGTGGCGAACACCGCGTGGATGCTGCCGCCGAGGATGTCGGTCACCGAGGGCGCCTCGCCCTTGTACGGCACGCGCAGCATGTCGACGTTCGCCGTCTTCACGATCTGCGCATAAGCGAGCTGGCTCGCGCCGCTGTAAGTGGCGAAGTTGATCTTGCCGGGATTGGCGCGCGCATAGGCGATGAACTCCGCCATGTTCTTCGTCGGCAGCGTCGGCGTCGTCACCAGCACGAACGTGTAGCGGCCGACGAGGCTGATCGGCGTGAACGCCGTCACAGGATCGTACGGCGCCGTCTTCTGCAGGAGCGGCACCTGCATCATCGGCGTGTTCGTCGCGAGGAAGATCGTGTGCCCGTCCGGCGTCGACTGGATCACCTGCGCCGCGGCAATCGCCCCATCCGCGCCGAGCTTGTTCTCCACCACCACCGGCTGGCCGAGCGATTCGGTCATCGCCTGCGCGAGCACGCGCGCCACGAGATCCGTCGAGCCGCCCGCCGGGAAGTGGATCACCATGCGGATCGGCTTCGTCGGGAACTGGGCTGCCGCGTTGAACGCGACGAGGAGCAGTGCTAGGAGGATCTTGGCCATGGCGGCTTTCAAAATAATTACGTACCGGGTACGGAATTATCAGTCACGGTATCCGCCCAGGGCGACATGACTTCGGTGCAGCCCATGTTCATGTCGCCGGAGCGCAGGACGGCCGAGGGGCGGGCGAAGGCGTCCGGGTAGATGGTGCGGCGCGCGGTGACAGTGGGGAAGGCGGCTGCCAGCGCGCGCAGCTCTTCCGGCGGCAGCGCGATGTCGGCGACGACGCGCTCGCCGCCGCTCATGTCGATGCGTGGGCGATGGAATGCATCGTCGAGGCTGAGGTCGTGGTCGATGAGGAACGACGTGATCTGCAGCACGGCGCCGACGATCTTGCGGCCGCCCGCGCCGCCGAGCGCGAAGCGATCGCCCTTCGGCGTCTCGCCGATGATCGGGCAGTAGTTGCCGAGGCAGCGCTTCGCCGGGCCGAGCGAGTTCGGCTTGCCCGGCTCGGGGTCGAACCACATGAGCCCGTTGTTGAGCAGGATGCCGGTAGAGGGCGAGACGACGCGCGAGCCGAACATCGACAGCAGGGTCTGCGTCACCGCGCAGAAATTCCCTTCGCGGTCGACCACGCTGAAGTGCGACGTGCAGCTTTCGCCGGATCCGGAGAGACGCTTGCGCCACGCCTTGTCGAGCGCGCCTGCATAGTCCGCGTAGCGTGGCCTTTGCGGGAGCTCCTTCAAAGCCGAAACCAGCGCCGGACCACCGGTGTTGCCGGGCGCGGCGAGGACACGGCCGCCGTGATAAGGCACGTCGAGCGGATCGGCGAAGTGCGGCTGGTAGGAAGTGAAATCCGAGAGGGCGATGCAGCCGCCCTTGTCGCGCAAGTCCTTTACCAGCGCCGCGCCGACATCGCCGCCATAAAGCGCCTTGGCGCCGTCGCGCGCGATGTTGTCCAGCGTGGCCGCCAGGCGCTGCTGGTCGAGGTGGCGCGTGGTGACGGCCGTCCAGCCGGCGAGGGGCGCCCATGTGCCTTCATCGAGGAACATGCGCGCCGCGTCCGCGTCCGCTGATAGCGCCCGCGCCGTGGATGCGATGAGAAGGCCGGCGTACCAGTCGAGCAGCATGCCTTCCTTCGCAAGGCTCACCGCGGGGGCGACAGCCTCGCGCCACGGCAGGCGGCCGAAGCGCTCGTGCGCGAGCGCCATGCCGGCAACGACGCCGGGAACCGCGACGGCGCTCGCACCTTGCATGTTGCGATCGTCCTTCACGCGCGGCCACGGGAAGAGGTCCGGCGCGACACCAGGGACGATCGGGTACTCGGCGGGATTCAGCGCGGCCGGCGAGCGCATGCCGTAATCGACGACGTACGCCTTTTGCTCCTTCGCACGCCAGAGCACCATCGCGCCGCCGCCGGCGACACCGCTCATCCACGGCTCGACGACGCCGAGGGCGAAGGAGGTGGCGACGGCTGCATCGATCGCATCGCCGCCGGCTCGCAGGATCGCGGCGCCGGCCTCGGCCGCCTTCTTGTGCTGAGCGGAGACGACGCCGCCGCGCGTCGGGACGACGCGCTTGCGGACGAGCTGCGATTCGGAGAAGTTGTCCTTCAATTCAGGCGACAGTTCGCCTTGGCATAGCGTGCGATGTCCGCATGCGTCGCGAACCAGACGCGGTCGTGGCCGCGCATGTAGTCGATGAGCTCGTGCAGGATCCAGATGCGCGAGCGGTAGCCGATGATGTGCGGATGCATGGTGAGCTGGAACAGGCCGCCTTCGCGATACGCG
>DATLDY010000220.1:0-13721 GCA_035525655.1 Burkholderiales bacterium
TATTTCCAAGTACAAGGAGCGCCGCCGCGAGACTGAGAACCGCCTTGCCGACACGCGCGAAAACCTTTCGCGCGTCACCGACATCCGCCTCGAGCTCGGCGCGCAGCTCGAGAAGCTCGAGGCACAGGCGCAGGTCGCCAGCCGCTACAACGAGTACCAGGCCGACCTGCAGCTGAAACAGCACCTCCTGTGGTTCCTGCGCCGGCGCGACGCCGCGGCGGAGCGGGAGCGCCATACGCAGGAAGTCGGCCGCATCACGAATGAGCTGGAGGCGCAGACCGCCGAGCTGCGCGGCATCGAGTCGCGCGTCGAGACGGCGCGCAGCACCCACTACACCGCGGGAGACGCGCTCAATGCCGCGCAGGGCGCGCTGTACGCCGCCAACGCGGAGGTGGCGCGGCACGAGTCGGAGCTGCGCCACGTCGAGGAAACGCGCAGCCGCCTGGAGAACCAGCACATGGAGCGGCGTGCGCAGCTCACGGCGTGGCGTGAGCAGCGCGCGCAGCTGACGCAGGCGCTGCACATGTGGGCCGCCCGTTCGGGAAGCGCGAAGCAGCGGGTGGTCACCACCCGCGAGCAACTGGATGCGGAGAACTCCCGTCTCCCGCAGAACGAAGCAACATTCAGGTCCGCGCAAGACGGCCTCAACGAAGCGCGTGGCCTGGTCATGCAGGCAGAGGCCCGCCTGCAGCTCGAGCAGGCGAATCTCGCGCACCTGGAAAAGACGGCGCAATCGCACGAGCAGCGGCGCGACCGCTTGCAAGCGGAGCTGCAAACGCTGGCCGAGCCCGACATAGCCGCGTCGCAGGCCTTGGAAGAGAAAATCGCTTCCCTGGAAAGCGCGGTGCGCGAGGCAGAGCAGGCGGCCGAGGCACTGATGGCGCAATGCGCGAGCCTGGACGAGCGCCGCGCTGCCGCGGCGGAGGCGCTGGGCGCCGCCCAGCGCGAGCACGCCGCCGCGGAAGCGCAACTCGCCACGCTGTCGCAGGTGCAGGCGCAGGCCGAGGACAACGCGCCGCTGCGTGAGTGGACCGAGCGCCACGCCCTCGGGAACGCGGCGCGGTTCTGGCAGAAGCTGAAGATCGACCACGGCTGGGAAACCGCGGTGGAAGCCGTGCTCAGGGAGCGCTTGCATGCGCTCGAGTTGGGCAATGAGTCGCTCCTGAGCGCGCTCTTCGGAGACCAGCCACCGGTACGGGCCAGCGTCTTCGAGCCCGGGCAGCGCGGCCAGACGGCGCCCGCCACAGGGCTGCCGCTGATGGCGAAGATCCACGTCTCGGACCCCGCGGTCTCCGGCGCGCTTGCCGATTGGCTCGCGGGCGTGATGGCGGTGGAAGGCACACCGGATGCGCGAATGCGCGAGACGCTCGTGCCGGGCGCGGTGCTCGTCAACCGCGACGGCCACCAGTTCACCCGCCACACCGTGACGTTCCATGCGCCCGACCCCGCAGACGCGGGGCTGCTCGCGCGTCAGGCCGAGATCGAGGGATTGCAGGGCCGCTGCACCGAGCTCGCGGAAAAGCTGACTGCCTCGGAAAAGACCCAAGAAGCAGCCGACCGCGAGTTCGAGGAACGCAATGCGGCCCTCGAGCAGGCGCGCGGCGGGATCTCGGAGCGCCAGAAGGCGGTCCACGACGCGCAAATCGAGCACCTGAAGCTCGTGCAGGCGGAGGAGCGCTACCGCGAGCGGCGCGCACAGGTCGAGGGCGAGATGGCCGAGGCGGCGGGGGAAATCGAGCGCGGTGTCCAGGCGATGGCTGAATCGCGCGCCGCCGTGGAACGGCTCGCCGCCGACATTCAGAGCGCAAAAGAGCGGCTGGAAGCCGCCCGAAACGGGCATGTCGCGGCCGAGACCGCGCTCGCGGAGCAGCGCCGTGGGGTACAGCAGGCCGAGCGAGACGCGCAGGACGCGCTGTTCGGCGAGCGCGAGGTCGCATCGAAGATTTCCGAGATCGACAACTCGGTGAAGGTGATCGACCAGCAAATCGAGCGCGGCGACATCGAGGCGGCGCGGCTGGCCGAGGAGCTCGCCGACGACCCGATTCCCGGTGTGCGCGCCGCGCTGGATGCGGCGGTGGAAGCGAGGATCGAGTGCGAGAAGTCGCTCGCCAGCGCGCGCGATACCGTCGAAGCCGCGGCCGGGGTGCTACGCGAGCTGGAGGAATCGCGCCTGCAGGTCGAAGCGCGCGTGGCGCCTTTGCGGGAGCGCCTGGGCGAGCTGCGGCTGAAGGAGCAGGCCGCGCAAATCAATTTCGAGCAGTTCGCGACGCAGCTGCGCGAGGCGAATGCCGACGAGGCGCGCCTGGGGACGGAAGCGGAGAACGCGCCGCGGCCTTCGTCCCTGCAGGGAGAGATCACGCGCCTCACGCAGGCGATTGGCGAGCTGGGTGCCGTCAACCTGGCGGCGCTTGAGGAGCTGAAGACCAGCCGCGAGCGCAAGGATTTCCTCGACGCCCAGTCCACCGACCTCGAGGAGGCGGTGACCACGCTCGAGGACGCGATCCGCAAGATCGACCGCGAGACGAGGGAGCTCCTGCGCGAGACTTTCGAGAGCGTGAACCGGCATTTCGGGTCGCTTTTCCCGACGTTGTTCGGCGGCGGCGAAGCGAAGCTCATCATGACCGGCGAGGAGATCCTCGATGCCGGTGTCCAGGTAATGGCGCAGCCCCCGGGCAAGCGCAACAGCAGCATCCATCTGCTGTCCGGCGGCGAGAAGGCGCTGACCGCGATTTCGCTCGTTTTTTCGCTGTTCCAGCTCAACCCCGCGCCGTTCTGCCTGCTCGACGAGGTCGACGCGCCGCTCGACGACAGCAATACCCTGCGCTTCTGCGACCTGGTGAAGCGCATGTCGTCGCAGACGCAGTTCCTGTTCATCAGCCACAACAAGATCTCCATGGAAATGGCGCAGCAGCTCGTCGGCGTGACCATGCCGGAGTCCGGCGTGTCGCGCGTCGTCGCGGTCGACATCGACGAAGCGCTGCGCATCCGGGAGGAGCTCGCCGCCTGACGGACCTGCAGCTCGGTCTTGCAGTCATCGGCGGCGTCGCTGTCGTCGCCGTAGTGGTCTACAACCGTTTCCAGGAACGCTCTGCGCGGCGCCAGGCGCAGCGGACGTTTGCGTCCTCGCACGCCGACGTGCTGCTCGACGGGCGCCGCGAGCCTGCAGCGGAGCCGCGACGCTCGGCGCCGCAGCCCGGCGTGGCGCTGGCCGAAAAGATCGACTACGTCATCGACGTGGAATTGCCCAGCCCCCAGGCGCGCGCCGTCATCTGGGAGAGCTGGCTTGCCGTCGAGCGACGCTTCTCGCGCCGCGTCCAGCTCGCGGGCACGGACCAGCCCACCGCGCGCTCGTTGCGCGCGGCCCTGCAGCTCATCAGCCGCGAGGGTGTGGTGAGCGACGCCGAGCTCCTCGAATTCCGCTCGATGGTGGAGACGATGGCCGCGCAGCTCGGGGCGAGCGCGCGCGCCCCCGAAATGCGCGCCGCGCTCGACGGAGCGCGCGAGCTAGACCGCACGTGCGCCGAGGCGGATATCCAGGTGGCGTTGCATGTGGTCGGCATCGGCGCCGGGCCCGCCGAATTCCCCGACCAGCCATTCCAGGCGACCCCGCGCGAGGACGGTGTCACGCTCACCCTCGACGTTGCCCGCACCGCCGAGCCGTCGCGCACGTATGAAGCGATGGTCCGTGCCGGGCGCCAGCTGGCGCAGGCGCGTGGCGGACGGCTGGTGGACGATCAGGGGCATGACCTGGACGAGCGCGCGCTCGCGGCGATCGGGCGTGAGCTCGAGTCCGTGCGCCAGAGCCTTGCCGCCTGCGGCATAGAAGCGGGAAGCCCGCTTGCGTTGCGCGTTTTCTCATGAGCAGGGCACAGGAGCGGGTGCAGCGGCTGCGCGCCGAGATAGAGCGTCATAACCGGCTGTACTACCTGGAAGACGCGCCCGAGCTCACCGACGCCGAATACGATCGCCTGTTCCGCGAGCTGCAGGCGCTCGAGGAGGCGCATCCGGAGCTCGCCTCGCCCGATTCGCCGACGCAGCGGGTCGGCGGCGCACCCGCGGGCGATCTCGCGCCGGTGCGCCATGAGCTGCCGATGCTGTCGATTCGCACCGAAACCGACAGCGACGACAGCGGCGCCGCCAAGTTCGATGCGCGCATACGACGCGAGCTCGGCCTCGGCGCGGAAGATCCGCCGGTCGAGTATGCCGCCGAGCTCAAGCTCGATGGGCTGGCGATCAGCCTGCGCTACGAGGGCGGCGCGCTGGTGCGCGCAGCGACGCGCGGCGATGGCGAAGTGGGGGAGGACGTCACCGCGAATGTCCGCACGATCCACGGCATCCCGCTCAGGCTGAAGGGCCGGCCACCTGCGGTGCTCGAAGTGCGCGGCGAAATCTTCATGACGCGCGCCGCATTCGAGAGGATGAACCGTCGCCAGGCCGAGGCCGGCGAGAAGACCTTCATCAACCCGCGCAACTCCGCGGCCGGCGCCGTGCGCCAGCTCGACCCGAAGGTCACGGCAAAGAGGCCGCTGTCGTTTTCCGCGCACGGTTTCGGCGTGGTGCAGGGCTGGCGCTTGCCGGGGAAGCAGAGCGAGGTGCTGGATGCGCTGGCGGGCTTCGGCATCCCGGTCGATGAGCGGCGCGAGGTCGTGCAGGGCGCCGAAGGACTGGTCGATTACCACGCGCGCATCCGCGCCGCGCGCGAAAGCCTGGCGTTCGACATCGACGGTGTGGTGTACAAGGTGAACGATCTCGACGTGCAGGCGAGCCTGGGCTTCGTGGCACGCGAGCCGCGCTGGGCCGTCGCGCACAAGTATCCGCCGCAGGAGGAGCTGACCGAGGTGCTGGGCGTCGGCGTGCAGGTCGGCCGTACCGGCACGCTGACGCCGGTCGCGCGCCTGAAGCCCGTGTTCGTCGGCGGCGTCACGGTGACCAACGCCACGCTGCACAACGAGGACGAATTGCGGCGCAAGGACGTCTGGGCGGGAGATACGGTCGTCGTGCGCCGCGCCGGCGACGTGATCCCGGAGATCGTGAGCGTACGCACGCCGGGCGCGCGGCGTCCCGAGGACCGCTTCGAGATGCCGCAAAGCTGCCCCGAATGCGGCTCGCCGGTGGTGCGCGTTGCCGGAGAAGCAGCGACGCGCTGCACGGGCGGGCTCTATTGCAAGGCGCAGCGCAAGCAGACGCTCCTCCACTTCGCCGGGCGGCGCGCGATGGACATCGAGGGTCTGGGCGAGAAAATCGTCGACCAGCTGGTCGAGCGCTCGCTGGTCGCGAGCCCCGCCGATCTTTATCGCCTCGACAGCCAGGCCCTCGCGGACTTGGAACGCATGGGCGAGAAATCGGCCGAGAACCTGGTGCGCAATATCCAGGCATCGCGCGACGCCGCGCTGCATCGCTTGATCTATGCCCTGGGCATGCCCGGCGTGGGCGAAGAGGTGGCGAAGATCCTGTCCCAGCATTTCGGCTCCCTGCAAGCGCTTGTTTCGGCTGATTGGCCTAAGCTCGCGGCAGACAAGGAGGCGATTCGCAAGGACAATGCCGCCCGCAAGAAGCGCGGCGAGCCGCCGGCGCGAGTGCCGCTGGAAGGGATCGGGCCTGAATTGAGCGACAGCATCCAGAAGTTCGTGCACGAGCCGCATAACCGCGAAGTCATCGAGCGGCTGATGCAGGTGGTCAAGATTTCAGCGACGCCCTGGACGGCGGCGGCGGGCAAGACTTTCGTGCTCACCGGCTCACTTGCCGGGATGTCGCGCGACGAGGCCCGCGAATTGCTCGAGTCGCGCGGGCACAAGGTGGCAGCGTCCGTGTCGAAGAAGACCGATTACGTCGTCGCCGGCGCCGATGCCGGGTCCAAGCTCGACAAGGCTCGCACCCTCGGGGTCCCGGTGATCGACGAACAGCAGTTCCTGCAGCTCTTGAAGGAGTCGTAATGCCGAGGCTCAAAAAAGCGGTTTTCCCGGTCGCCGGATTCGGCAGCCGGTTCCTGCCGGTCACCAAGGCGAGCCCCAAGGAGATGATGCCGGTGGTCGACAAGCCGCTCATCCAGTACGCGGTCGAGGAGGCCGCGGCGGCCGGCATTACCGACATGATCTTCGTCACCGGCCGTCACAAGCGCGCGATCGAGGACCACTTCGACAAGGCGTACGAGCTCGAGACCGAGCTCGAGCGCAAGGGCAAGGATGCGCTTCTTGCCCAGGTGCGCTCGGTGCTTCCCGAGGGCGTGCGCTGCATCTACATCCGGCAGCCCGAGCCGCTGGGGCTCGGCCACGCCGTGCTCTGCGCGCAGCCGGTCATCGGCGAGGACCCGTTCGCGGTGCTCCTTGCCGATGACCTCATGGACTCCAATCCGCCTGCGCTCGCGCGGATGGCGGAGATCTTCGAGAAAGAACGCTGCTCGCTCCTCGGCGTGGAGGAGGTGCCGGCCGACCAGACGCAAAGCTACGGCATCGTCACCATCGATCGCATGACCACCGACACCGCGCGCATCCACAGCATCGTGGAGAAGCCCAAGCCTGCCGATGCGCCTTCCAACCTCGCGGTGATCGGGCGCTATGTGCTCACGCCCCGGATCTTCGATCTCCTCGGCCAGGTGACGCCGGGGGCCGGCGGCGAGATCCAGCTCACCGATGCGATCTCGGCGCTCCTCACCCACGAGCGCACGCTCGCCGTGCGCCTGCCGGGCCGGCGCTTCGATTGCGGCTCGAAGCTCGGCTATCTGGAGGCGACGCTCGAGTTCGGGCTGCGGCATGCCGAAGTCGGCGAGGCCTTCGCGCACTATCTCAAGTCACGCTAGACTCGCGCGCATGACCGAGGCGCAGCGCGCGTGGCGCTTTCTGGAAAATTCCGATCCCGTGGCGAGCGCAGAGCAGGTGCAGGCTGCGCTCGAGCGCGTCGCGGGTGAGATCAGCGCGCGCCTGTCGACAAGCTATCCCCTGGTCCTGGTGGTGATGGGCGGCGCCGTGATTTTCGCCGGGCAGATCCTGCCGCTCCTTCACTTTCCGCTGGATCTGGACTACATCCACGCCTCGCGCTATGGCGGGGAGACGCGCGGCGCGGACGTGGACTGGCGCGTCAAGCCGCCGGCGAGAGTGCGCGGCCGCGCCGTCCTCGTCCTGGACGACATCCTCGATGGCGGGCAAACGATGGAGGCGATCCGCCAGCGCCTGGTCGAGCTTGGCGCGTCGAGTTTCCATTGCGCCGTGCTGGTCGAGAAGAAGCTGCGCGTGCAAAAGCCGATCCGGGCGGACTTCGTCGGCCTCGAGATCGAGGACCGCTTCGTGTTCGGCTACGGCATGGACGCCAAGGGCTACTGGCGCAATCTGCCGGAAATCCGCGCCATGCGAGAGGCTTGATGCTGGCCATCGTGGGCGGCAGCGGGCTGTCGAAGCTCGGCAACATGGAAATCACGCGCCGCAAGGTGGCGCGCACGCCCTATGGCGAGCCTTCGGGCGCATTGACTTTTGGGCGCATCGGCGCATGCGATGTGGTGTTCCTTGCACGCCATGGCTATGGCCATACGATTGCGCCGCATGAGGTCAACTACCGCGCCAACCTCTGGGCGCTGAAGGAGGCCGGCGTCTCCGAAGTGGTTTCGGTCGCCTCGGTCGGCGCGGTGGCGGACCATCCTCCGGGAACGATCGTGGTGCCGCACCAGATCATCGACTACACCTGGGGCCGCGCGTCGACCTACTTCGAAGGCAAAGGCACGCCGGTCAACCATATCGACTTCACGGAACCTTACTCGCGAGGCGTGCGCGCGAAGGTGCTGCAGGCCGCCGCAGGGTGCCGCGAGCCCGTGGTCGACGGCGGCGTGTATGCCGCCACGCAGGGGCCGCGCCTCGAGACGGCGGCGGAAATCGAGCGCCTCGCGCGCGACGGCGCGGATCTCGTCGGCATGACCGGCATGCCGGAGGCCGCGCTCGCGCGCGAAATCAGCCTCGAGTACGCAACCATCGCCGTGGTGGCGAACTATGCCGCCGGCCGCGGCGACAGCCAGCGCGCCGTGCCGCTCGACAAGATCGGCGCGGTGCTCGAGGAAGCGATGAGGCGGGTGCGACGCATCATCGAGAAGTGCTGCGAGAGATGATCCGCGACGTTTTGCGAATGGGCGATCCGCGCCTGCTTCAGCGTTCCGAGGAAGTGAAGGCATTCGGCACGCCGGAATTGCAGGCGCTGCTGCAGGACATGCGCCACACGATGGCGCACCTCAATGGCGCCGGCCTGGCGGCGCCGCAGATCGGCGTCGGCCTGCGCGTGGTGATCTTCGGCGTCCAGGCGAATCCGCGCTATCCAGGGGTGGAGGAAGTGCCCGACACCGTGCTGATCAATCCGATCCTGGAACCTTTGGGCGAGGACATGGAGGAGGCGTGGGAGGGCTGCCTGTCGGTACCCGGCATGCGCGGCGCGGTGCCGCGCTATACGCGCCTGCGCTATCGCGGCTTCGACGAGAACGGCAAGCCCTTCGAGCGCGAAGCCAGCGACTTCCACGCGCGCGTGGTGCAGCACGAAGTCGACCACCTCGACGGCATCCTCTATCCAATGCGGATCCGCGACCTCGCGAAATTCGGCTTCAACGAAGCGCTGTTTCCGGGACAGCCGCTGCCTGCGGAAGACTGAGGGCCTGCAGGAGCTCCTGCTCCAGCTGCAGCACGACTTTCGGCGTGGTGAGCGGCTCTCCCGAGACCAGGAGCACGTCCTCCACCCGGTCGCCCAGCGTATTGATGCGCGCGGTGTGCACGCCGATCTGGTGCCGCGAGAGGATGCGCGCGATCGCGTAGAGAAGCCCCGGCCGGTCGCTCGCCACGATCGACAGCACGTAGTAGGCGCCGCGCTCGTCCGGCCGTACGTTCACGATCGCCGAGATCGGGAAGTGGCGCACGCGGCGCGAGAGGCGGCCGCCGCGCGGCGGGGCGAGCGGCGCGTCGGACTTCAGCTCCTCGGCGAGCTCGGCCTCGATCATGGCGATGCGGTCCTGGTAATGCGCGTCGCGACCCTCGCCCATGACGACGAAGGTATCGAGCGCATAGCCGTTTCGCGTGGTGTGCACTTTGGCTTCGGCGATGTTGAAGCCGGAGCGGTCGAAGTAGCCGCAGATGCGGGCAAAGAGCCCTTCGCGGTCGGGCGTGTAGATCATGACCTGAAGCCCCTCGCCGAACGGCGCGAGGCGGGCCTTGACCACCGGGCGGTCTGCGTCGACGCGGTAATGCAGGTTGCGCGTATGCCAGGCGATCTCCTGCGCGTCGTGCCGCAGGAAGTAGGCGATGTCGAGCTGCGCCCAGAGCTTGTCCTTCACGCCATCGGATAGCGCGTAGAGGCGAAGGAGGCGCGCCGCCTCCGCCTGCTTCTCGGCCATTGCCGCGTCGCGCGCGGGCGCTTCGCCGGTCAGCGTGCGGCGCGTGGCGCGGAACAGATCCTCCAGCAGCTTGCCCTTCCACGCGTTCCATACCTTGGGGCTCGTGCCGCGTACGTCGGCCACGGTCAGCAGGTAGAGCGCCACCAGGCCGCGCTCGGTCTTGACGCGCTCGGCAAAGGCGCGCACCACCTCCGGGTCGTACACGTCCTGCTTCTGCGCGACGTGCGACATCGAGAGGTGGTTCTCCACCAGGAACGCGACGAGGTCCGCGTCTTCCTTGGCGATGCCGTGCCGGCGGCAGAAGCTGCGGGCATCTGCCGAGCCCAGGTGCGAATGATCGCCGCCGCGGCCCTTGGCGATGTCGTGATAGAGCGCGCCGACGTAGAGGAGCCAGTGCCGCTCGAAGCCGCTCATCAGCTCGCTGCACAGCGGGAATTCGTGCGCGAACTCCGGCTGCGTGAAGCGCCGCAGATTGCGCAGCACCATCAGGATGTGCTGGTCGACCGTGTAGACGTGGAAAAGATCATGCTGCATCTGCCCGACGATGCGACCGAACTCCGGCAGGTAGCGCCCCAGTATCCCGTACTGGTTCATCCGCCGGAACTCGTGGACGATGCCGCGGCGCTGCTGCAGGATGTGCAGGAACAGCAGGCGCGCGAGCGGCTCCTTGCGGAATTTGCCATCGATGCGACCGCGCGCGCGATACAGGGCGCGCAGCGTCGGCGCGGTCATGCCGCGCAGCTCCTGGTGCTGCATGAGGAGGAGGAAGCTCTCCAGGATCGCGAGCGGCTCGGTCTCGAACAAATCGTCGCGCGCCATCTCGAGGAGCTCGCCGCGGATGCGGAAGCGCTCGTTCAGCTCGCCGAAGGCAACCTCCGGCTCGGGTGTCAGGCGCGCTTCCAGGTTCTGCAGGACGATGGTGTTCAGCTGCGTCACGCCCTTCGCGGTCTGGTAATAGCGCTGCATCATCGCCTCGCTTGCCCGGCGATCCGCGCTGTCCGTGTAGCCGAGCTGCGCGGCGAGCGCGGTCTGCACGTCGAAGACGATGCGGTCCTCGCGCCGCCCGGCGAGGTAGTGCAGGCGGATGCGCAGGTCCTGCAGCAGGGCCTCGTGGCGCGAGAGCTGCCGCGCCTCGTCGCGCTCGATGAGGCCCTGCGCGACGAGATCCGTCCAGCGGCGGCCCATGGACGCGGCGCGCGCAATCCACTGGATCACCTGCAGGTCGCGTAAGCCCCCGGGCGCCTCTTTCAGGTTCGGCTCGAGCGAGTAAGGCGAATCCTGATGCTTGGCGTGGCGCTGCTCCTGCTCGAGCTTCTTCGCCTTGAAGAAGGCGGCGGGATCCACGACGCGGGCGACCTCGGCTTCGAGCCGGCGGAAAAGCGCGCGGCTTCCGGCGAGGAAACGGGTCTCCAGCAGGGTGGTGCGCACCGTGACGTCGTCGGCCGAGGCCTCGAGGCACCCCTCTATTGTCCGTACGCTGTGCCCGATCTCGAGGCCGATATCCCACAGCGTGCCGATCAGGCGCTCGAGCGATTCGCGCTCGCTCTCGGTCGGATCGTGCGCGAGGAGCACGAGAAGATCGATGTCCGAATGCGGATACAGCTCGCCGCGCCCGTAACCGCCGGTCGCCAGGAGCGCTCCTCCGGCCGGCAGGCCGGGCACGGCCTTGATGGTGCGGTCGATGAGCTGCGCGTGCGCCTTTAGCAGCTTCGCCGCATGGGGACGCGCAAGGTAAGCCGCGCGCAGCGCCGCCCGCTCGGCGGCGACTTGCTCGCGCAGGCTCGCAGCGGTCATGGCGGCGGCGCCGGGGCCCCGGGCGAGAGGGTCATCACTTCGAAGCCGGTGTCGGTAACGGCGACCGTGTGCTCCCATTGAGCCGACAAGCTGTGGTCCTTCGTCACGATGGTCCAGCCGTCGGCGAGCTCGCGGATGCCGGGCTTGCCGGCATTGATCATCGGCTCGATCGTAAACGTCATGCCCGATTGCAGCGTCAGTCCGGTGCCCGCCTTGCCGTAATGCAGGACCTGCGGCTCTTCATGGAACTTGCGGCCGATGCCGTGCCCGCAGAACTCGCGCACCACCGAGAAGCCATGGGTCTCGGCATGCGCCTGGATCGCCGCCCCGATGTCGCCCAGGCGCGCGCCCGGTTTTACGGTCTTGATGCCGAGCCACATGCATTCCAGCGTGACGTCCACCAGGCGGCGCGCCTGGATGCTCGGCTCGCCGACGTAGAACATGCGGCTGCAATCGCCGTGGTAGCCGTCCTTGATGACGGTGATGTCGATATTCACGATGTCCCCGGCCTTGAGCAGCCGCTCGCCGGGCACGCCATGGCACACCTGATGGTTAACCGAGGTGCAAATCGACTTGGGGAAGGGCTTGTACCCCGGCGGCGCGTAATTCAGCGGCGCCGGCACGGTGCGCTGCTCCCTCACCATGTAATCGTGGCACAGGTCGTTCAGCTTGCCGGTGGTGACACCGGGCTTTACGTGCGGGGCGATGAAATCGAGCACTTCGGAGGCGAGGCGGCCGGCAATGCGCATCCGCTCGAGCTCTTCGGCGGTCTTCAGAACTACGGGCATTGATCTGATTATGCTAGAATTTTGGGCTGGCTCGGCGTTGCAGTTTCGGAACAAGTTGGAACCCGCCGCAGCCAAATTTCCGCCTCGTTCGACTAGGGTGCCCGTCATCAAAAAATGAGGGGTTCTGGACCGAGGCGTAGACCCTAACCCTTAGGAGAGTGCGAGTGTCGGTCACTATGCGTCAGATGCTGGAAGCCGGGGTCCATTTCGGACATCAAACCCGGTACTGGAACCCGAAGATGGCGCCTTTCATCTTTGGTCACCGCAACAAGATCCATATTATCAACCTCGAGAAGACGCTGAGCCTTTACCAGGATGCGCTCAAGTTCGCGCGCCAGCTCGCCGCCAACCGCGGCACGCTTCTTTTCGTCGGGACCAAGCGCCAGGCGCGGGAGATCATGCGCGAAGAAGCGCAGCGCGCCGCGATGCCCTACGTCGACCATCGCTGGCTGGGCGGCATGCTCACCAACTTCAAGACCGTCAAGCAGTCGATCAAGCGCCTGAAGGAAATGGAGCAGATGAAGCTGGACGGCACCTTCGAGCGCATCTCGAAGAAGGAAGCGCTGGGACTGACGCGCGAGCTCGAGAAGCTGCAGCGCTCGCTCGGCGGCATCAAGGAACTGTCCGCGCTGCCCGATGCCCTCTTCATCATCGACGTCGGCTACCAGAAAGGCGCGGTGCAGGAGGCGGTGAAGCTGGGCGTGCCGGTGATCGGCGTGGTGGATACCAACCACTCGCCCGAGGGCATCGACTACATCATCCCCGGCAATGACGACTCCAGCCGGGCGATCCGGCTCTATGCGCGCGGCATTGCCGACGCCGTGCTCGAAGGCCGCACGCAATCGCTCGAGGAGGTCGTCGCCGCTTCGCGCGACGAGTTCGTCGAGGTGGAAGAGGATGAGGCGGCTCGATAGGGTTTCAAGAATCCCGAAAAAGGGGGTCCTCAGGTCACATGAGGGCCCCTTTTTTTCAACCTGTTAGGAGCATTACGGAATGGCAGAGATCAGCGCAGGACTGGTGAAGGAGCTCCGCGAGCTCACCGGCCTGGGAATGATGGAGTGCAAGAAGGCGTTAGCCGAATCCAACGGCGATCTGAAGAAGGCCGAGGAGCTGCTGCGCATCAAGAGCGGCGCGAAGGCCAGCAAGGCGGCGACCCGCGTGGCGGCCGAAGGCGTCATCGGCGCCTGGCTCGCCGCCGATGGAAAGGTGGGCGCGCTGGTGGAGCTCAATTCCGAGACCGATTTCGTGGCCAAGAACGAGGATTTCATCGCTTTCTCGAAGACGCTGGCCGAGCTCGTCGCCACGCGCAACCCGGCTGACGTGAACGAGCTCGGTTCCCTGGATCTGGCTGGCAGCAAAATCGAGGCGAAGCGCCAGGCGCTGGTGCAGAAGATCGGCGAGAACATCAGCATCCGGCGCTTCAAGCGCATGCCCGCGAAGGGCAAGCTCGCCCTGTATCTCCACGGCGCGAAGATCGGCGTGCTGGTCGACTACGAAGGCCCGGAAGAGACCGGCAAGGACCTCGCCATGCATGTCGCGTTCGCCAAGCCGCAGCACATGACCAAGGCCGAGGTGCCCGCCGACATCGTCTCGCGCGAGCGCGAGATCCAGCTTGCGCGCGCCAAGGACTCCGGCAAGCCCGCCGAGATCGCCGCCAAGATGGTGGAAGGCGCGGTGAACAAGTTCGTCGGCGAGATCACGCTGCTCGGCCAGCCTTTCGTCAAGGACGACAAGCAGACGGTGGAGAAGATGCTCGCCGCCAGGAAAGCGAAAGTGAACGCCTA
>DATLDY010000224.1:0-12148 GCA_035525655.1 Burkholderiales bacterium
CAGCGCGAGGAGCGCCTCGAGGTGCTCGACGCGCGCATGGACGAGATCGGCATCGACAAGGAGCACATGGGCTGGTATCGCGACCTGCGCCGCTACGGCACCGTCCCGCATGCCGGCTTCGGCCTGGGCTTCGAGCGCACCATCGCGTACGTGACGGGGCTTTCGAATGTGAGGGATGCGATTCCATTCCCTAGGACGCCCGGCAACGCCAAGTACTAATTCCGTACCCGGTACGTAATTATTCTGAAAGCTTCACGGATAGAAGACGTGGCGCCCGATGCGCGCCACGGGCTTCATGTCCTTAGCCCATGCGGGCTTCACGTACGTGGCATGGTAATGGCGAGCCCCGTGGACTATCGGGGTGTGCCGCTGCCAGTAAACCGCGTCGGCGACCTTGCGGGCCCGGTTCCACGGCTCGCCGCGCGGCGCGGGAAGGCTTCGCTGGCTCGTCCACGAAAACGCGCTCGGCTCGTATACCACCTCGCACACGCTCTTGCGGAAGAGCCCGCGGCTGCGGCGATTCATCGTCACCTCGGCGACCGCGTACTGGCCCGCGAGCGGCTCGCCGCGCGCTTCGAAGTACACATTGCGCGCCAGGCAGTCGATGTTCGTGGCGTGCCGCTCGCGTTCCCGGCGGGCGCGGGCGTCGCGGTCCTCGAAGACGCCGAACGCCGTAGCTATCAGCGCGCCAATCACGCCGACCGCGATCGCCGTGAAGGCTAGCGCGCCGGCGTCGACGCGGTCCCACAACATGCGCAGCCGCCAGTACATGCCAGCACGCTAGCGGCGGCGGAAGCTCCGCGGAAGGCGAAATTCCCGCCGCCGTGAAGCTTTCAGAATAATTACGTACCGCGTACGGAATTATTCGGCTTTGATGCCCTTGGACCTGATGAGGCTCGAGTAGCGCTTCACCTCGCCGGCGAGGAATTTGCCGGCGTCTTCGGGAGTGGTGGTGAAGGGCTCGAAGCCCTGCTGCTGGAACTTCTCGCGCAGCTCCTTCGAGCCGAGCGCGGTGTTCAAGGAGGTGTTGAGCTTCGTGACGATGTCGCGGGGAATTGCCGCCGGCGCGACGAGCGCCAGCCATTGCGTGAACACGAAGTCCTTGACGCCGGCCTGCTCCATGGTCGGCACGTCCGGCAGGAGCTCTGAGCGCGTCGCGCCGGTGACGGCGAGCGCCTTGAGGTTGCCCGCCTTCACGTGCGGCAACACGGCCGAAAGCGTGGGGAAGCTCATGTCCACCTGGCCGGAGAGCGTGTCGACGAGCGCCGGCCCGCCGCCGCGATAGGGCACGTGCAGGATGAAGGTCTTGGTGATGTCCTTGAACATCTCGGCGGCGAAGTGGAAGGTCGTGCCGTAGCCGGCCGAGGCATAGCTCATCTTGCCTGGATTGGCGCGCGCAAGCGTGAGGAGCTCCTGCACGTTGTTCGCCTGCAGGCGCCTGGGCACGATGAGCACGTGCGGCGCGGTCGCCACCATGCCGATCGGTGCGAAATCCCGGATCGGATCCCAGCTCAGCTTCTCGAACAGGCTGACGTTGGTGACCAGCGGGATGGTGTTCAGCACGAGGGTGTAGCCGTCGGGCGCCGAGCGCGCCGCGGCCTCCATGCCGATGTTGCCGGAGGCGCCGCTGCGGTTCTCCACCACGATGCGCCCGCCGAGCTGCGCGGCGAGCGGATCGGCGATGAGCCGCGCCATGATGTCGACGCTGCCGCCCGGCGGGAACGGCGAGATCATCTTGATCGGCTGGTTCGGATACCCCTGCGCGGCCGCGCCGGCGGCGAAGAGGAGGGCCGCGAGGAAAGCGATCGCCTTCATCGCCGGCTGGGCTGGTCTTCGGTGCGCAGGCGGTTCTGCACGTCCATCACGCCCTTGATGCGCCCGGCGATGTCGCTGCACGCGCTCTTCTGGTCGGTGCTGTCGACCACGCCTTCGAGCATCACGCGCCCGTGGTTCACCGTGACCTTCACCCAGCAATGCGAAGTCGATGCATGCGTGCGCAGCGCGGCGCGCACATGGTGCGTGATCGCCACGTCGCGCAGCTTGGCGTGCGAGGCTTCCGTCTCCTCGAACTGCGGCGACTTCACCATGTCGAGGATCTTCTCGACGCACTGCTCGGCAGTCATGCGGTCGGTGTTGAAGCCGACGTCGTACTCGTTGATATCGCGCGTATCGATGTGGAAGTGGCGCCGCATCACCGCCTGCGCCGACTCGTCGTTCTGGTCGACGATGCGCTCGGCGGCGATCTCGTCCTCGAGCTGCAGGCGCTCCATCATCCGCTTGACGCGCTCCCGGCGCGAAGCCGACACGCACACGCGCACGCAGTGCGGCACTTCCTTCAGGAGCGAAGTCGCCCCCCAGCCGCGCAGGATCACCCCCGGCGTGCCCTCGGCGGCCGACGCGATCTCGTCCGCGGTCAGCACCCGCAGCTTCACGTCGTCGACCGTAAGCCGCTCGATGAAGCCCTGCGAGCCCTCGAGGAAGCTGATGACATGGCTCTTGCGCACGCGCGCGCGGTTCGCGAGATGGTCGATGATCTCGTGGTGCTGGATCTTCAGGCCAAGCGCCTGGCTGAGGCCCCGCGCGACATCCTTGCCGAGCGAGCCCATTTCCCGATTCATTGCAATAAGCGGCATGCAGCGCCTCCCCGGAAAAAGTGTAGCGCGGGCACGGCCGGGCCGGGTGCGTTTCGGCCTTGCCGGTTCGAAAACGGGGGCGCCGCGTGCATAATCGCCGGGAGGAGGAAGTGAAACTTGAAAGCGCCGCCATTCGCGTACGCCAAGGCGAAATCGCTCGCCGAGGCGTTCGACCTGATCGAGCGCCCCGGCGCGAAGATCCTGGCCGGCGGCCAGAGCCTCATCCCCTCGCTCAACATGCGGCTGGCGAGCCCGGACCTGCTCGTCGACATCACCGGGTTGCGCGACCTTGGCGTCATCGACCTGCGGCCCAATGGCCTGCGCATAGGCGCCCTCGCGACGCATTCGCAAATCGAGAGCTCGGAGCTGGTCGCCAGGCACGTGCCATTGCTCGCGGAAGCGGTGAAGCACGTCGCGCATCCGGCGATCCGTAATCGCGGCACCATCGGCGGCAGCCTTGCGCTCGCCGACCCGGCCGCCGAGTACCCGGCGTGCGCGCTGGCGCTGAACGCCACCATCGTCCTCGCCCACCGCCGCGGCGAGCGGCGCGTCTCGGCGGGTAATTTCTTCAAGGGACTATTCGAGACCGACGTGCGGCCGGGCGAGATCCTGGCGGCGGTCGAGTTCCCGAAGGTCGATCGCTCCGTGTTCCTCGAGCTCTCGCGCCGGCAGGGCGATTACGCCATCGTCGGCCTCGCGGGCGTCGCCGACGCCTCGGGCAAGCGCATCGCCTTCTTCGGCGCCGGCGCGACGCCCATGCTGGCGGTCAACGCGGCGAAGGAAAATACGCTCGAAGGCGCGCAGCGTGCGCTAAGCAAGGACCTGAATCCTCCGGCCGACCTGTATCACTCCTCAGCCACCAAGCTGCACCTCGCAAAAGTGCTTCTCTCGCGCGCATGGAACACGCTCTCGAAACCACACTGACGGTCAACGGCCAGCGCGTCACGCGGCGCATCGAGCCGCGGCAGCATCTCGTCGATTTCCTGCGGGAAGAGCTCGGCCTCACCGGCTCGCACATCGGCTGCGAGCACGGCGTATGCGGCGCCTGCACCATCCGCGTCAACGGCGAGATCGTGCGCGGCTGCCTGATGCTCGCGGTGCAGGCCGACGGCTGCACGGTCGAGACGATCGAGGGGCTCACCGACTCGAAGGAGCTCGCACCATTGCAGAAGGCGTTCCACGAGAGGAACGCCCTGCAGTGCGGCTTCTGCACGCCGGGGATGCTGATGGCGGCGCAAGACCTGGTGCGCAGCAAGGCGAAGCCCACGCGCGATGAGATTCGCGCCCACATCTCCGGCAACTACTGCCGCTGCACCGGCTACCAGTCGATCGTCGACGCCATAGAAGAAACTTTAAATGGGCAAGGCTGAGCTTCCGCTCCACGCCCCCGGCACGAAGATCGATCGCGGCTACATCGGCGAGAGCGTGCCGCGGCCGAATGCGCAGCGCCTTCTGCAGGGCCGCGGCGCCTTCACCGACGACCTGCGCTTCCCGCGCCTTGCGCACGTGGCGTTCTTCCGCAGCCCATATGCCCATGCGCGGATCAAGCGCCTGGACTTCGCCGCCGCCAGCAGGGCGCCCGGGATCATTGCGGTGCTCGATGGCCGGGCCGTGGCGCAGTACTGCACGCCCTGGGTCGCGGTCCTCGCGCACCTAAAGGGCATCAAGTCGCCGCCGCAGCATGCGATCGCCATCGAGCGCGCGTGCTGGCAGGGTGAGGCGGTCGCTGCGGTCGTAGCGGAGTCGCGCAGCCAGGCTGAGGATGCGGTCGGGCTCATCGAGGCGGATTGGGAGGAGCTGCCGGTCGTCGTGGACATGGACGAGGCCCTATCCGGCAAGCGGGTGATCCATCCCGATCTCGGCGACAACATCTGCTTCAAGCGCGAGCTCGACACCGGAGGTGTCGATGAAATCTTTGCGAGCGCTGACGTTGTGGTGGAGGAGACTTTCCACTTCGGCCGCCATACGGGCGTGTGCCTCGAAGGCCGCGCGATCCTCGCCGACTACAACGCCGGCGAGCATTCGCTGACCGTGTATCACGCGACGCAGGCCCCGCACATGATGCAGGACATCTTTTCGCGCCACCTCGGCATCCCCGAGGCGAACGTGCGCGTGATCTGCAAGGATGTCGGCGGCTCCTTCGGCATCAAGGTGCACGTGTATCCCGACGAGATGGCGACCGCCGCGATCTCGGTGATGCTGCGTCGGCCCGTGAAATTCCTCGCCGACCGGCTGGAATCGTTCCTTTCCGACATCCACGCGCGCGAGCACAAGGCAAAGGTTCGGCTTGCGTGCACCAAGGAAGGCGAGATCCTCGCGTTCGACCTGGACGACGTGACCGCCATAGGTCCCTACTCGGTGTATCCGCGCACGAGCGGCATCGAGGGCAACCAGGTGGTGAACCTCACCGGCGGGCCCTACAAGCACCAGAAGTACCGGGCGAAGATGAACGTCGTGTTTACCAACAAGAACGTGACCTGCCAGTACCGCGCGGTCGGCCATCCGATCGCGGTGGCGCTCACCGAAGGCATCGTCGACCTGGCCGCGCAGAAGCTCGGCATGGATCCGGCCGAGTTCCGCCGCCGCAACCTGATACCCGACGATGCGTATCCGTACACGACGTTCCCGTCGGGCATCAAGTTCGAGAAGCTCTCGCACCACCAGACGCTGAACAAGCTCCTGCAGGTCATGCAGTACGAGAAGCTGCGCGCCGAGCAGGCGCGGCTGCGCAAGGAAAAGATCTACCGCGGCATCGGCCTCGCCGCGATGATCGAGGTGACGAATCCCTCGCCCGCCTTCTACGGCGTCGGCGGCGCGCGCATCTCCGCGCAGGACGGCGCCACGCTGCGCCTCGAGCCGACCGGGATGGTGACGGTGCTCTGCAGCGTCACGGAGCAGGGGCAGGGCACCGAGGGAATCTTTGCGCAGATCGCGGCAAGCGCCGTCGGCGTTTCCATGGACAAGGTAAAAGTCATAACCGGGGACACGAGCGTGACGCCCTACGGCGGCGGCACCTGGGCCTCGCGCGGCGCCGGCATCGGCGGCGAAGCGGTCCTGCAGGCCGGACGCGCGCTGCGCTCGAACGTGCTCGACATCGCCGCGGCCATGCTGAACATGGACAAGGCGGAGCTCGACATCGCGGGGAATGCGGTGATCCACAAGCTCACCATGCAGAACAAGCTCGAGCTCGCCGAGCTCGGCCGCGTCGCCTACTTCCGCCCCGACACGCTGCCGATGAATTTCCAGTCGGAGCTGACGGTGACGCGGCACTACACGCCGCGCCAATATGGCTTCACGTTCACCAACGGCATCCAGGCTTCCTTGGTCGAGGTCGATCCCGAGACCGGCTTCGTGCGCCTGCTCAAGCACTGGTGCGTCGAGGATTCCGGCACGGTGATCAATCCGATGCTGGTGGACGAGCAATTGCGCGGCGGCGTCATCCAGGGCATCGGCGCTGCGTTGTACGAGGAATGCCTCTACGACGCCGAGGGCCAGCTCCTGAACGGCAACATGGCCGACTACCTGGTGCCGATGGCGAGTGAGATGCCCGACATCATCTGCGCCCACGTCGAGACACCCACGCTTCAGTCCCAGCTCGGCGCCAAGGGCGTCGGCGAGGCGGGCACCGCGGGCGCGCCGGGCGCGGTCATGAACGCGATCAACGATGCGCTCCTGCCTCTCAATGCGCGCGTCACCGCGATGCCGTTCACGCCGGAGCGCATCCTCAAGGCGCTGAAGAAAGTCGATTGAAGCCGAGCCGCATCATCCTGGCGGGCCTTTGCGCCGCCTTGCCAAATCTGGCGTGCGCACCAGTGCCCGGAGAGGGCCGCTTCGTGCGCATCGCGAGCGAAGAGGCCATCATCATCTGGGACGAAGGCGCGCAGCGGCAGCACTTCATCCGCCGCGCTTCGTTCGATACGGATGCCAAGGACTTCGGCTTCCTCGTGCCGACGCCGAACAGGCCGGAGCTGGCCGAGGCAGGCAACGACGCGTTCGCTTTTCTTGCCGCGATCACCCTGCCGTTCGACCGCGCGGCGAGGGGAAAGTCGGATGAGGCGGCGAAACCTGCCGGCCCGCGCCCAGCCGCGGTAACGGTGCTGGAGCAGAAGGTAGTCGCGGGCTACGACGCGGCGGTCCTCGAAGCGACCGACGCCAAGGCTCTGGACGGGTGGCTCAAACAGCACGGCTACCCGTCGAGCCCGCAGCTGGTGGCGTGGTACGAGCCCTACATTGCCGGGAAATGGAAAATCACGGCTTTCAAGATTTCCGCCGATGCGCCTAAGGTGGCGTCTTCAGCCGTACGCATGTCGTTCCAGACGGAGAAGCCGTTCTTTCCCTACCGCGAGCCGGCGAGTCAAGGCACGGCCGGAAAGCAGGATGCACGGCTGCTGCGCGTGTACTTCCTCGCCGATGCCCGCTTCACCGGCACCGTGGGCGCCAACGGCGCATGGGATGGACGGGCGGTTTGGTCGAACAACGTCGAGAAGGAGGACGTCGCCTACCTCCTCAAGCTGGCGAGGCTCCCCAGTCTCGCCGGCGGTGGTGGACGCTGGCTGACGGAATTCGAAGATCGGTCTTCCCCGCGGCCGGGCACCGACGAGGTTTTTTTCCAGCGTGCGGCGGATCAAACGACCCTCGGGCGGCCGGCGCCCGTGCCGGTGATGATGGCCATCGCGAGGAGCAACACTTATCAGCTGAGTGCCGCTGCGGTGGGAATCGCCGCGCTGATCATCGTCGCGCTGCTCGTCTATAAGAGAAGGCGCCGTGGCAACAGGAGACTCTTTGGCTAAGGATTCACGCGTCGCGTCGGCGATCTCGCACTGGGCGCCGAGGTTCGTCTCCAACGGCGTGCTGCTGGCGGACTTCGAGGATGTCACCGGGTCGATCGAACGCTGGGAGGACTGGTGCAGCGCCTGGTCGGCGCGCGCCAAGGTCCATGAGGACCTGGGACGTGCGACGTTGAAGGAAGGCTACAAGCTCACCGCCGGCGAGCACCTCGTGCGCGCGGGAATCTATTACCACTTCGCCAAGTTCGTCTTCGTGCAGGACATCGAGCAGATGCGCGCGGCGCACATGAAGGCGGTGGAGTGTTATCGCGATGGCGTGGCACTGGTGCGCCCGTATCCCGGGAAACGGGTCGCGATCCCGTACGAGGGGAAGACCATTTTCGGCGTGCTGCGCGGTTCGGGACCTGTGCTGATCATGGCGCCGGGGCTGGACTCCACGAAAGAGGAGATCCACGCGTACTCGGAGCCCTTCCTCGCGCGCGGCATCGCGACGCTCGCGATCGATGGGCCGGGGCAGGGCGAGGCGGAGTACGAGATCCCGATCTGCGGCGACTACGAGCGCGCGGCCAAGGCGGTGTGCGACTGGATCGAGGAGCGCAGCGACCTCGACGCGAAGCGCATCGCGATATGGGGCGTGAGCCTCGGCGGCTACTACTCGCCGCGCGCCGCGGCGTACGAGAAGCGCATCAAGGCCTGCATTGCGCTCTCCGGCCCGTTCGACTGGGACAAGATCTGGGACGGCCTGCCGGAGCTCACGCGCGATACTTTCCGCGTGCGCTCGCATGCCGCCAACGAGGCCGAAGCGCGATCGAATGCGCGTAAGCTCACGATGGTGGACGCGGCGAAGAACATCAAGTGCCCGATCTTCGTCGTGACCGGCCGGCAGGACCGGCTGGTGCCGGCATCGCACGCCGAGCGGCTCGCGCGCAGCGTTGCCGGGCCGGTGGAGCTGATGGTCGTCGAGGACGGCGGCCACAATGCCAACAACCGGCCTTACCGTTATCGCAGCCGCACGGCGGACTGGCTCGCCGGGCAGTTCGGACTACCAAAACTATAGGAGGATGTATATGAAAGTTGCTGCCACCATCCTTGCGCTGGCGCTCGCATCGGGCGTTCAGGCGCAATCGTTTCCCACCAAGCGGGTCGCCTTCGTCTCCGGCGTCACGCCGGGCAGCGCTTCCGACACGATGGCGCGCATCATTGCCGACAAGCTGCAGCAGAAGTGGGGCCAGACCGTGATCGTCGAGAACAAGCTCGGCGCCGGCGGCCTGGTCGGCGCGAAATACGTGGCGCAGTCCGAGCCCGACGGCCATCTCATCATGATGTACGCCTCCGCGTTCACCGTGTCCCCGCTCCTGCAGCCCGACGTCATGAAAACCAGCGAGCTGCAGCCGGTCGCCACCGTGGCGACGATTCCGACCGTGCTGATCACCCAGCCGGAGAAGTACAAGACGATCCAGGAGTTCGTCGGCGCGGCGAAGGCCAATCCGGGCAAGCTGGTGTGCTCCGACGCCGGCATCGGCAGCGCGACGCACATGGCGTTCGAGCGCTTCCGCTTCGCCGCCGGCATCCCCGAAGTGGTGAACGTGCACACCAAGGGCGTCGGCGAGGCGATCACCGAGGTGATGAGCGGCCGTGCCGATTGCTACTTCGCCCTCGTGTTCCAGGCGAAGAAGATCGTCGACTCGGGCAAGCTCGCCGCGCTCGCCACCAGCTCGCCGAAGCGCAGCGCGTTGATGCCGAACATCCCGACGCTCGAGGAGCAGGGCTTCCAGAACGCTTCCTACAACTTCTGGGTCGGCGCGCTCGTGCCCTCCAAGACGCCGCGGGCCATCGTCGACAAGCTGAACGCCGACATCACTTCGCTCGTCGAGTCGCCGGAAGTGGCGGAGCAGATCAGGAAGCTCGGCTGCGACCCGCTGCCGCAGTCGGTGAGCGAGTTCGAGCAGATGATCGCCAAGGAGATCCGCGAGAACTCCGAGCTCATCAAGAAGGCCGGGATCAAGGCGAACTGAGGATGCCGGCCTACTGGGTCGCGCGCTCGAAGATCAACGACCCGGTCGAGTACAAGAAGTACACCGACCGCGTCGCTGCGATCATCGCGAGACATGGCGGGCGCATCCTCGCCCGCGGCGGGCGCTTCCAGATTTTGGAAGGCCCGCAGAAGTTCCATCGCTTCGTGGTGATCGAGTTCCCGACGCTCGAGCGCGCCGTGGCCTGCCACGACTCTCCGGAATACACCGAGGCGGCGGCATTTCGCAGGAGCGGGGCGGGCGAGGTCGAGCTGGTGATCGTGGAGGGCTTAGACTCGGGCCCCACCCCCTAGGAGGAGCCGTGCGCGCACTGATCGCAGTCCTCGCCCTCGTCGGCAGCACGGCCTGGGCGCAGTCTTTTCCCTCGAAGCCGATCCGCATCGTCGTGCCGTTCCCGGCGGGCGGCACCACCGACATCGTGGCGCGGCTCGTCGGCCAGCGCATGCAGGAGTCGATGGGTCAGCCGATCCTCGTCGAGAACAAGGGCGGCGCGGGCGGCCAGATCGGCGCGGCGGAAGTGGCGAAGGCCGCGCCCGACGGCTACACGCTCCTCATGCACAACATCACCTTCCCGATGGCGTCGGTCGCCGCGGCCCTGCAGAACCGGCCGATGTACAACGTGGAGAGCGATTTCGCCGGCGTCTCGATCGCGGTCTTCGTGCCGCTGGTGATCACCGCGAGCCCGCAGGTGCCGGTGAACGATCTAAGCCAGCTCGTCGAGCTCCTCAAGCGCGACAAATCGCTCAAGTACAACTACGGCTCGACCGGCCCCGGCTCCTTCATGCACGTGATCGGCGAGGCGCTCGCCAAGCAGACCGGCATCGAGATGACGCACGTGCCTTTCAAGGGCGCGGCACCCCTCAAGCAGGAGCTCATCGCCGGCAGGCTGAACGTCGGCGGCGACCAGCTGTCCTCTTCGCTCGCCGACATCAAGGCCGGCAAGATCAAGGCGCTCGCCACCAATGCATCCAAGCGCGTGCCCGACCTGCCCGAGGTGCCGACAGTGCGCGAGCTCGGCTTCCCGATCCTCGAGGCCGACGGCTGGAACGGCGTCTTCGCGCCGGCGAAGACCCCGCGCGAGGTGATCGACCGGCTGCAGAAGGAAATCGCCGCCGCGGTGCGTAATCCCGATACCGCAAAGCGCCTGCGCGACATCGGCGCCGAGCCCGTCGGCTCGAGCCCGGCGGAGCAGGATGCAATCCTCAAGCGGCAGGTGGAGCAGTTCCGACCCGTGATCAAGGAGATGCGCATTGAAAACTAGAAGCTTCATCTGGGCGCTCGCATTCGTATGCCTGAGCGCTGCAGCCCAGCAATACCCGACCAAGCCCGTGCGCCTCATCGTCACCTATCCGCCGGGCGGCAGCTCCGACCTCATGGCGCGCGTCTTCGGCGCGAAGCTCTCCGAGCTCTGGGGCCAGCAGGTCATCGTCGAGTCGAAGCCCGGCGCGGCCGGCGCGATCGGCACGGAGTACACGGCGCGCCAGCCGGCCGACGGATATACCTTCATGATCGGCAACAGCGGCCCGGTGGCGATCAACCCACTCCTCTCGCCGGTGCCTTACAACGTCGAGAAGGACTTCATCCCGGTCTCGCAGATCTCCGCCGGCCCGAACGTCCTGGTGGTGCGCAGCGATGGCGAGTTCAAGTCGCTCAACGACATCGTGTCCTATGCGAAGGCCAACCCGGGCAAGCTGAACTACGGTACGAGCGGCCCGGGCTCGATCTCGCACCTGTCGAGCGAGATGCTGAAGAACCTGGCGAAAGTTCAGGCGGTGGAGGTGCCCTACAAGGGCGGCGTGCTCGCCGTCCAGGATCTGCTCGGCGGCCAGATCAACTTCATCTTCTCCGACACGCTGCCGGCGATGGCGCACGTGCGCGGCGGCAAGCTGCGCGCGCTCTGCCTCACCGGCTCCGAGAAATTCGAGCTGCTCCCGGAACTGCCGATGTGCACCGCCGAGGTTTCTGGCCTGGTGGCGCTCAACTGGTGGGGCGTGCTCTTCCCGGCCGGCGTGCCCCGCCCGCTCGTCGCCAAGCTGCACGCCGACACCGTCAAGACCCTCGCCGATCCCGACGTGAAGAAGAAATTCGCGGACCTCGGCGTGGTCGCGGTGAGCAGCACGCCGGAGGAGTTCGGCCGCTTCATCAAGTCCGAGATGGACAAGTACGGCAAGCTGATCAAGGAAGCGAACATCAAGGTGGCCCAGTGAAGCAGATCGGAGTCGCCGTCGTCGGAACCGGCTGGTGCGGCGGCATCCGCGCCGAGGCGCTCGCATCGCATGCGCTCGAGAAGAGCCTGCACCTCGCCGAGACGAAGGCCGAGCGCCTGGCCGAGCTCAAGGCGAAGCTGCACCCGGCGAGCGCCGTCGCCGATTACAAGCAATTGCTCGCGAACAAGGACATCGAGGCGGTCTACATCTCGGCCACGCCCGAGAGCACGCATTACCCGATGGCGAAGGACTTCCTGTCCGCGGGCAAGCACGTGTTCCTCGAGAAGCCGATCGCGATGACGCTCGGCGAAGCTGATGAACTCATAAAAATATCTAAAGACAAAAAACTCAAGTTCACCATCGGCTACTCGCAGCGCTTCAACTCGAAGTACGCGTACGTCAGGAAGTGCGTCCGCGAAGCCACGATCGGCAAGCCGGTCACCGCGCTCGTCTCGCGCCACATCACGCGCATGCTCGGAACCAAGATC
>DATLDY010000235.1:0-10137 GCA_035525655.1 Burkholderiales bacterium
AACATGATCATCACCGATCTCTGCGTGTTCGAGGTCGAGCCAGGCAAGGGGCTGGTCTTGAAAGAGCTTCACCCCGGCGTAAAGCTCGAGGACGTAAAGGCTAAGACGGCTGCCGAGTTCCGCGTCGCCCTGGAGCGCTAGGCGAGGAGCTGGCTCACCGCATCCCTGTAGCGCGCGGCCGCGGCTTCCTCGGCCGCGTGGTGACGCCCGGCGAGGACCCAACGGCCCGCGACCATCACGTCGCGCACCATGCCTGGTGTTCCGGAGAACACGAGCGCATTCGCCGCCGCGTCGCCACGCTGCTCGGTATCGAGAACCACCAGGTCTGCGCGCTTGCCCGGCGCGATTGCGCCCATCGCGCGTCCCATCGCCTGTGCGCCGCCCGCCGCCGCTTCGAGCCATAGCGTTGTGCCGACAGCGGCGGATTTACCCACGACGAGGTTGCGCTTGCGAGCCATCAGGCGCTGTACGTACTCGAGCAAGCGCAGCTCTTCCACCGGATCGCGTGACACATGGCTGTCGCCGCCGATGCCGTAGCGTCCGCCCGCAGCGCGATACTCGAGCAGCGGGAAAATGCCGTCGCCGAGGTTTCCTTCCGTCGTCGGGCATAGCCCGGCTACGGCTGCGCTCTTAGCGAGGCCGCGCGTCTCCTCCTCGACCATATGCGTGGCGTGCACGACGCACCAGCGCTCATCGACCGCGAAGTTGGACAGCAGCCATTCGACCGGACGCTGGCCGAGCGCAAGGCGGCAATCCTCCACTTCCCTAGACTGCTCAGCCGCGTGGATATGGATCGGCGCATCGCCCGGCAGCGTGGCGACGAGCTCCCGCAGCGCGCCGGGGTCGACTGCACGCAACGAATGCGGCGCGATGCCGGCCCGCACATCGGCCGTCTGCTTCACGGCGCGAAAGGCGTCCATGATCGAACGCACATCCGAGTCGAAGCGTTTCTGGCGGGGCTGCAGCGGCTGATTGCTGAATCCGGACCAGCGATAGAGCGACGGCAGCGCCGTGATCGCGATGCCAGCGGTGCTCGCGGCGCTCAGATGGGCATCGAGCATGCCGCCGGGGTGGTTGAGATAGTTGAATTCGGCGACCGCGGTGTACCCATGTTTCAGCATCTCGATGTAGAGCTGCAGCGCGATCGCCTCCCCCTGCTCGGGCGTGACGCGCTCGACGAACCGATACATGAGCTCGCGCCAGGTCCAGAAATCATCATCGGGCGCGCCGCGCACCTCCGCGAGCCCGGCCATGCCGCGCTGGAAGGCGTGCGAATGCAGATTGGCCATTCCAGGAAGCGCGGGGCCCTGCAAGCGCTCTGCGCCATCGGCTGCGCTGTCCGCCTGCGCCGCGACGATGTCGCCGTTGTCGACACCAATGACCACATCGCGCGCCCATCCCGCCGGCAGGAGGGCGTCGCGCGCGAAGTATTTTTTCACGCCGCTATCATAGCGAGATGCATGACGCCGTCTGGCTGAACGCCAATCTCGCCCGCATGACGGGCGGGTACGCCGCGATCCAGGATGGCGCGCTCGCCGTCACCGGCGGGCGCATCTCCTGGGTCGGCGAGCGCAAGGACTGGAAGGAAAAGGCGCGCGACGAGCGCGATGCGCACGGCGCCTGGATCCTTCCGGGCTTTGTCGACTGCCACACGCATCTCGTCCACGCCGGCAATCGCGCGCAGGAGTTCGAGCTGCGGCTGAAGGGCGCGACCTACGAAGACATCGCGAAGGCCGGTGGCGGCATCGCGTCCACAGTGCGCGCGACGCGCGCGGCCTCGGAAGACGAGCTGGTGCGCTCCGCGCAAAGGCGCCTCGGCCGCTGGCTGAGCGAAGGCACGGCGGTCATCGAGGTGAAGTCGGGCTATGGGCTCGACCGCGAAACGGAGCTCAAGATGCTGCGCGCGGCGCGGCGACTATCCGGCCTGACGGTGAAGACAACGTTCCTTGGCGCGCATGCGCTTCCGGATGAATACAAGGGCCGCGCGGATGCGTATATCGATTCCGTTTGCGAGGAAGTCCTGCCCACCGCCGCCGCCGAGAAGCTTGTGGACGCGGTGGACGTATTCTGCGAGCGCATCGCCTTCACGCCAGAGCAGACGAAGCGCGTATTCCACGCGGCGAAGCGCCTGGGCCTGCCGGTCAAGCTGCACGCCGACCAGCTCTCCGACCTCGGCGGCGCGGCGCTGGCGGCGGAACACGGTGCCCTTTCGGCGGACCACCTCGAGCATACGAGCGAGCGCGGCGTCGAGGCGATGGCCCGCGCCGGCACGGTGGCGGTCCTGCTTCCGGGAGCGTTCTATTTCCTGCGCGAGACGCGCATGCCGCCGATCGACGCGCTACGCCGGCACCGCGTGGCGATCGCCCTCGCGACCGACAACAACCCGGGAACCTCGCCGCTCAGCTCGCCGCTAATGGCGATGAACATGGCGTGCACGCTATTCCGGCTCACGCCCGAGGAAGCGCTCGCCGGGTTCACGATCAACGGTGCGCGCGCTCTGGGTTTGCAGAAATCGCACGGCACGCTCGAGATTGGCAAGGCGGCGGATTTCGCGCTGTGGGAAGTCGACTCGCCGGGCGAGCTCGCTTACGCGATCGGCGCGAATCCTTGCCGCGATCGCGTGCGCGGCGGAAATTCCGTACCCGGTACGTAATTATCCGGCGGCCTTGCCGGCGATGGCCATGAAGAGCTCGAGGAATGTCCTGAGTTGCGGGCGCAGCTTCCGCGCGAGATTCGTGCGCAATGCGTACGGTGCCCGCTCGTCCATGTAGGTGGCCTCGGACAGCTCCAGTTGCACGGCGTGGATATTGTTGGCCGGGTCGCCGTAGCGGCGCGTGATGTAGCCGCCCTTGAAGCGGCCGTTGAGCACCGCGCTATAGCCCTCAACCGACTTGAGCAGGGCCTCGCCGATTCCCGGCCCGCATGACTTGCCGTCGGCCGTGCCGAGATTCAGGTCGGTAAGCCGGCCTTTGAAGAAGCGCGGCAGCTCCGAGAAAATCGAGTGCGCATCCCAGAGCAACGCGTAGCCGTGCCTGGACTTCGCTTCATCGATCGCCTGCTGCAGTCGGTGGTGATACGGGTGCCAGTAGGTTTCGATGCGCTGCTGCACCTCTTCATCGGAGGGGGGAAAGCCCGGCAGATAGATCGGCTCGCGATGGAATGTGTCGAGGGGCACGACCCCGGTCGTGTCCTGGCCGGGGTAGAGGTTGGCGTTGTCCGGCGGCCGGTTGAGATCCACCACATAGCGCGAATGCGTCGCCACCAGCACCGAGGCTCCGAGCTCGTCGACGAAGTCGTACAAGCGCTCGAGGTGCCAGTCGGTATCGGGCACCGGGCGCGCGGCTGCGCTCAGGCGCGGCGCCAGCCAGTCGGGAATGTGCGTGCCGGTGTGCGGCATCGACACGATGAGCGGCGCGGTGCCGGTACGAAAGCGGAAGGGCTCCATCAGATCGAAGGCAGGAGGCCGGGCACGAAGCGATGAAAGGTACCGGCCTCGATGAGCGCCTGGATCGCTGTGATGTCCGGCGCAAAGTAGCGATCGTGGTCGTAGAACGCCACTTTGCTCCGCACGAGGGCATGCACCTCCTGCAGTGCCGCCGACGTGCGCAGCGGGGCGCGGAAGTCGATGCCCTGGGCCGCGGCGAGGAGCTCGATTGCCACGATGCCGGCGCTGTTCGCCGCCATGTCGGCCAGGCGCCGCGCGGCGAAGGTGGACATGCTGACGTGGTCCTCCTGGTTGGCCGAGGTCGGCAGGCTATCGACGCTCGCCGGATGCGCGAGCGACTTGTTCTCGCTGGCAAGCGCCGCTGCGGTGACTTGCGCCAGCATGAAGCCCGAATTGACGCCGCCGTGCTCCACCAGGAAAGGCGGCAGGCCGGAGAGCGACGTGTCGATCAGGAGCGCTGTGCGCCGCTCGGAGAGCGCGCCGATCTCCGCGATCGCGAGCGCCAGTGCGTCGGCGGCGAGGGCAATCGGCTCGCCGTGGAAATTGCCGCCGGAGAGGATCTCGCCGTCGATGATGAGCGGGTTGTCGGTGACCGCGACTGCCTCGGTCTCGAGCACGCGCGCGGCGTAGCGCAGCTGCTCGAGGCATGCGCCCATCACCTGGGGCTGGCAGCGCAGGCTGTAGGGGTCCTGTACGCGCGGATCGTCCTGCAGATGGGAGCGCCGGATTTCACTTCCTTCCAATAATCCAAGATAGTGCTGCGCGACATCGCGCTGCCCGGCATGCCCGCGCAGCTCGTGGATGCGGGCATCGAACGGCGTGTCGCTGCCGGCGGCCGCATCGACTGACAACGCGCCGCCGGCCACCGCAGCGGCGAAGACATCTTCGGCTGCGAACAGGCCGCGAAGGGCGAGTGCCGTGGAGACCTGGGTGCCGTTTAGGAGCGCGAGACCCTCCTTAGGCGCAAGCTGGATCGGCCTCGGCGCCTTGACCTCGCCGATGCCCAGGAGCGCGAGAGAAAGGTGGGCGAGGGGCGCGAGGTCGCCCGAAGCGCCGACCGATCCCTTCGACGGAATCCGCGGATAAAGCCCGGCGTTGTAGAGCGCGAGCAGCGACTCGATCAGCACAGGCCGCACACCGGAGTAGCCGCGCGCGAGACTCTCGATCTTGAGCGCGAGGGTCAGGCGCACGGTGGCGTCGTCGAGCAGCGGACCGGTGCCCGCGGCGTGGGAAAGCACGATGTTCCGCTGCAGCTCTTCCAGCTCGGCATCGGCGATGCGTGTCTGCGAAAGGCGGCCGAATCCCGTGTTGATGCCGTAGGCCGGCTTCCCCGATGCAAGGATGCGCCGCACTGCGGCTTCACTGGCTTGTATGGCCGGGAGGCATCCTGGATCCAGCTCGAGCTGCACAGCCTCGCGCGCGATGGCGCGTAGTTGCGCGAGCGAGAGGCGACCGGTACCGAGCCGGATCACTTCGCCATCGGCAGGTCGAGCCCCTGGTCGCGCGCGCAGGCGAGGGCGGATTCGTAGCCGGCGTCCGCATGGCGCATCACTCCGCTCGCCGGATCGTTCCAGAGCACGCGCTGGATGCGCTTCGCCGCCTCAATGGTGCCGTCGCACACGATCACCATCCCGGCGTGCTGCGAGTAGCCCATGCCGACGCCGCCGCCATGATGGAAAGACACCCAGGTGGCGCCTGACGCGGTGTTCAACATGAGATTCAACAAAGGCCAGTCGGAGACGGCATCCGTGCCGTCGCGCATCGCTTCGGTCTCACGGTTAGGGCTCGCGACCGAGCCGGCGTCGAGGTGATCGCGGCCGATGACGATCGGCGCCTTGACCTCGCCGGTGCGCACCATCTCGTTGAACGCCAGCCCCGCGACGTGACGCTGGCCGAGGCCGAGCCAGCAAATGCGGGCGGGCAGCCCCTGGAACCTGATCTTGCGGGTGGCGAGGTCGAGCCAGCGCTGCAGGCCCTTGTCCTGCGGGAAGAGCTCGCGCACCTTGGCGTCGGTACGCGCGATGTCTTGCGGATCACCCGACAACGCCGCCCAGCGGAAGGGGCCTTTGCCGAGGCAGAAGAGCGGCCGCACATAGGCCGGCACGAAGCCTGGATAGTCGAAGGCGTTCTTCAGGCCGGCGTTCTTCGCCTCCTGGCGGATGTTGTTGCCGTAGTCCACGCAAGCGATGCCCATGGCCTTGAAGCTGAGGATCGTGCGCACGTGCCGGGCGATCGATTCGCGCGCCGAGAGCGCGACTTCGTCCGGCTCGCGCTTGCGCAGGTCCTGCCACTTGGCGAGCGACCAGTGCTCAGGCAGATAGCCATTGGCCGGGTCGTGCGCGGAAGTCTGGTCGGTGACGAGGGAAGGGCGGAACTGCGAGCCCTGGGCGCGTTTGAGGATCTGGGGAAGCAGCTCCGCGGCGTTGCCGAGCAGGCCCACCGAGATGGGCGCCTTTGCTTCGCTCAGGATTTTTTCGGCTTCCGCCAGATCGCGCGCTTGCGCGTCCAGGTACCCGCTCTTGAGCCGCATCTCGATGCGTGTCGGATCGCATTCGATGGCGAGCAGGGACGCGCCGGCCATCGTGGCCGCCAGGGGCTGCGCGCCGCCCATGCCGCCCAGGCCGGCGGTGAGGATCCATTTGCCCGACCAGTCGCCGCCGCAGTGCTGCCGGCCGGCTTCGGCGAAGGTCTCATAGGTGCCTTGCACGATGCCCTGGCTGCCGATGTAGATCCACGAGCCGGCGGTCATCTGCCCGTACATCATCAGGCCCTTGCGGTCGAGCTCGTTGAAGTGCTCCCAGTTGGCCCACGCCGGCACCAGGTTGGAATTGGCGATGAGCACGCGCGGTGCGTCCGCGTGCGTGCGGAACACGCCCACCGGCTTGCCCGACTGCACCAGCAGCGTCTGGTCGAGCTCGAGCCGGCGCAGCGATGCGACGATCGCGTCGTAGCACTCCCAGTTGCGCGCCGCCTTGCCGATGCCGCCGTAGACGACCAAATCCTCCGGCCGCTCGGCGACCTCGGGATCGAGGTTGTTCATCAGCATGCGCAGCGGCGCTTCCGTGAGCCAGCTGCGCGCTGACAACTCGGTGCCGCGCGCGGCGCGAACTACCCGTGCCATACCTGCCTCGCAGTTTCCATCATCACTTCCAGCTTGCGCCATTGCTCGTCTTCGCTGAGCAGGTTGCCGGCAATCCCGGAAGCGAAGCCGCATTGCGGGCTGAGCGCAAGCTGCTCGAGCGGCACGTAGCGCGCTGCCTCGTCGATCCGCCGCCGCAGCTGATCCGTCGTCTCGACTTCACCAGTCTTCGTCGTAATCAGGCCGAGCACGACGGTGACTCCCTTGGGGACGAAGCGCAGCGGCTCGAAGCTGCCGGCGCGCGGGCTGTCGTATTCGAGAAGAAGGCGGTCGAATCCCAGGCCATTGAACAGGCGCTCTGCGATGGCGTCGTAGCCGCCTTCGCGATGCCACATGCTCGCGCGGTTGCCGCGGCAGATGTGCAGCCCGAACGTCGTTCCCGGAAAGCCGGCGATGACGCCGTTGTCGGCCGCGATCGCGCGATCCAGTCGCTGCATCGGATCTTCGCCGCGGCTCTTCATGCGCTCGAGCGTAGCGGGGTCCACGTACCCGGTATAGCTCGGCTCATCCAGCTGCACATAGCTGCACCCCGCGGCCACCAGGCCGCCGACCATCTCGCGCTGGATCCGCACGACATCGTCGAGGAAGCCCTGGTGGTCGCGATAGGGCGAGCCGGCGATGTCCGTCATCTGGGCCACGCGGTCCGGGCCCATGATCATTGCCTTGACCGGTGCCTTGGCTACCAACTGGGCGAAGCGGAATTCCTCCAGCGGAAAGTTGCGCAGCAGCTTCAGCTTCGCCGTGGCCGGCGTGCGGAAGGAGAGCACCGCGTCCTGGCCCTTGGTGAGCGGCTTCTCGTCCGCCGCCCGGTTGTCGGGATGGCGGCGAAAGTTCTCCCACGATGTGCGCCACATGTCCCAGCCTTCGACTTCGGAGAAGCTCACCTGCCAGTTGAGCCGGCGGTACTCCCCATCGGTCACGACGGGCAGGCCGCGTGCTTCCTGCCCGCGGATGACCGCGCGGATCGCTGCGTCTTCAGCGGCCCGCAGTTGCTCGCCGGACATTTGGTCGAGCGCGAACCGGCGGAAGGCGTCCTTGAGCGCCTGCGGCCGCAGCAGGCTGCCGACGTGGTCGACGCGTACTTGCCTCATGGGCGTGATGCTAGCGCCAAGTTAGAATCCGGCATCCATTCGCTGGGAGACGAAAATGAAATGGCTCGCGTTCATCGTTGCCGCCGCCCTTGCTTGCGCCGCGCAGGCACAGGAGAAAGTCGTGCTGGGCATGAGCGGCTGGACCGGCTTCCAGCCGTTGAAGCTGGCCGAGCTCGCGGGCATCTTCAAGAAGAACGGCGTCGACATCGAGACGCGCTTCATTGCCCCCGTGCAGCGCTCCGCGGCGCTCGCGTCCGGAGCCCTGAATGCGGCGGCGACCACCGTCGACCAGCACATCGTGTGGAGCTCGGCAGGCATCCCCACCGTTCAGGTCGCCCTCATTGACAAGTCGAACGGCGGCGACGGCCTGGTGGTGCGCAACAACATCGGCTCCATCAAGGAGCTCAAGGGCAAGTCGGTGAACGTGGACGGCCCGGGCACGGTGCAGCACTTCATGCTGTCCTACATCCTCGAGAAGAACGGCCTGTCCATCCAGGACGTGATCCGCGCCACGATGGGCGCGCAGCCCGCGGCGCAGGCCTTCGTTTCCGGGCAGGGCGATGCGGCCCTCACCTACGAGCCTTATCTGTCGACCGTGCGCGCCCGCCCGGACGCCGGCAAGATCCTCGTCACGTCCAAGGAGTACCCGGTGGTGGTCGACGTGCTGGTCTTCAAGAAAGACTTCGTCCAGAAGAACCCGAAGATCGTGAAGGCCACCGTCGACAGCTTTTTCGAGGCGCTGGAGATGATCAAGACCCAGCCGGAGAAGGCCTACGAGCTGATGGGCAGCGTCGTCAAGCAGCCGGGCGACGCCTTCGCCAAGTCCGCCGCGTTCATCGCGTGGCAGGACCGCAATGGCAACAAGACCTACTATGGCAAGGAGCACAAGCAGTTCGTCGACTTCGCGGTGCGCGTGCTGAAGTTCAACCGCGTGATCGACAAGGAGCCGAAGGCGGCCGACATGGTCGACCTGCGCTTCCAGTAAGCTGGAACCGCTAAAGCCCGTCTCGCAACGCGCCCGGCTGCTGCTCGGCGCGTCGTTCTTCATCCTGTTTTTCCTGCTGTGGGCCGCGGTCACCTTCGGCGGGGTGATCGACGCCATGTTCCTGAAGGACCCGCTGTACACGCTGCGCACCGGCGTGACTCTGTTTCGCGAGTTCGATTTCATCAAGGACGCGGGCATCACCGTGTTTCGCGTCGTCGGGGGATTCGTGCTCGCCGCGATCGTCGCCGTGCCGCTCGGCATCCTGATGGGCGCGTTCAAGCCGATCGAGGCCTTCTTCGAGCCGTTTGTGTCCTTCGCCCGCTACCTGCCAGCGTCCGCCTTCATTCCACTGCTCATCCTGTGGGCAGGGATAGGGGAGGCGCAGAAGCTCTCCGTGATCTTCATCGGCTCGGTGTTCCAGATCATCCTGATGGTGGCGGTGATCGTCGGGTCGACGCGCCGCGACCTCGTCGAGGCCGCCTATACGCTCGGCGCCGGCTCGCAGGGCATCGTGCGCCGCGTGATGCTGCCGGGCGCCGCGCCGCAGATAGCGGAGACGCTGCGCCTCGTCCTTGGCTGGGCGTGGACCTACGTGATCGTCGCCGAGCTGGTCGGTGCGGAAAGCGGCATCGGCCACATGATCATGGACAGCCAGCGCCTGCTCGATACCGGCCAGATGATCTTCGGCATCTTCTGCATCGGCGTGATCGGCCTGGTGTCCGACCTCATCTTCAAGTGGGCGAACCAGAGGCTCTACCCATGGGCTTTCTGACCCTCGAAGGCGTCTCGCACCGCTTCCCCGGCGTGCAGGGCGGGCCGCCGACCGAGGCGCTCACGCGCACCGACCTCACCGTGGACGACAACGACTTCATCGCCATCCTCGGCCCTTCGGGCTGCGGCAAGTCGACGCTCCTTCGCATCGTCGCCGGGCTGGAGAAGCCGACCACCGGGCGCGTGCTGCTCGACGGGCTGCCGGTGAGTGGTCCGGGTCCTGACCGCGGCATGGTGTTCCAGTCCTACACGCTCTTTCCGTGGCTGACGGTGAAGGACAACATCCTCTTCGGCTCGCGCGCCACGCCCGAACGCGCGGCCGAGCTGATCGCGCGCGTCGGGCTGCGCGGCTTCGAGCACCATTACCCCAAGATGCTCTCCGGCGGCATGCAGCAGCGCACGGCTCTGGCGAGAGCGTTGGCGAACGATCCCAAGATTCTGCTGCTGGATGAACCGTTCGGCGCGCTCGACAACCAGACGCGGGCGCTCATGCAGGAGCTGCTGCTCGGCATCTGGGAAGCCGACCGCAAAACGGTCCTCTTCGTGACGCACGATATCGACGAGGCGATCTTCATGGCGAACCGCGTCGCCGTGGTGTCGGCGCGCCCCGGGCGCATCAAGGCCGACGTCAGCATCGACCTGCCGCATCCGCGGCACTACACGATGAAGACCACGCCGCGGTTCTCGGAGTACAAGGCGCAGCTCA
>DATLDY010000242.1:0-3704 GCA_035525655.1 Burkholderiales bacterium
CCAGCAGGGCACGGAAGTTTTCCGCAACGACAAGATCGCGCTCGTGCGGCGGCGCAAGCCGGCTTAAGTGGCCCTTCTCGAAGTCCGCGCCCTCGAAACCGCCTACGGCGCGAGCCAGGTCCTCTTCGGCGTGTCGCTCGAGGTGGCGCGCGGCGAGGTCGTCGCGCTCCTCGGCCGCAACGGCGCCGGCAAGACCACCACGCTCTCCAGCATCATGGGGTTGGTGCGTCCGCGCGCCGGCACCATCCGCTTCGAGGGCACCGAGATCCAGGGCCGCGAGCCTTTCGAAGCCTGCCGCGCGGGCTTGGGCTTCGTGCCGGAGAACTGCCGTCTCTTCGGCGCGCTGACGGTCGCCGAAAACTTCGCCGCCGCACGCCGTCCGGCACGAGATGGCGCAATGCGCTGGGATCTGGACCAGGTGCTGGAACTCTTCCCGGACGTCGCGCAGTTCCTCCAGCAGCGCGCGAGCACACTATCCGGCGGTCAGCAGCGCATGGTCGCAATCGCGCGCACGCTGATGGGCAACCCGAGCCTTCTGCTCCTGGATGAGCCGTCCGAGGGCCTCGCGCCGATGGTGGTGAGCGCCATTCTCGACCGGTTGAAGCGGCTCAAGGCGAGCGGCACCACTGTGCTGATCTCCGAGCAGAACCTGCGCTTCGCCACCGAACTGGCCGACCGCGTCTCGATCATCGAGCGCGGCGAGATCCGCTACGAGGGCACGCCGGCCGAGCTGGCCGCGCACCCGGAGGTGCGCGAGAAGTACTTAATGGTCTAGCGTGGGATAGTCGTTGTAGCCGTCCGCGCCGCCGCCATAGGAACGGCGCAGCACCGGTTTGGCGTAGGGTCCGCCGCGGCGGACGCGCTCCGGGAGATCGGGATTCGCCATCCACAGCCGGCCAAACGAGACCGCGTCGACCACGCCTTGCGCGATCAGCTCGTTCGCCTGCGCAGGCTCGATGCCGCCGTTGGCGATGATCGTGCCGTCGAATAGCGGCTTCGCAAGATCCAGCATGCGCGAGCGTTCGAACTTTCCGTACCAGAAGCTGGTATCGGCGAGCTCGAGCCAGCCCATGCCCTTGCGATTCAATTCCTTGATGAGATACCGATAGGCCGGCTCGGGATCCGGGTCGACCGCGCCGTTGTAGTCGGAGAAAGGCGAGATGCGCATGCCGACGCGCTCCGGCGGGTAGTGCTCCATCATCGCCTCGACCACCTCGATGGCGAAGCGCGCGCGCTTCTCCGGCGTGCCGCCGTAGTCGTCGGTGCGGCGGTTGAGGAAGGGCGAGAGGAACTGGTGCGGCAGGTAGCCGTTTGCGCCGTGCAGCTCGATGGCATCGAAGCCCACTTGCCGGCATGCGCGCGCGGCGGCGCCGAAGGCTTTTACCGTTGCGCGGATTTCGTCCAGCGTCATCTCGCGCGACGGCGTCGCCTGCAGCTTGATGAACTTGCCTTCAGGCCCGAGGCCCCAGACGGTGATCGCATCCATCTTCTCGTTCACCCCCGAGGGGGAGAGCGCGGGCTTCGGATCGGGCGAGCGGTCGCAGGCTACGCGGCCGCCGTGCCAGAGCTGCAATGCGATGCGACCGCCGGCGTCGTGCACCGCGCGCACGATCTTCGCCCACGCGTCGATCTGCTCCTGGGTGAAGATGCCCGGCGCGCAATCCCAGGCGATCGATTGCGGCCCCACGTTGGTCGCCTCGGCGATGATCAGGCCGGCCGCCGCGCGCTGCACGTAGTGCTCGGCCATCATCGGCGTCGGCACGCGCTCGACTGTCGCGCGCGAGCGGGTGAGCGGCGCCATGATGATGCGGTTCGGGAGCTGGAGGCCGCCGAGGGTGAGCGGGGAAAACAGATCTGGCATTAGTTCAGGGGCTGGGCACTGCCCAGACGTCGACCGTGGCGGCGCCTTCACGAATCTTTTTCACCTTGCGGTACTCCGACGAGGCCCAGAAGGTGCGGATAGCATCCATCGAAGGAAATTCGAAGACCACGAGCCGCCTGCCGTCGTGCGTGCCTTCGAGGACCTCGAGGCCAACACCGCTGCCCTTTAGCTTGCCGCCGAACGACGCCATCAATGGCTGCACGGCAGCTTGGTACGCCTTATAGCCGTCGCGTTGCGTCACGGTGGCCTGCACGATGAGGAGGGCGGCCAACTACTCGAGCTCGCGGTTGCCGACCTGCTTCAGGAGGAGGTCCTTGAGCTTGCCGCGCTCCACCTTGCCGGTCGGGTTGGACGGGATCTCGTCGATGAAGAAGTAGTGCCGCGGCCGCTTGAAGTTGGCGAGGTCGGGGCTCGCGAGGCAGAAAGCGTCGAGCGATTCGGCGGTGAGCTGCGGGTCCTTGCGGATGACCGCGGCGCACACCACCTGGCCCCATTTGCGGCTCGGCAGGCCGACCGCGGCGGCATTGGCGATGCCGGGGTGCTTAAAGAGGATGTTCTCGATCTCCGACGGATGGATGTTCTCCGCACCGCTCTTGATCGTGTGGTCCATGCGTCCCATCACGGTGATGAAGCCTTCGTCGTCGAGCACCGCGGCGTCGCCCGACATGAACCACCCCCCCTTGGCGAAGGCGGCTGCAGTGCGCTCCGGCAGGCCGTAGTACTCGGTGAGCAGGCTCGGGCCGCGGGTGATGAGCTGACCGATCTCGCCGAGCTTGCAGAGGTCCTCGGGGTCGCGGCTGTCGGCGCGAATCACGCGCACCTCCATGTTGACCGAGGCCTTCCCCACACTGCCGAGCTTGCCCGGATGCTGGCGGTAATCGCAGGCGGTCACCATCAGTGCTTCGGTGGAGCCGTACACGTTGCCGAAGTACTCCGGGAACCAGGCCATCACCTTGCGCGTGACGTCGTCGGCGAGGGTCTGGCCGCCGAAGAACCCGGAGCGCAACGTGCGCAAGTCGTATTTCGAGAGATCCGCGCCGACCATCATCACCATCTGAGTGGGCACGCCGTGCAGGACCGTAATGCGCTCACGGCCTACCAGCGACAGCGTCTCGTCCACGTCGAAGCCGCGCGTGAGCACGTTGGTGGCGCCGAGGTGCACGAACGGGATGAACTGCAGCTGAAGCTGCGCGATGTGGAAGAGCGGCTTGTTGTTGAGGATAGTGTCGTCGGCGCGGAAGCCGCACTCCATCACCATCGACACGCTGCCCATGATCTCGGCGAGATGCGAGCGCACCACGCCCTTCGGCCGGCCCGTCGTCCCCGACGTGTACATGATGAACGCCGGATCGTGCCAATCGCCGACGATCTCGGGCTCCGCGTCCGAGCCCCGTTCGATGAACCGCTCGAAGGGCACCTCCTTCCCTTCCGGGCGCGGGCCGATGTACAGCAGCTTCTCCACGGCGAGCGAATCCTTGATCGCCGATACCGGCGCGCGCAGCGCCTCCTCGAACACGAGGATGCGGGCGCGCGAGTCGTCGATGATGTATTTCACTTCGTTCGCCGCCAGGCGGTAGTTGATCGGCACCGGCACGGCGCCGAGCTTCATCAGCGCATAAAAGGTGGTGACCTGCTCGGGCAGGTTGTAGGTGAAGAGGGCGACGTGGTCGCCTTTGCCGATCCCGGCCGCGCGGAAGGCGTGCGCGGTCTTGTTGACCCAGCGGTTCCACTCGCCATAAGTCCAGCGCCGGCCCTCGAACACGAGTGCGGTCTTCTGCGGCCACTTGAGCGCGGCCTGGGTAAGGGTGGCAGCGAGGTTCAT
>DATLDY010000259.1:0-5438 GCA_035525655.1 Burkholderiales bacterium
AGGAAGGTGACGGCGACGCCGGCGCGTCCCGCGCGGCCGGTGCGGCCGATGCGGTGCACGTACTCTTCCGCCATGCGCGGCGCGTCGTAGTTCACCACCAGGTTGATCCCCGGCACGTCGATGCCGCGCGCCGCCACGTCGGTGGCGACCAGGATGCGGAGGCTGCCGTCGCGCACGCGGTTGAGCGTGCGGGTGCGCTCCTTCTGGTGCATGTCGCCATGCAGCGCGCCCGCGGTGAAGCCCTTGATGACGAGCGAGTTGGTGAGCTCGGCCGCCGTGCGCTTCATGGCGGTGAAGACCAGCGCCTGGTCGACCTCCGTCTCGTTCAGCAGGCGATCGAGCATGCGGTTCTTGTGCTCGGCGTTATCGGCGACGAGCGCGTGCTGCGTGATGTCGGGCCGCGTCTCGGCGACCGCCTTGATCTCGATGCGCTTCGGATTGCGCGTCACGCGCGCCGCGAGGCGGCCGACCACGCCGGCGAGCGTCGCCGAGAAGAGCAGCGTCTGCCGCTCCTTGGGCACGCGCGCGATGATGGAGTCGATCTCTTCCTGGAAGCCCATGTCGAGCATGCGGTCCGCTTCATCCAGCACCAGAAGCTCGACGCGGCTGAGGTCGACGCTGCCGCGGTCCATGTGGTCCTTCAGCCGGCCCGGCGTGGCGATGGCGATATCGAGGTGCTTGCGCACCTGCGCGAGCTGCAGCCCGAACGGCATGCCGCCGACGAGCAGCGCGGTGGCGAGCCTTTGCCCGCTGCAATAACCGTGTGTCGCCTTCTGCACCTGCATCGCGAGCTCGCGCGTCGGCGCGAGCACCAGCATGCGCGGGCCTTTGCCCTGGATCTTGGCCGGCGTGCGCAGGCGCTGCAGCCCCGGCAGCACGAAGGCCGCCGTCTTGCCGCTGCCGGTTTGCGAGGAGACGAGGAGGTCGCCGCCCGAAAGCACGGCGGGAATCGCCTCGAGCTGCACCGGCGTCGGCACGGTGTAGCCCAGGCCCTTCAGGTTATCCAACAGAGACGAATCAAGACCGAGCGTCGAGAAGCCCATGCATTTCCTTTGGTGGCGCCAAGCCTTGAACCGCTTTGCCAGACCGAAGGAAACGTCCCTGACTGCGGGAAAAACTTCCGATGGAGGACTGCGAGAGGGCGGGCGTTACTGCGACGAAGGCGCCATTCTACGCGAAATCGGGGTCAGAGCCCGATTGATCAGAGACAGACCACGTTCAGTGCAACGTCGCGCCCATCATTTTGGTGAGCGGCCCTATATGCCGGTGAACGCGAAGTCAAGCGCTGCGATGATGTGCGTGCGCTCGTGAACCAGATTACCGGCGAGTTCGCCAAGCGCTTTGCGAGGAATGCCGGCGAGTTCCTGCGTGAGCATCAAGACCTTGCGGCCATCGATCTCGAACTGAGGATTGAGGCGCTCGGCCGGCTTGCCGCCGATCGCGTCGGCCTTGCAGAGCGGCACCACGATTCGCGTGGCGAGCGAATCCAGCAGCTGTACCTGTACGTCGAGCAGGAAGGGGATACGGCCTCGTGTCGCGGGGTTAGGGTTGCGATAAACGTCGAACTGCGCCATCAGAAGGAACGCAGCCCCTCACTAAAGACGCCGTGCTTATCGACGTGCTCGTTGTAAGCATCCAGCGCCGCGCGATTGCGCTTAAGCCAGTCCTCCGCCTCGCGTTGCCGGATCGCCCGTTCGAGCCCGGCCTCGAAGACCTGCGAGAGATTCAGCTTCAGGCGCTTCGCGCGGTCGAGCAATTGATCGTCGACGCTTAGGTTCGTCGGTCGCTTGCGTCGTCGGGCCGCAGAACGGTCAGCCACGACACAGTATGGAGAAAATCATGCGCATAGTGTATGCGCATCTAAGTTGCGGTACAACCCTCGTATGACCGACGCTTCCCGCTGGCTCGAATCTTTTTCCTCCGCCCTCGCGCGCGGCGATAGCGCGGCCGCGGCCAATCTCTTCGAGCCCGATGGCTACTGGCGCGACCTCGTCGCATTCACCTGGACGCTGCACACCTCCGAAGGCCGCGCCACGATCCGATCGACGCTCGAGCGCACGCTCGCGAATGCCTCGCCGACCACATGGACGCTCACGGGTCCATCACCGGTGGGCGATGGCTTCCTGTTCTCCTTCACCACTCGCACCGGCCGCGGCGTTGGCCATCTCCGCGTCCGCGGAGATGACGACGTCAGCGGAGGCCGCGCCTGGACATTGCTCACCGCGCTGCGCGAGCTCAAGGGTTTCGAAGAGCCCGCCGGCCCGCGCCGCGTTCACTACGAGCAAAAGAATCCCGCGCCCGCCGAGCCGTACGTATTAATCGTCGGCGGCGGCCAGGGCGGCATCGCGCTCGCCGCGCGCCTGAAGCGTCTCGCCGTTCCCGCCGTCGTCGTCGAGAAAAACGCGCGCGCCGGCGACTCCTGGCGCAAGCGCTACGCGTCCCTCTGCCTGCACGACCCGGTCTGGTACGACCACCTGCCGTACATCCCATTCCCCGATCACTGGCCGGTGTTCTCGCCGAAGGACAGGATCGCCGACTGGCTCGAGATGTACACGCGCGTGATGGACCTCGACTACTGGACCTCCACCGAATGCCTCCGCGCGCGCCCGATCGACGGCGGCTGGGAAGTGGACGTGCTGCGCGATGGAGTGGAGAGCACGCTGAAGCCTCGACATCTGGTGTTGGCGACAGGGATGTCGGGTTTTCCTTTCTGCCCCCCTGTTAAGGGGGGACGCGAGCGCTTCACCGCGAGCGGGGGGTTGGTTTTCCACTCTTCCTCCTTTGGTTCCGGCTCCTCGTACCGCGGCAAGAAATGCATCGTCGTCGGCTCCTCCACCTCCGCCCACGACATCTGCGCCGACCTCGTCGAATCCGGCGCGGCCGAAGTCACGATGATCCAGCGCGCGCCGACCATCGTCGTGCGCTCCGAGACGCTGATGGAGCTCGCCTGGGGGCGCCTGTTCTCGGAGAAGGCGCTCGCCGCCGGCATCACCACCGACATCGCCGACCTGACGCTGGCCTCCGTGCCATTCAAGGAGCTGCCCGGCCTGCAGCGCCCGCTCTACCAGGAGATCGCGCGGCGCGACGCGGACCTCTATGCCGGCCTGACGCGCGCCGGCTTCCTGCACGACATGGGCGAGGACGGCTCGGGCCTGCACTCGATTTACCTCCGCCGCGGCGCGGGCTACTACATCGACGTCGGCGCCTCGCAAATGATCATCGACGGCCGCATCAAACTACGCACTAAAGTGAATGTGGTGGAGATGGGCGAGCGCTCGGTCACGCTATCCGACGGCACTGTGCTCCCCGCCGACCTCGTCGTCTTCGCCACCGGCTACGGCAACATGGGCGAGTGGGCGGCGAAGCTCATCTCCCCGGAGGTCGCCGAGCGGGTCGGGCCGGTGTGGGGCGTCGGCTCGGCCACCCGCAACGACCCCGGGCCGTGGGAGGGGGAGCTGCGCAACATGTGGAAGCCCACCGCGCAGCCCGGCCTGTGGTTCCACGGCGGCAACCTGATGCAGTCGCGCCACTATTCCCTTTACCTCGCGCTGCAGCTAAAGGCCCGATACGAGGGCCTAAGGGAATAAAGGGGTCAGAGCAATTTTCCTGTAACACCTACGCGCATCAGTAGTTACAGGAAAATTGCTCTGACCCCTTTTATTGCCTCGCGTAAGGCCGGCGCTGTCGTCGTTATGCGACCCGCGCACAGGACTTGCGGGCGTCACGTGACGCGGGTCGGATGGCGCTGGGCCGTCCGCCGTTAACTCACCGGAGCGTTTATGACTTTCATCATGTGGCTCGTAGTCGGCGGCATCCTCGGATGGCTCGCCAGCATCGTCATGAAGACGAATGACAAGCAGGGCATCATCCTCAACATCGTGGTCGGCATCGTCGGGGCGTTCCTCGGCGGCCTGGCGCTCGCGCCGCTGTTCCATACCGGCACGATCAACCAGGGCGACTTCAGCATCGGCTCGCTGTTCGTGTCGTTCCTCGGCGCCATCATCCTGCTCGCCATCGTCAACTTCTTCCGTCGTCGCCGCGGCGTACGCACGTAAGGATCGCGTTCTGGCAGACTCGCCCCGGACGCACAATTCGGGGGCGGGAATGCAAGACACGATCGCGCGGATCCGGCAGTTCCGGGATGACCGCGACTGGAAGCAGTTCCACGATCCCAAGAACCTCGCGGTTTCGATCTCCATCGAAGCCGCGGAGCTCTTGGAGCTGTTCCAGTGGAAGACCGGCGAGGAATCCACCCGCTTCGCCGCCGAGAACCGGGAGCGGGTTTCGGAAGAGATCGCCGACGTCGCTATCTACCTGGTCGAGCTCGCCGACATCACCGGCATCGACCTGGCGAAGGCCATCGACGCCAAGCTAGAGAAGAACGCGAAGAAGTATCCCGTGGAGAAGTCGCGCGGGGTTTCCACCAAGTACACCGACCTCAGATAGCAGCGAGGATGCCGCGCAGGGCCGCGGCCTGCGCCGGCTTCACCAGGTGATGGTCGAATCCGGCGGCGGACGAGCGCTTGCGGTCCGCCTCCTGTCCCCATCCGGTCAGGGCGACGAGCACCACGCCTTCGAGGCCCGGGGTCGCGCGGATGCGCCGCGCGGTCTCGTGGCCGTCCATGCCGGGCATGCCGATATCCAGGAAGATGAGCGCCGGACGCTGTTGCGCGGCGATGTCGATCGCCGAGGCGCCGTCGTACGCAACGCGCACGTCGTTCGCCTGCACCCGCAGGAGCGCCGCCAGGCTATCGGCCGCATCGCGGTTGTCGTCGACGACGAGGATGCGTCGCCCCGCCGGGGCAGCCTCGGCGCTCGGCGCCGCGGCCGCCCGGCGCGCACCGGCGGCGAGGCGCGGCAGGCGCACGGTGAAGCGCGCGCCCCTGCCCGGGCCTTCGCTCTCGGCGCGCACCGTGCCGCCGTGCAGCTCCACGAGATTCTTGACCAGGGTCAGGCCGATGCCCAGGCCGCCCTGGCCCTGCTGCGCGGCGTGATTGCCCTGCACGAACGAGTCGAAGACCTGCGGCAGCAGCTCCGGCGCGATGCCCATGCCGTTGTCCACCACCGAGAGCACGGCCTCTTCGCCGCTCGCGCGCACGGAAACGGCGATCTTGCCGCCCGGCTCGGTGTATTTGGCGGAGTTGGTCAACAGGTTGGCCACCACCTGGGCGAGGCGCATCGGGTCCGCGTCGACGACGGGCGGCTCCTCGGGGAGCGAGATCTCGAGCCGGTGCAAGCGCGCGTCGATGAGCGGCTGCGCGGTCTCCACCGCGCGCTCGATTACCGAAGAGAGCGCAACGGGTTCCTTGCGCAGCTCGATCTTGCCGCGCACCACGCGCGACACGTCGAGGAGGTCGTCCACCAGCCGCGCGAGGTGGTGCACCTGGCGCTCCATCACCTCGCGCATCTTCTGCGCCACGCCCGCGTCCGCCGCCGGC
>DATLDY010000288.1:0-18792 GCA_035525655.1 Burkholderiales bacterium
TTCGCGCTGCTGCTCTACGTCTTCGCGACCCGCATGCTGATCAGCGTCTGGTAATCGGCGATCCAGTGCTCGGCGATGAGGGGGTTCAGTCGCCACAGCACGATATGTCGGATCATCAGCGGTAAACTGCGGCCTTTTCTACGGAAGCGCAACCCGTGGCAGGCCCCCTCTCGCATATCCGCGTCCTCGATCTTTCCCGCGTGCTCGCCGGACCGTGGGCCGGCCAGAACATGGCGGACCTCGGCGCCGAAGTCATCAAGGTCGAGCGTCCCGGACCCGGCGACGATTCGCGCGCCTTCGGGCCGCCGTGGATCAAGGATGGGCAAGGCCGCGACACGAAGGAATCGGCGTACTTCACTTCCGCCAACCGCGGCAAGAAGTCGATCACGCTCAACATCTCGGCGCCCGAGGGCCAGGCCATCGTGCGCGAGCTGGCGAAGAAGAGCGACGTGCTCATCGAGAACTACAAGTACGGGGACTTGGCGCGTTACGGCCTGGGCTTCGAAGACCTGAAGAAGCTGAACCCGCGGCTCATCTACTGCTCGGTGACGGGATTCGGTCAGACCGGCCCGTATCGCGAGCGGCCGGGCTACGACTTCATGATCCAGGGCATGGGCGGGATGATGAGCGTCACCGGCGAGCCCGACGACGCGCCCGGAGGCGGCCCGCAGCGCGCCGGCGTGCCGATCGCCGACATCATCACCGGCATGTACGCCTCCATCGCCATCTGCGCCGCGCTCGCGCATCGCGCCGAGACCGGCGTCGGCCAGTACCTCGACCTCGCGCTGCTCGATTCGCAGATCGCGCTGCTCGCCTACCAGAACACCAACTACTTTGCGACCGGCAAAGCGCCGAAGCGCATCGGCAACCTGCATCCCAACATCGTCCCCTACCAGCCCTTTCGCACGCGGGATGGCGCAGTGATCCTCGCCTGCGGCAACGACAACCTGTTCCGCAAGTTCTGCGACGCGGCCGGTCAGTCGGCGCTAGCCGCCGATGCGCGCTTCGCGAGCAACGGCAAGCGAGTCGAGAACCGCGCCGAGCTCACGCGGCTGCTCGGCGACGTGTTCCGCCAGCGCAGCACGGCGCAATGGGTGGATCTGCTGGAGAAGGCAGGCGTGCCGAACGGGCCCATCAACGACATCGCTCAGGTGTACGAGGAGCCGCAGGTCAAGGCACGTGGCATCCGCGTCGAGATGGACCATCCGGTCGCCGGCAAGCTGCCGACGGTGGCGAGCCCGATGCGCTTCTCGGCGACGCCGGTGGAGTACCGCCAGGCGCCGCCCACGCTGGGGCAGCACACGGATCAGGTGCTGCGGGATTTACTGGGCAAGAGCGACGCGCAACTCGCAGAGCTGCGCGCCGCGAAGGTGATTTAGCTCAGTTATCTATTTTTGCGCCGGAGTCCTTGACGACTTTGGCCCACTTGGCGATCTCGCTGTGGATGAGCTTGGCGAATTCCGCCGGCGGCTCGCCGCCGGCGGTGGCGCCCTGGCCCTCCCAGACCTTCTTGAGCTCGGGCGAGTTCATCGCCTTCACCGTCTCGGCGTACATGCGGTCCATCGCGTCCTTGGGCGTGCCATGCGGCGCCCATAGCGCGTACCAGGTGGTCACGACGTAGTTCGGCAGCCCCGCTTCCTGCATGGTCGGGGTCTGCGGCACCACGAATGAGCGCTCTTGGGTCGTGACGGCGAGCGGCTTGAGCTTGCCGCCCTTGATCATCGGCGCCGAGGTGCTCATGCCATCGAAGGCCATGTCGACTTGGCCGGCGATGAGGTCCTGCATCATCGGCCCGGCGCCCTTGTACGGAATGTGCGTGAGGTCGACGCCGGTCATCGTCTTGAAGAGCTCGCCGGCGAGGTGGTGCGTGGTGCCGTTGCCGGCCGAGCCATAGTTCAGCTTGCCCGGATTGGCCTTCGCGAAGGCAATGAGGTCCTTGATCGAGTTCAGGTTCGTGTGCTTGGGATGGACCACCACCACGTTCGGCACGTAGGCGAGCACGGTGAGCGGGTCGAAGTCCTTCTCGAGTGAATACGAGAGCCGCGTGTAGAGGCTCTCGGCGATCGTGTGGTGCACCGCGCCGAGGAAGAAGTTGTAGCCGTCGGCAGGACGCCGGGCAGCGTTCGACGCGCCCACCGTGCCGCCCGCGCCCGCCATGTTCTCCACGATGAACTGCTGCCCGAGGGTCTTGCTGAGATAGACCGACAACGGCCGCCCGAAAGCGTCGACGCCGCCGCCGGGTGCGAAGGGATTGATCATCGTGACCGGCTTGGTCGGCCAGCTTTGCGCGTGAGCGGCGGCGCTCAGCGCAAGCGCCGCGAGGGTCAGCAGAATTTTCATGGTTCCTCCTCGGTGTGGCTATTCGATGCGGATGTTCGCGGACTTGACGAGCTTGGCGTATTTGGCGACCTCGGCCTTCATGAACGCCTCGAACTGCGAAGCGCTCTGCTCGTTCAGCTGGGTGCCCACCGCTTCCAGGCGCGTGCGCACCTCGGGCACCTGCATGGCCTTGTTGATATCCGCGTTCAGCTTGGCGACGATCTCGCGCGGCGTGCCGCCCGGCGCCATGACGCCGTACCAGTTGGTGACGTCGAAGCCTTTGATGCCTTCCTCGTCGAAAGTCGGCACATCGGGGAGCTGCGACAGGCGTCTAGGCGTGGAGATGGCGAGGCCACGCAGCTTGCCGGACTGGATATGCGGCAGCACCGGCGGCATCGTGTCGAAATTCATTGCTACGACGCCCCCAAGAAGGTCCTTGATGGCATCGCCGCTTCCCTTATAGGGCACATGGACGATGTCGACGCCGGTGAGCTGCTTGAACATCTCGCCCGCGAGGTGCTGCGTGCTCCCGTTGCCCGACGACGCGTAATTCAGCTCGCCGGGCTTGCTCTTCGCGAGGGCGATCAACTCCTTTACCGACTTCGCCGGCACCGACGGGTGCACGGCAAGCACGTTCGGCACATACCCGACGTAGGACACGGCGGCGAAATCCTTGATCGGGTCATAGGACAGCTTGGCGAAGAGATTCGGCGCGATCCCGTGCGAGTTCACGTGCCCCATGATGAGCGTGTAGCCGTCCGGCGAGCTCTTTGCCACGGCATCCGCGCCGATGGTGCCCGTGGCCCCGGGGCGGTTTTCCACCGCCACCGCCTGTCCCCACCATTCGGAGAGTTTCTGGCCGATGACGCGCGCCACGATGTCGGTGCCGCCACCGGGTGGAAAGCCGACGATCATGCGCACCGGCTTGTTGGGATAGCCCTGCGCGGACGCAGTGCCTGCTATCGCCGCGACCAACGCCGCGACGACCACTCGCAGAATCCTCATGACTCCTCCTCCGTGCTTTCTAAGCGACTTTGCGCGCCGGTGCGCGAGCGCAATCCAGCAGGTACTCCATTGCAGCCTGCACGCCTTCCTTCTTCACCGGGACGCCTGAGAGCCCCAGGCCCATCTCGACGCCGGCGAGGGTCCCCATCAGCGTGAGATCGTTGAGATCGCCCAGATGTCCGATGCGGAACATCTTGCCGCCAAGCTTGGTGAGCCCGGTACCCAACGACATGTCGAAAGCCTCGAGGATCACCTTGCGCACGCCGTCGGCATCGTGACCCGCCGGCATCAGCACGCCGGTGAGCGAAGCCGAATACTCGCGCGGGTCGAGCGCGTAGACCTCCAGGCCCCAGGCACGCACGGCGCGGCGCGTGGCTTCCGCATGGCGCTGGTGGCGGGCGAATACCGCGTCCAAGCCCTCCTCGTCGAGAAGCATCTTCAACGCTTCGGCAAGCCCGTAGAGAAGGTTTGTGGCCGGCGTGTACGGGAAATAGCCGCTCTTGCCATTGGCGATCATCTCGTCCCAAGCCCAGTAGCTGCGCGGCAGGCGCGCGGCCTTCGCGGCGTCGAGCGCCTTTGGCGAAATGCAGTTGAACGAGAGGCCGGGCGGCAGCATCAGGCCTTTTTGCGAGCCCGCAACGGTGACGTCGACGCCCCACTCGTCGTGGCGATAGTCGATCGAGGCGAGCGAGGAGATCGTGTCGACCATGAAGAGCGCCGGATGGCGGCTCGCGTCGATCGCGCGGCGCACGTCGGCGACACGGGAGACGACGCCGGTGGATGTCTCGTTGTGCACGAGGCACACAGCCTTGATCTTGTGGGCCGCATCGGCGCGCAGGCGCTTTTCGATGGCTTCCGGATCCGCGCCATGGCGCCAGTCGCCGGCGATGAACTCGACCTGAAGGCCCAGGCGCGCGGCCATCTTCTGCCAGAGCGTGGCGAAATGGCCGGTCTCGTACATGAGCACGCTGTCGCCCGGCGACAAAGTGTTGACGAGCGCCGCTTCCCAGGCGCCCGTGCCGGAGGCCGGATAGATGACGACTTCGCCGCGCGCGGTCTTGAATACGCGCTTCATGCCGGCGAGCACGCTCTTGCCGATTTCGCCGAACTGCGGTCCGCGATGATCGATCGTCGGGAAATCGATCGCCCTCAGAACGCGGTCGGGAACGTTCGTCGGTCCCGGTATCTGGAGGAAGTGGCGGCCGGCTCGTCTGGACATGTGCGCTATTCTACTTCGCAGATGAATGCCCCCTCCGTCCCGATCCAGATGGTCACGCCGCGGCGCAGCGCGCTCGCCGAGCGCCTGCGCCGGGAACTGGACGCGCAGATCATGTTCGACCGGCCGAGCCGCGGGCGTTACTCAACGGACGCGTCGATCTACCAGCTCGAGCCGATCGGCATCGTCGTGCCCCGCTCGGAGGAAGCCGCGCGCATGGCCATCGCGATCGCCGCCGAGGAGGGCGTCCCAATACTGCCACGCGGCGCCGGCAGCTCGCAGTGCGGCCAGGCGGTCGGCGAAGCGTTGATCATCGACCACACCAAGTACTTGAACCGGGTGCTGGAAGTCGAGGGGCAGCGCGCGGTCGTGCAGCCCGGCGTGGTTCTCGACGCGCTGAACGCCGCCCTGCGGCCTAAAGGCCTCTGGTTCCCGGTCGACGTGTCCACGAGCGCACAGGCCACGATCGGCGGCATGGCAGGCAATAACTCCTGCGGCTCGCGCTCCATTGCCTACGGAAATATGGTGCACAACGTGCTCGCCATCGAGGCCTGCACGGTCGGCGGCGAGCGCTGGCGTTTTGGGCCGATGAACGATCCCGGCGGTCCGCGCGGATATCAGGAGCTAGTCGCCCGCCTGCGCGTGCTCTATGAGCGCGAGAGGGAGGAGATCGCGGCGCGCTTTCCCAACGTGCTGCGCAAGGTAGCCGGCTACAACCTCGACCATCTCGGCCCGCCGCATGCGAACGCGGCGCACATCCTCGTCGGCTCGGAAGGCACGCTCGCTTATTCGGAGCGGCTGCACCTCAAGCTCTCGCGCATCCCGCCGCAGCGAGTGCTGGGCGTATGCCACTTTCCGAAGTTCTACACGGCGATGGACCTGACGCAGCATATCGTCAAGCTCGGGCCGAGCGCGGTCGAGCTGGTCGATCGCACGATGATCGGCCTTGCGCGCGACATCGGCGCGTTTCGCGCCACCGTCGACACGTTCATCCGCGGCGAGCCGGATGCCATCCTGCTCGTCGAGTTCGCCGGCGAAGAAGACCCGGCACCGCGTCTGAAGCAGCTGGTGCAGCTGTTGGCCGACCTCGGCCTGCCGGGCGCCGTCGTCGAGGTGACCGATGCAAAACAGCAGCGCGACATCTGGGAGGTGCGCAAGGCGGGCCTCAACATCATGATGTCGATGAAGGGTGACGGCAAGCCGGTCTCCTTCATCGAAGACTGCGCGGTTCCGCTCGAGCACCTCGCCGAATACACCGACCGGCTGACGCGGGTGTTCGAGAAGCACGGCACGCGCGGCACGTGGTACGCGCACGCCTCGGTCGGCACGCTGCACGTTCGGCCGATCCTCGACATGCGCCGCGGCGGCGCGGCGAAGATGCGCGCGATCGCCGAGGAAGCCTGCGCGATGGTGAAGGAGTACAAAGGCGCGTATTCCGGCGAGCACGGCGATGGCCTGGTGCGCTCGGAGTGGATCGAGCCGTTCTTCGGGCCGCGCCTTACGGCCTCCCTCGGCCACATCAAATCGTGGCTCGACCCGCGCGGCCTGATGAACCCCGGGAAGATCGTCAACCCGTCGAAGATGGACGATGCGTCGCTCTTTCGCTTCAAGCCGGGTTATCAGACGCAGACGTCACCGACGGTGCTCGACTGGAGCGAGTGGGGCGGTTACGACAAGGCCGTCGAGATGTGCAACAACAACGGCCATTGCCGCAAGTTCGACGCCGGCACCATGTGCCCGTCCTATCGCGCCACGCGCGACGAGATCCACCTGACCCGCGGACGCGCGAACACGCTTCGGCTGGCGCTGTCAGGCCAGCTCGGCGACCAGGGCGACGAAGCCGTCAAGGCGGCGCTCGATCTGTGCGTCTCATGCAAAGGCTGCAAGCGCGAATGCCCCACCGGCGTCGACATGGCGCGCATGAAGGTCGAGTTCCTGGCGCACTACAAGGCGAAACATGGCTACAGCCTGCGCGACCGCGCAGTCGGCCACCTGCCGCGCTACGCACCGATGGCCGCCCGTGTCGCGCCGCTCGCCAACGCTGTCACAACATTGCTGAAGGGAATGCTCGGATTCGCCGCCGGCCGCGAGCTCCCGCGTTGGCGCAGCGATTACTTCGCCGATACCGGCGTGGCAGACGCGGACGTGATTCTGTTCGTCGACACGTTCAACCGTTACTTCGAGCCTGAGAATGTGCGCGCTGCGATGGCGGTGCTCGAGGCCGCCGGCTACCGGGTGCAAGCACCGGCGGGCCTTTGCTGCGGCCGGACTTTCCTCGCGGCCGGCATGGTGGATCAGGCGAAACGCGAAGCGCAGCGCGTGCTCGACGTCCTCGGGCCGGCGGCGGCTCGCGGCGTGCCGATCGTTGGCCTGGAGCCTTCGTGCCTGCTTTCACTGCGCGATGAGTACACCGTGCTCCTGAAAGGCACGGAACAGCTTGCCCACAATTCGTTCCTGTTCGAGGAGTTCCTGGCGCGCAAGCCCGGGCGCCTCGCCTTCGCGGATACGAAGCAGGAAGTGTTGCTGCATGGGCACTGCCACCAGAAGGCGTTCGACGCGATGCCCGCGGTGGCCAAGGTGCTGGGCATGGTCCCCGGCCTGACGGTGAAGACCGTGGAGACAAGCTGCTGCGGCATGGCGGGAAGCTTCGGGTACGAAGCGGAGCACGCCGAGGTGTCCAAGGCGATGGCGGAACTGACCCTGCTTCCCGCCGTACGCAATGCCCCGCAGGCGACGCTAGTGGCGGACGGAACGAGCTGCCGACACCAGATTTTCGACGGGACGGGCCGCCGCGCGATTCACGTGGCGCGACTTCTACAGGCGGCGCTCAAGCCACCAGCATCATGACCACCGACACGGTCAGCACAGACGCGCCTGTGGAAAGCACCGCGCCGGTCGAAGTCTCCTCTTCCAGCAGTCGATAGCGCTGCGCCAGGACGAACGCGGTGGCGCCGAGCGGCAGGCTCGCGCAGACGACGGCGACCTTCGCCCATAAGGCATCGATGGACAACACGCAGTACGCGAGGCCAGCCATCAGGAGCGGATGCACGATGAGCTTCAGCGCGCTCGTCGGCCAGCTGGAGCGCAAGCCCTCCCGGATCGAAAGCTGCGAGACGAAGAGCCCGATCGCAAAGAGTGCGCACGGTCCCGCCGCCGCGGCGAGGAGCGAGGCGAAGCGTTCGACCGGCAGCGGGATCTTCACATCGAGCGCGACGAGCAGCACGGCGAGGCCAATCGGCCAAATCAACGGACTGCGGGCAACGCCAGCGAGCGCACGCGCAATGCCGCCGCGCCGCGGATTGGAGAGGAGCTCGAGGCAGACGATGGCGACGGCGAAGGACACGATGTTCGTCGCGACGGTCGCCAACGCCGCTGGAAGAGCGGCGCGCTCACCATAGGCCACCGTCACGAGTGGGATGCCGAGATAGCCGGTGTTGGCGAAAGACGCATTCAAGGCGCGCATCACGCTTTCTCCGGGCGGTGAGCGCCAAGCGAAGCGCGACAGCGCGTAACCGGCCAGCGCCGTGCCGAGCGTGGCGAGGATCACGCCGACGAGGAAGCTGCCGCTGCCCATCAGCTCGGCAAGCGAGCCGCGGTAAACCGCAATGAACAGCATCGCAGGAAGGGCGAAGGCGTATACGAAGCGGTTGAGCGCCTCGCTCGAGCCGGGGTTGATCAGTCGGAAGCGCCCTGCCAGGACCCCGCAACCGACCAGGGCGAAGACCGGGAAAGCCGCGCTTAGGACCGGGTCGAGCGCCAGCTCCATACCCACAGGGCGATGCCGCCGGCGATCATCGGCAGGCAAAGCCACTGCCCCATGGTCATGCCCAGCGCGAGGTAGCCTAGGAAGGCGTCGGGCTCGCGCGCGAACTCGGCGATGAATCGCAACGTGCCATAGCCCATGAGGAACACCGCGGATACCTGCCCGCGCAATCGTGGCTTGCTCGAGAACCACCACAGGATGGCGAACAGCGTCATGCCTTCGAGGGCGAACTGGTAGAGCTGCGACGGATGCCGCGGCGCGTCGCCGGCGTTGCGGAACACCATGCCCCACGGCACGTCGGTCACCCGCCCCCACAGCTCGCCGTTGATGAAATTGCCCATTCGCCCCGCCGCGATGCCCAGCGGAACGAGCGGCGCCACGAAGTCCATCAGGCACAGGTAGTCGATGTGGTGCCGGCGCGCGGCGATCACCATCGCGAGCATCACCCCGAGCAGTCCGCCGTGGAACGACATGCCTCCCTGCCAGACGTAAAAGATCTCCAGCGGATGGCCGAGGTAATGACCCGGCTTGTAGAAAAGCACGTAGCCCAGGCGGCCGCCGACGATTACGCCCAGGACGGCGAGGAACAGAAGATCGTCGAATTGCGTGCGCGTGACGGGTGCCGCGCCTTTGCGGATGCGGTGGGTGCCGAGCCACCAGCCGCCGGCAAAGCCGATCAGATACATGAGGCCGTACCACCGCACGGCGAGCGGGCCGAGCGAGAAGGCGATCGGATCGATGCTCGGGTGAACCAGCATGGCTATGCTCCGACGCGGCGTGCGTGCGCGATGAATTGCGCTGCCGCCTCGCCCAATGGCGCGCGTCGCCAGGCGAGCCACAAGTCCAGGCGCGGATGGCGATCGGCGAGATCGCGGTAGACGACCCCGCGGCGACCCAGATTGGCCACCGATGCGGGCACGATCGCCGCGCCGAGCCCGCTCGACACCAAGCTCACTACCGTCTGCATTTGGATCGCCTCCTGGGCGACGTTGAGGGACATGCCGGCCTGCGCGGCCAGCTGCGTGACGATATCGTAAAGGCGCGGCGCGATCTGCCGCGGGATCATGACGAACGGCTCTCCGGCGAGCTCACGCAGCCGCAGCGCTCCTGTGCCGCGCGCGAGGGCATGCCGTGCCGGCAGGGCGAGGACGAAGCGCTCGCGCTGCACGACGATGTGCTCGAGCCGCGCCGCGCCGGTGACCGGCGGGAGGAGCAGGCCGAAGTCGAGCTCCCCTGCGGCCAGGGCCGCCGCCTGGTCGGGCGACAGCATTTCGCGCAGCGCGAGCCGCACGCCGGGCTGCGCGGTCTTGTACGCCTTGAGCAGGCCCGGCAGCACACCGTAGTCGGCGAGCGAGACGAAGCCGATGCGCAAGCGCGCGTGTCGCCCGGCCGCCATGGCGCGCAAATCATGCACCGTGCGCTCGAGGTGCCCCGTGAGGCGCCGCGTCTCCTCGAGCAGGCGCGTGCCTTCGGCGGTCAACTCGACGCGGCGCCGCGTGCGGGCGAAAAGGGCCACGCCGAGCTCGTCCTCGAGGGCGCGGATAGCACGCGAAAGCGGCGGCTGGGAGATGTGCAGCGCCTCGGCGGCGCGGCCGAAATGCAGGCGCTCGGCCACCGCCACGAAATACCGCAGGCGCCGCAAGTCGGGCACATTCATACCTGCAGGGTATTACAGCGAGCTGCAGATTGCATTGGCCGTGGTAGCAGCGCGGCGCGCACAATGCCCGGCTCGAGAGGAGCCGTCCAATGGCAACCTACAACCGTCGATCACAACTCATCACCGCCGGCGTCGCCCGTTCGCCGAACCGCGCCATGCTGCGTGCCGTCGGCTTCGGCGACCGCGACTTCGACAAGCCCATCATCGGCGTCGCCAACGGGCATTCGACGATGAATCCGTGCAATGCCGGCATCCAGCCGCTCATCGACCGCGCCATGCAGGCACTCGAAGAGGCCGGCGCCAAGCCCCAGGTGTTCGGCGTGCCGACGGTGACCGATGGCATCGGCATGGGCACCGAGGCGATGAAGTATTCGCTCGTGTCGCGCGAGGTGATTGCCGACGCCATCGAGACGAGCGTGAACGGCCAGGCCATGGACGGCGTGCTGGTCGTCGGCGGCTGCGACAAGAACATGCCGGGCGGCGTAATGGCGATGGCACGCATGAACGTGCCGGCGATCTACGTCTACGGCGGCACCATCAAGCCCGGCAAGTGGAAGGGCAAGGACCTGACGATCGTCTCCGCCTTCGAGGCGGTCGGCTCGTTCACCGCCGGCAAGATGAGCGAGGAGGACTTCCAGGGGATCGAGAGGAACGCCTGTCCGAGCGTTGGCGCGTGCGGCGGCATGTTCACCGCGAACACGATGAGCTCGTCATTCGAGGCGCTCGGCGTAAGCCTGCTCGGGTCCTCGCAGATGGCGGCGCCGGATGCCGAAAAGGCCGACTCCTCGGCCGACTCGGCGCGCGTGCTCGTCGAGGCGGTCAAGAAGGATCTCAAGCCGCGCGACATCATCACGCGCAAATCGATCGAGAACGCCGTGGCGCTCGTCATGGCTACGGGCGGCTCGACGAACGCAGTGCTTCATTACCTCGCCATCGCGAGCGCGGCGGGCGTGAAGTGGACCATCGACGATTTCGAGCGCGTGCGGCGCAAGGTGCCGGTGCTGTGCGACCTGAAGCCCTCGGGCCGCTTCGTCGCCGTGGACTTCCACCGTGCCGGCGGCGTGCCGCAGGTGCTGAAGATCCTCCTCGAGAACGGCGTGCTTCACGGCGAATGCATGACCATCCACGGGAAGACGATGGCCGAGCTCCTGAAGGACGTGCCGGCCGAGCCGCGGACCGATCAGGAAGTGATCCGGCCGTGGTCGAAGCCGATGTATGCGCACGGCCACCTCGCCATCCTGAAGGGCAATCTCGCGCCGGAAGGTTGTGTCGCCAAGATCACCGGCCTCAAGAATCCGACCATTACCGGCCCGGCGCGCGTCTTCGACTCGGAGAACGCCTGCATGAAGGCGATCATGGCGAAGCGCATCAAGCCGGGCGACGTGGTGGTGATCCGCTACGAAGGGCCCAAGGGCGGGCCCGGCATGCAGGAAATGCTTGCGCCGACCTCGGCCCTGATCGGCCAGGGGCTCGGCGAATCGGTCGGGCTACTCACCGACGGGCGGTTCTCCGGCGGCACATGGGGAATGGTCGTGGGACACGTCGCGCCGGAGGCGTATGTCGGCGGCACGATCGCCCTCGTCAAGGAAGGCGATTCGATCACCATCGATGCGAAGAAGCGGCTCATCGAGCTCAATGTGCCCGCGAAGGAGATCGCCCGCCGGCGTAAATCGTGGAAGGCGCCGAAGCCCCGCTATACGCGCGGCTTGCTCGCCAAGTACATGAAGCTCGTCTCGACCGCGTCGCTGGGCGCCATCACCGACTCAGAAGCTTGATCCGGGCTGCCGCAGGAACTCGATTTCCTGTGGCGTCGAAGCACGCCCGAGGGCGGCATTGCGATGCGGGAAGCGGCCGAAGCGCGCGATGATGTCGCGGTGCGCTACGGCGTACCGATACACGTCCGCGGTTTCTGGAAAAGCGGCGAGGGGCTGGGTGAGCTCGCAGCCGCGCAGCTGGTCGGCCAGGGCCTCGCTGTGCTCGAACGGCAGATACACGAACAATCGCTCCGCCGGCAGGAAATCGCGCTCGTAGCCGAGATCCACCGCCAGTCGAGCTGCGTCCAGGGCGAGGGCATCGGCAGCAAAGGCGCGTGCATTGCCGCGGAACATCTGGCGCGGAAACTGGTCGAGGACGATGATGCGAGCGAGGCACGGCTTGGGCGCGTCGAGCCATTCCTGCCCGCCCGCGAGGGTTTCATACAGGCCGAGGAACAGCCGTGTAACCTCGGTGTCGAACGCGGCATCTTTCTCGAACCACCGCTTGCGTGGCTTGCCGTAATCGGCGCCGGCGCCGAACCAGAAGGCGAGCACATCGTCCGCGCGGTAGTTAGTCATCGGGGACAAATGCTAAGCTCCGCGCGCTTGTCCATCAGCCTTTCGTCAACCTGCGTTCCACTCATCCAGCCCCGGGAGCCTTCATGATTGCCACGATTCGCCGCCTCATCGCCAGTCTGCTCGTGCTGTGCCTTGCGATGCCCATGCCTTCGCAAGCCGCCATGGTCGGCACCGATTCCGCGCTTGGCGCTGCTCAGCGCGACCGTGTCAACAGCCTCCTCGACCGCGCCGACGTGCAGGCACGTCTGGAAAGCTACGGCGTCAAAGCCGGCGATGTAAAAGCCCGCGTGGCGGCCCTGACCGACGACGAGGTCTCGCAGCTCGCGGCGAAGATCGACAGCCTGCCCGCAGGCGGCGACAGCATCCTCGGCATCCTGGTGCTGATTTTCATTGTCCTTCTCATCACCGATATCCTTGGCTTGACGAAGATCTTCCCCTTCACGCGCCCGATTCGCTAACCGCCCCTGACGAGCCCCCGCCCTGGGCGGGGGCTCGTGTTCGTATGTCCAACCGCCTCGCCCAGGAAACCTCGCCTTACCTGCAGCAACACGCGGACAACCCCGTCGATTGGTATCCATGGGGCCCCGAAGCGTTGGAACGCGCGCGTCGCGAAGACAAGCCGGTGCTTCTCTCCGTCGGCTATTCCGCCTGCCATTGGTGCCACGTGATGGCCCATGAGAGCTTCGAGGACCCGGCGGTCGCCGCGGTCATGAATCGCCTGTTCGTCAACGTGAAAGTCGACCGCGAGGAGCGCCCGGATCTCGACCAGATCTACCAGAGCGCCCACCAGATGCTCGCGCAGCGCCCGGGCGGCTGGCCGCTGACGATGTTCCTCACACCGCAGGGAGCGCCCTTTTTCGGCGGCACCTATTTCCCAAAGGAAGCGCGTTACGGGCTGCCGGGCTTCCCGCAGCTTTGCGAGCGCATTGCCGGCATCTGGCGCGAGAAGCGCGCCGAGATCGAGGCGCAGAACGCGGAGGTGCTGAAAGCCTTCGAGCGCACGCTGCCCAAGAGCGCCGGGCAAGAGCTCGAATTTTCGCCGGCCGTCGTGGAGGCGATGGTCGACAACCTGCGCTCCAACTTCGATACGAAGCTCGGCGGGTTCGGCACGTCGCCTAAATTTCCGCATCCGGCCGACCTCGAGCTGTGCTTGCGCCAGGGCAGCAGGGATATCGCGCTCGTCACCCTCGAGCGCATGTGCGAAGGCGGGATCTACGACCAGTTGGGCGGCGGCTTCTGCCGCTACAGCGTCGATGCGCAGTGGATGATTCCGCATTTCGAGAAGATGCTCTACGACAACGGTCCGCTCCTCGGCCTGCTGGCCGACGCGTGGCGGGTCACCCAGGCCCCCGTCTTCGCGCGCTGCGCCGAGGAGACCGCGCAATGGCTGATGCGCGAGATGCAGTCTCCCGAGGGCGGCTACTACTCCTCCCTCGATGCCGACAGCGAGCATGAGGAAGGCAAGTTCTACGTCTGGACGCGAGATGAAGTGAAGGCGCTGCTCACGCAGGATGAATATGCGGAGCTTGCCCCGCGTTTTGGCCTCGACCGCGAGCCCAACTTCGAAGGCAAGCACTGGCACCTGCACGCGTTTCAGCCGGTGAAGAACGAGCCCCTTTTGGATGCCGCGCGCGCCAAGCTCTTCGCTGCCCGGGAGAGGCGCGTGCGGCCCGGCCGCGACGAAAAAGTGCTCGTCTCGTGGAACGCGCTCGCCATTCGCGGCATGGCGCATGCGGGGCGCGTGTTCGGGCGGCCGGAATGGCTCGCTTCCGCGCGTCGCGCCCTCGACTTCATCCGGCAGCGGATGTGGCAGCAAGACAGGCTGCTGGCCACCTATAAGGATGGCCGTGCGCACCTCAACGCTTACCTGGACGACTACGCCTTCCTGATCGCGGCGCTATTGGAGGTCATGCAAGCGGAGTTTTCGGTCGCGGAACTCGACTGGGCCAAGGCGCTCGCCGAGGTGCTCCTTGCGCAGTTCGAGGACCGCGAAAACGGCGGATTCTTTTTCACGGCGTCGAGCCACGAGCGCCTGTTTCACCGTCCGAAGCCGGGCCAGGACCAGGCGACGCCGGCGGGGAACGCGGTGGCGGCAGGGGGCCTGAACCACCTTGCCCTCATCACGGACAACACCCGGTACGCGCACGCCGCCGAGCGGACGCTGCGGCTGTTCCAGCCGCTGATGCGAGAGCACCCCGCCGGTTATGCCGCCATGACGATTGCCTTGTCCGAGCAAATCGAGCCGCCCAGGCTCCTTGTGCTGCGCGGCCGTGGCACCGAGCTCGGACGCTGGCAGCAGGAGCTCGCGCGCGAATATCTGCCGAACGGGCTGGTTTTCGTCCTCCCGGACGCCATTACCGGCCTGCCCGCCGCCCTCGACAAGCCGCGCGGCGCCGAGCCTGTCAACGGATGGCTGTGCCGGGGCGTTATATGCCTTCCGCCCATGAGCGATCTCATACAATTGAAGGCGGCCTGCAAGGAGAAGACATGAAAGTATTCGCAGTCGCGTTCGGTGTCGCCCTAGCCACGCTGGCGGCGCCGTCGCAAGCAAGCGAGGCATTGGCGAAGAAGCACAACTGCCTCGCCTGCCACGCCACGGACAAGAAGCTCGTCGGTCCGTCCTATAAAGACGTGGCGGCGAAGTACGCGAAGGACCCGAGCGCGGAAGCCAAGCTCGTCGATAAGGTGAAGAAGGGCGGGCAGGGCGTGTGGGGGCAGATTCCGATGCCGCCCAATGCCCAGGTCCCGGACGCCGATGTCCAGGCGCTCGTGAAATGGATCCTGTCGCAGAAATAGCCTGACGGCCGCGGCCCCGCCGCGGTCGATTTTCCGGGGAGGGCGGAGGTAAGATATCCGCCCCCGAACGCCCCCCAATCCCCGGAGAACCCATGAAGAACACCAAGCTCTCACTGACCGCGCTGGCGCTCGCTGTCGCCCTCGTCGGCTGCGGGGACAAAAAGCCCGCCGCTCAAGCAGACAAAGGTTCCGACAAGGGCAGTAGCAGCGGCGCCGAGATCAAGATCGGTCACGTCGCGCCGCTCACCGGCCAGATCGCGCACCTCGGCAAGGACAATGAAAACGGCGCGCGCCTCGCGGTCGAGGAAGCGAATGCCAGCGGCGTCAAGATCGACGGCAAGGATGTGAAGTTCGCGCTCGTCGCGGAGGACGACCAGGCGGATCCGAAGGTCGGCACCACCGTGGCGCAGAAGCTGGTCGACGCCAAGGTCGTCGGCGTCGTGGGCCACCTCAACTCGGGCACGTCGATTCCGGCCTCCCCGCTCTACAACCAGGCGGGCATTCCCGTCATCTCCGGCTCCGCGACTAACCCGAAGCTCACGGAGCAGGGCTACAAGAACCAATTCCGGGTGGTCGGCCGCGACGACCAGCAAGGTCCCGCGATCGCGAGCTACATCGCGACCGAGAGAAAGCCGAAGGTTGTTGCCCTGATCGACGACGCGACGGCCTACGGCGAAGGCATTGCAAACGAAGTCGAGAAATCGCTCAAGGCGGCGAACGTGCAGGTGCTGCCGCGCGAGAAGGGCACCGACAAGACCACCGACTGGAAGGCCATCCTCACCAAGCTGCGCGGACGCAACCCGGATGCGGTGTTCTACGGCGGCATGGACGCCACCGGCGGACCGCTCCTCAAGCAGGGCCGCGAGCTCGGCATGAAGGCTGTCTTCTCGTTCGGCGACGGCGCCTGCACCGACAAGATGAAAGAGCTAGCCGGCGACGCGGCCGAGGGGCTGCTCTGCTCGCAGGCCGGCATCCCGCCCGAGGCGGCGTCCAAGAAGTTCATCGATGCCTACAAGAAGAAGTTCAACCAGGACCCGATCCTCTACGCCCCGTTCACCTACGACGCGACCAACCTCCTCATCGAAGCGATGAAGAAGGCAAACTCGAGCGATCCGAAGAAGTACCTCCCGGAGCTGCAGAAAATCAGCTTCAGCGGCGCGACCGGCCCGATCGCCTTCGACGACAAGGGTGACCGCAAGGACGCCGAGATCACTATCTTCACCATGAAGGGCGGCAAGATCACGCCGCTCGCGGTCGTCAAGGGCGGCAAAACCGTGGCCTACGGTGAATTCGTGAAAACGATGGGCTCCGGCAAGTAGTCCAGCCAGCCCGGCGGCACAAACGGCACCCGAGGGTGCCGTTTTTGTTTTTGGTTTAGGCTTGCCGGCCGTGGATACGTTTCTGCAGCAGGTCATCAACGGCCTCACCGCGGGAAGCGTCTACGCCGTCGTTGCGCTGGGCTACACGATGGTCTACGGCATTATCCAGCTGATCAATTTCGCGCACGGCGAAGTGGTGATGATCGGCGCGATGGTCGCTTTCACCGTCATCAATGCGCTCGCGCCGTCAGGGCTGCCGCCGATTGCGGTCGTGCTGATCGGCGCCGGCCTCGCCGTCCCGGTGTGCATGCTGGTGGGCTATTCGATGGAACGCCTTGCCTACCGGCCGCTGCGCCACGCGCCGCGCCTCGCGCCGCTCATCACCGCAATCGGCGTTTCGATCATCCTGCAGCACCTCGCGCTCATGATCTGGAGCCGCAACATCCTCGCCTTCCCGCAGATCATCCCTTCGCGCACCTTTGCCTTCGGCGGCGCGGCGATCAGCACCGTGCAAATTGCCATCCTTTCCATCTGCTTCGCGCTGATGGCGGGGCTTGCCGTGCTCGTCTATCGCACGCGCCTAGGCACGGCCATGCGCGCCACGGCGCAGAATCCGCAGGTCGCCGGCCTCATGGGCATCGACATCAACCGGGTGATCGCCGCCACCTTCGTCATCGGCGCGGCGCTCGGCGCCGTGGCCGGCGTGCTGTACGGCACGTACTACGGCATCGCCCAGTACACGATGGGCTCCATCCTCGGCTTGAAGGCGTTCTCGGCGGCCGTGCTGGGCGGCATCGGCAATATCCCGGGCGCGATGCTCGGCGGGGTGCTCCTCGGCATCGTCGAGGCCCTCGGCGCCGGCTACATCGGCGACTTCACCGATCTTTGCCAATACGACCTTCTCGCCGGCCGCATTGCCGAGTGCTCGGGCGGCGGCAACTTCGTCCTCTTCGGCTCGAACTACCAGGACGTGTTCGCCTTCATCGTCCTGATCCTCGTGCTCGTCTTGCGGCCCTCCGGCCTGCTCGGGGAGCGGGTCGGCGACCGCGCATGAAAGACTGGCGCCAGCATCCGGCGGCGCTGTGGGTGGCTTGCGCGGTCATCGCGCTCACGCTGGCCGTGCTGCCCTTCGCATTGGCGCAGGTCGGCACGTCATGGGTCCGCATCACGAACTACGCCATCCTGTATGTGCTGCTCGCGCTGGGCCTGAATATCGTCGTCGGTTTCGCGGGCCTGCTCGATCTCGGCTACATCGCGTTCTATGCGGTGGGCGCGTACACCTATGCGTTGCTCGCGAGCCCGCACTTCGGGCTGCATCTGCCGTTCTGGATCATCCTGCCGATCGGAGCCGGCATCGCGGCGCTCTTCGGCGTGATGCTCGGCGCGCCGACGCTTAAGCTGCGCGGCGACTACCTCGCCATCGTCACGCTCGGCTTCGGCGAGATCGTGCGCATCGTCCTCAACAACCTGTCGCGCCCGGTGAACATCACCAACGGCCCGCAAGGCATTGCGCGCATCGATCCCTTCAGCGTCGGCCCGATCAGCTTCGGGCGCAGCGACACGATCGCCGGGCTCGACTTCAGCGGACCGATCAAGTACTACTACCTGCTGCTGGTCGTGATGCTCGCCGTGATCGTCATCAACCAGCGGCTGCAGACTTCGCGCATCGGCCGCGCCTGGGAGGCGATCCGCGAGGACGAGATCGCGGCGCGGGCGATGGGCATCAACACGACGAGTCTCAAGCTCCTGGCGTTCGCCATGGGCGCCACCTTCGGCGGCGTCGCCGGCGGCATGTTCTCCGCCATCCAGGCGTTCATCTCGCCCGAGAGCTTCGTCCTGGTCGAGTCGATCATGGTCGTGTCGATGGTCGTGCTGGGCGGCATGGGCAATATCTGGGGCGTGATCCTCGGCGCACTGCTTCTCTCTTTCACCCCCGAGATCCTGCGCTGGACCGTGGAGCCGGTGCAGCATGCGCTCTTCGGCCGCTCGCTGATCGACCCGGAAGTGATCCGCATGCTGCTCTTCGGGCTCGCGCTAGTGCTGATCATGCTGTTCCGGCCGGCCGGGCTGCTGCCCTCGGCCGTGCGCAAGCGCGAGCTCACCGGGCACCACGCATGAGCGCGCTGCTCCAGGTCCAACGCGCGGCGAAGCGCTTCGGCGGCGTGCAAGCGCTCGACGCGGTTTCATTCTCGATCCAGGCCGGCGAGATCTACGGGCTCATCGGCCCGAACGGCGCCGGCAAGACCACCCTCTTCAACGTGCTCACCGGCGTCTACGCCGCCGACGCGGGCAGCTTCCGCTTCGGCGAGCGCGAGCTGCGGGGGCTCGCGCCGCACCAGATCGCCGCGGCGGGCATCGCGCGCACATTCCAGAACATCCGCCTC
>DATLDY010000304.1:0-13855 GCA_035525655.1 Burkholderiales bacterium
TTCGGCGGTCTTGGTGGAGATCTCTCTTACGCGTCGCTCGGCGAGCTCGCGCGTGGCGGGCTGGAAGCTGCGCACCGTGCCCACGAGCTTCACGTGGTCGGGGATGACGTTGAACACGCCGACCTGGCTGGTGGCCATTGAGCAGATGCTCACCACGACGGCATCGAGCGGGTTGACGGTGCGGCTCGCGATCGTCTGGAGCGCGGTAATGATGTGCGCGGCGGCGACGACGGGATCCACGGAGAGGTGAGGCATCGCGCCATGGCCACCGCGGCCGTGGACGGTGATCTGCACTTCGTCGGTCGCGGCCATCACCGGTCCGGCGCGTACCGCCATCTTTCCGGGCGGCAGGCCCGGCCAGTTGTGCAGCGCGTAGACTTCATTTGCCGGGAAGCGCTCGAAGAGCCCCTCGCGGATCATCACCTCCCCGCCGCCGCCGCCTTCTTCGGCTGGCTGGAAGATGAGATAGGCCGTGCCATCGAAGTTGCGCGTTTCGGCGAGGTAGCGTGCCGCCCCGAGGAGCATGGTGGTGTGGCCGTCGTGGCCGCAGGCGTGCATGCGCCCTTCGTTCTGCGACTTGTGCGCGAAGCCGTTTCGCTCGTGCATCGGCAGGCAATCCATGTCGGCGCGAAGCCCGATCCCACGGCCGCTCGCGGTGCGTTTGCCGGGTATCACGGCGACAACCCCGGTTTTCGCGAGGCCGCGGTGCACTTCGATGCCCCAGGAGCCCAGCGTGTCCGCGACCAGCTTGGAGGTGCGGCTTTCCTCGAACGCGAGCTCGGGATGGGCGTGGATGTCGCGCCGCAGGTCGCGCAGCTCGGGGTGGTACGCGCGGATGCGCTCGACGGGGTTGGTCATGGCCTCAGTTATACCGGCTGGATGCGCAGTCTCGGGTCGACGGCATAGTAGAGGAGATCGACCGCCAGATTGATCACGACGAAGAACACGCCGATCAGGCAGAGGTACGCCGCCATCACCGGCACGTCGGCGAAGCTCACGGCCTGGATGAAAAGCAGGCCCATGCCCGGCCATTGAAACACCGTCTCGGTGATGATGGCGAAGGCGATGATCGCGCCGAGCTGAAGGCCGGTGATCGTGATCACCGGAACCAGCGTGTTCTTCAGGGCGTGGCCGAAATGCACGGCGCGGTCCGTGAGGCCTCGCGCCCGCGCGAAGCGGATGTAATCGGTGCGCAATACCTCGAGCATTTCCGAGCGCACCAGCCGCTGGATCAGCGTCATCTGGAACAGGCCGAGCGTGATCGCCGGAAGGACGAGCGCCTTCAGCCCGGACGCGGTTAGCAGCCCCGTGGTCCACCAGCCGATCGCCACCGTATCGCCGCGCCCGAAGGACGGCAGCCAGCCGAGCTGCACCGAGAAGACGAGGATCAGGAGGATGCCGATGAGAAACGTCGGCAGCGAGACGCCAATGAGCGAGACACCGAGCAATAGCTGCGACAGCCACGACTTTCGTCGCAGCGCGGTGTAGACGCCCATCGGGATTCCGGCGGCGAGCGCGAAGAGCGCCGCCGCGAGCGAAAGCTCGAGCGTCGCGGGCAGCCTTTCGCGCAGCAGGCTGGAGACCGGGCGCACCTGGCGCAGGCTGAGTCCGAATTCGCCGTGCACCGCGCGCTCCACGAAGGCGGCGTACTGCGCGTAGAACGGCCGATCGAGGCCGAGCTGCTGCGTCACGCGCGCGCGGTCTTCGGGCGTTGCGTCCTGGCCGAGCATGAAGATCACGGGATCGCCGACGAACCGGAACAGCGCGAACGCGATGAAGCCCACGACCAGCATGACGAGGATCGCCTGGCCCACGCGCCGCAGGATGAAAGCCGCCATGGTGCGAGAATGTTATCCGATGCGTTTTGCAGAAAAGCTGGTGCGTTGGCAACGCCGCCACGGGCGCCACGACCTGCCCTGGCAGGGCACCACCGACCCCTATCGCATCTGGCTATCCGAAGTGATGCTGCAGCAGACGCAGGTCGGCACGGTGATCCCGTACTACCGGCGCTTCCTCGGGAAATATCCGACCGTCCAGGCGCTCGCGGCCGCGAGCGAGGAGGAGGTGCTCGAGCTCTGGAGCGGCCTGGGGTACTACGCGCGCGGGCGCAACCTGCACAAGGCGGCGCGGCGCATAGCGAGCGCCGGGTTCCCTAAGAGTTTCGAGGAAATCCAGGAGCTGCCCGGCGTCGGTCGCAGCACCGCAGCGGCGATAGCCGTATTCGCGTACGGCGAGCGCCAGGCGATCCTGGATGGCAACGTGAAGCGCGTGCTGGCGCGGTGCTTCCTCCTCACCGACAAGGACCGGATGTGGCAGCAGGCGGAGGCGCTGCTGCCGCGCCGCGAGCTAGAGGGCTATACGCAAGCGCTGATGGACCTCGGCGCGACGATCTGCACGCGCACCAATCCGCGCTGTGATGCCTGTCCCGTGGCGACGATCTGCAAGGCGAGGAAGCAGGCACGCATCGGCGAATTTCCACCGCCGCGGGTACGAGGAGCGTTGCCGCAGCGCGAGACGACCTGGCTCGTCCTGCGTCGCAACGGCGCGGTTCTCGTCGAGCAGCGCCCCGCGCCGGGCATCTGGGGCGGGCTCTGGTGCTTTCCCGAGCTCGCCGGAGGCCGGCCGCGGGGGGCCAAGGCGCTGGCGCCGATCGAGCATGGGTTCACCCACTTCCGCCTGCGGATTCGGCCGCTTCTGTGCGATGTGAAAACGGCGCCGCAGCGCGCGGGTCGCTGGCTGAGGCTCGAAGAAGCGGCGGGCGCGGCGTTGCCGGCGCCGGTCAAGAGCCTTCTCGCGCGTTTGCGCGCAGGAGAGCATTAAGGCGCTCCAGGCGCGCCACGGCGTCGTCGAGCTCCAGCAGTTCCTGCTTGATGGCGAGCGGAAGCGGCAGCAGCTCCGCCAGCCGGGCGCCCACCCACGCCGCGGAATCGAGCTCGTGCGGCGGCAGAAAGAGGCCCGCGTGCTGCTCGATGATGCGCTCGAGGAGCTGCACGCAGCCCGAGCAGCTCGCCGGCACGGGACCCTCGCGTTCCGGCGCCATGAGCTCGATATCGGCGAGCTGCAGGCCATCGGGCTGCGTGCGGCGCTCGAGGATGCGAAAGCGCTGCGTGCCGTGGGCGACGATCTCGAGCACGCCGAGCTGCGCCATGTCCCATTGCGCGATCTTCGCGATCGTCCCGACGTCGTAGGGCGTGGCCGGGGCGCCCACCTCGGCGCCCTCGCGGATGGCGCAGACGCCGAATGCGGTGCCATCGCGCAGGCAGGCCTTTGCCATCTGCATATAGCGCTGCTCGAAGACGCGCAGCGGCAAGCGCCCTCGAGGGAAGAGCACCGTCTGCAGCGGGAAGAGCGCGAGCTCGGCTATGCGCCGCTTTCCTGGGCCAGCTTGCGATGGCGCACCAGGACGCGCCAGTCGGCGCGGAAGCTCTTGGCGAGCTCCTCCGCGAGGTAGACGGAACGGTGCCGCCCGCCGGTGCAGCCGATCGCCACCGAGACATGGCTGCGGTTCTCGCGCACGATCTCCGGCAGCCAGCGCTTGAGCAGCGCCTGGATGTCCTCGACATAGCGCGTCACGTGCGCATCGCGGCGCAGGTAATCGATCACGGGCGCGTCGCGGCCGGTAAACGGCCGCAGCTGCGGGTCATAGTGCGGGTTCGGCAGCATGCGGCAGTCGAGCACCCAGTCGGCATCGAGCGGCAGGCCGTCCTTGTACGAGAACGACTCGAACAGCAGCGTGAGCGCGCCGGCGCCGATGCCCAGGAGATCGCGGATCCAGTTCTGCAGCACGCGTGGCTGCAGCTCGCTCGTGTCGATGCGCTGGCCCAGGGGGGCGATGTTGGCGAGGAGCGTGCGCTCGCGCTCGATTGCCTCGTCGATCGTCATGCCGGCGTCGGCGAGCGGGTGGCGCCGGCGGGTCTCGGAGAAGCGCCGCAAAAGTGCGCTCGAGCTCGCCTCGAGATAAAGCACGCGGCAATCGACGCCGCGGCTGCGCAACTGGGCGATGTGGCCGGGCACCGTCGGCAGCGAGGCGCTGCGCGCATCGATGCTGACGGCGGCGCGCTCGTGGCCCGACTCCGAGAGGAAGTCGACCGTCTCGAGGAGCAGGTTCGCCGGCAGGTTGTCGACGCAGTAGTACCCGCCATCCTCGAGAACGCGCAGGGCGATGCTCTTGCCCGAGCCGGAGAGCCCGCTAACCAGGACCAGCTGCATTAGTCGCCGCCCTTGTCCATCTGCGCCTTCTGGCGCGCCAGGAATTCGGCGGTGCTGTCGATGCCGCGCAGCTTGAGGATTTCATTGCGCACCGCCGCCTCGACGAGGACCGCGAGGTTGCGGCCGGCGGCGACCGGAACGGTGACCTTGCGCACCGTTACGCCGAGGATGACTTCCGAGAGCTCGGCGAGCGGCAGCCGCTCGGTCGGGTCGCGGCCGCCGGGCTGGGGCCGCTCGAGGTGGGCGATCAGGCGCAGCTTCATCTTCCGGCGCACCGCGGTTTCGCCGAAGATGGTGCGGATGTTGAGCAGGCCGAGCCCGCGCACCTCGAGGTAATCCTTGAGCATCGGCGGGCAACGGCCTTCCAGCGTGCCGGCCGCGATGCGCAGCAGCTCGACGACGTCGTCGGCGACCAGGCCATGGCCGCGGCTGATCAACTCGAGGCCGAGCTCGCTTTTGCCCACGCCCGATTCGCCGGTAATGAGCACGCCGAGGCCGAGGACATCCATGAACACCCCATGACGCTCGGTGGTCTCGGCGAGCAGCTTGGCGAGATAGTGCGAGAGGGTCTCGATCACCACCGGCGCGGGCAGCGGCGAGGTGAAGAGCGGCGTATGGGTGGCGCTCGCCGCATCGACGAGCTCCGGGCGCGGCGCGACGCCGTCGGCGACGATCACCGCGGCCGGATGCGACTCGAAAAGGCGCTGGACGAAGCCGGCGACGATGCCGGCTTCGTACGCGCCGATCACCTGTATCGAGTTCGGGTGGGTGAGGTTGAGGTGGCCGATCAGCGCGGCGGCGGCAGCCGCTTCGCGCCGCACCACGGTACCGCCCTCGCGCCCGGCGAGCCAGGCGAGCGAAAGCGCCTCGCGGTTATCGTCATGCAGCCGCGCGACGTTGACCTGGAGCATCCGGCTGCCATGCCGTGACCAATTGGTGAAGTTGCGCGGCGTCCGTGGCCTGCGTCATCGCTTCGCGCAGCGCCTTGTCGCAGAACATCTGCGCGAGCTCGGACAGGATCTGCAGGTGCTTCTCGGTGGCCTTCTCCGGCACGAGCAGGACGAACACCAGGTTCACCGGATTGCCGTCGGGCGCGTCGAAGGGCACCGGCTCGGCCAGGCGAACGAACGCGCCGAGGGCCTCCTTGAGCCCCTTGATGCGCCCGTGCGGGATCGCCACGCCCTGGCCCAGGCCGGTCGAGCCGAGGCGCTCGCGCGCAAACAGGCTTTCGAAGACGATGCTGCGCGCGAGGCCATCGTGATTCTCAAAGAGGAGCCCGGCCTGCTCGAACAGGCGTTTTTTGCTCGACGCCGGAAGGTCGAGCACGATGTGCGACGGAGTAAGGAGCTTGCCGACCAAGCTCATGGCGTCGGCAGTATACCTTTCGTCGAAACGCGCTTCTCGAAGCGCTTGTCCTTGTAGCGCATCACCTGGCGGTCGAGCTTGTCGGCGACGAGGTCGATCGCGGCATAAAGGTCTTCCTGCTCGCTTTCGCAATGCAGGTCCTTGCCGCGCACGTGCAGCGTGACCTCGGCCTTCTGTCGGAGCTTGTTCACCGTGAGGATGACGTGCGCGTCGATGACGTGGTCGAAGTGTCGGGTCACGCGCTCGATCTTGGAGCGCACGTAGCTGAGGATCGCCGGGGTCACTTCCACATGATGGCCGCTTACGTTCAAATTCATGGTTACAGGGCCTTTCTCTGGTTGACTGCGGGAATCTGCAGGGATTCTCGATACTTCGCAATCGTGCGGCGCGCGACCACGATGCCTTGCTCGCCGAGGATCTGGGAAATCCGCGAGTCCGACAGCGGGGCGTGCGCGTCCTCGGCGGCGACCAGCTGCTTGATCAGCGCGCGGATGGCGGTGGACGAAGCCGAGCCACCCGCCTCGGTGGCAACGTGGCTGCCGAAGAAGTACTTGAGCTCGAAAGTGCCGCGTGGCGTCGCCATGTACTTCTGGGTGGTGACGCGCGAAATGGTGCTCTCGTGCAGGCTGAGCGTTTCGGCGATCTCACGAAGAACCAAAGGCCGCATTGCCACTTCGCCGTGCTCGAGGAAGTGGCGCTGACGGTCGACGATCGCCTGCGAGACGCGCAGGATCGTGTCGAAGCGCTGCTGCACGTTCTTGATCAGCCAGCGCGCCTCCTGCAGCTGCGAGGAGATGCCCCCGCTGCGCGCGCCGGCGGCGATCTCGGCATACAGCCGGTTGACCCGAAGGCGCGGCATGGCGTCCGGGTTGAGGCTCGCGCGCCACGCGTTGCGGGTCTTTCGCACCACGACATCGGGCACCACGTAGCGTGCCTCGACCCGGGCGAATGATGCGCCGGGGCGCGGATTGAGGCCGCGGATCAGCTGCTGCGCCGTGCGCAGCGCGTCGTCGTCGGCGCCGGTGAGGCTCTTCAGGCGCGAGTAGTCGCGACTCGCGAGGAGCTCGAGGTGCTTGTCGACGATCTCCAGAGCGAGCTTGCGCGTCGTGCATTCCGGATGCGTGCGCAACTGCAGCGCCAGGCATTCGCTCGGCGAGCGCGCGCCGACGCCCGCCGGCTCGAAGTTCTGCAGGTGGCGAAGCGCGATCGAGAGCTCCTCGGCGAGCGCATCGGCATCGGCGGCCGCCTCCGGCGGCAGCAGGGTCGCGATCTCCTCCAGGCTTTGCGTGAGGTAGCCGTCGTCGTCGAGCGCGTCGATCAAAAGGCCGACGAAGATACGGTCGCGCACGCCGAGGTTGGTGAGGGAGAGCTGGGTGTGCAGGTGATCGCGCAGCGTCGGCGTGTCGGGCGTCGTGAAGTTGCGATCGTTGTCCTCGTCGTCGCTGCCGGTACGCCAGTTCGCCGCTACGTCCGCTGACCAGTCGGCGTCCGGTGCCGGTGGCGCCTCGGCGGGGGCTTCGGTCGCGCTCGTGCCCGAGTTCGCGCCTTGCGCGGCCGCGGCGCCGTCCCCGTGTTCCTCGTGGTCCTCGCGCTCGAGCGCCGGGTTCTCCATCAGGATGCGCTCGATCTCCTGGTTGAGCTCCACGGTCGAGAGCTGCAGCAGCCGGATCGACTGCTGCAACTGCGGCGTCAGCGTGAGGTGCTGCGAGAGTCGGAACTGCAGGGAAGGTTTCATCGACGGGATCTGCAGTGTGCCGAAGCCAGGCTACATGCGGAAGTTTTCGCCCAGATAGACCCGGCGCACGCTGTCATTATAAACAATCTCCTCCGGATGCCCGGAGGCGAGGACGGCGCCTTCGTTGATGATGTACGCGCGGTCGCAGATGCCGAGCGTTTCCCGCACGTTATGGTCCGTTATGAGCACGCCGATGCCGCGCTCCTTCAGGAACCTAATGATGCGCTGGATGTCGAGGACCGCAATCGGATCGACGCCGGCGAAGGGCTCGTCCAGCAGGATGAAGGCGGGCTTGGTGCCGAGAGCGCGGGCGATCTCCAGCCGGCGCCGCTCGCCCCCGGACAGGGAAATCGCGGCATGCTTGCGCAGGTGCCCGATGTTCAGGTCCTTGAGGAGCTCGGCCAGCCGCGTCTCGGTCTCTTCGGGCGGCAGGCCCTGGAGCTCGAGGATCGCCTTGACGTTCTCCTCCACCGTCAGGCGGCGGAACACCGAGTTTTCCTGCGGCAGGTACGAGATGCCCAGGCGCGCGCGGCGATGGATCGGCAGGTGCGTGAGCTCGGCCTTGTCGAGGTGGATGCTGCCCGCGTCGACCGGGATCAGGCCGACGATCATGTAGAAGCAGGTCGTCTTGCCGGCGCCGTTCGGGCCGAGCAGGCCCACCACCTCGCCGCTGTCGACCTCGAGTGACACGTCCTGCACCACGGTGCGCGTCTTGTAGCGCTTGCGCAGGCGCTGGGACGTGAGCTTCACTTCGCGGGCGGCTTCGGCTGGATGGTGGCGCGCACGCGGCCTTCGCCCTTGCCCGGCGTCACGGTGAAGAAGTCGCTCTTCTGGTCGACCAGGATGTATTCGCCGGTGACCTCGTCGCCGCCGCGGTTGACGCGCGCCGCCTCGAACAGCTCCACCTTTCCCGCCTTGTCGTCCAGCTCGACGCGCTTCGCCTCGCCCTCCATCCACACGCCTTCCTTCTCCGGCGGCTTCGGGTCCTGCCGCTGGCGGAAGCGCACCGGGTTGCCGGTCGCGGTCGCGTACTGGTTGCCGTCCTTGTCCTGCCGCACGACGATGCGATCGGCGCGGATGTTGAGCGTGCCTCGGGTCACCACCACGTTGCCCTCGAATACGTTCATGCGCCGCGCGTCATCGGCGCTCATCTTGTTCGCCTCGATCTGCGTCGGTTTCGTCGAGTCGGCCTGCTCGGCGTGCGCCGAGGTCGCGATCAGGAGGGCGAGGAGCGCGCGCGACTTCACTTCTTCGGCTCGAACTGCGCGCGCACATCGGAGCGCAGGAACAGCTCGCGCGTGGCGTTGAAATACTCCATGCCGCGGCCGACGAGCGAGCGGCCGGCCTCCTCGAACTGCACTTCGCGATCGGTGCGCACGAGCGAGCGGTCGCGCAGGATGTGCAGGAAGCTGGTGGTCATGCGCGCTTCGGGCCGGGCGGCATCGGCCTCGCGCACCAGCACGACGTTGTCGTAAAGGAAGATCTCGTCGCCTTCGCGCGATACCTTGCCGCGCTCGGCGCTGACCGTGAAACGCGGCTGCGCGGGCTTGGACTGCATCACGCGCGGCGCGGTGAGCTCCGTGGAGTCGTCGTCCGGATAGTGCTGCATGCGCGCGGCGGAGAGCACGGTTTCCGCCTTGCCGTCGCGGTTGTAGGTGGTGGTGGTGAAGTTGTCCACGAGGTAATCCGGATCGTGGCGGCGAAGCGAGGGGTGTGCGCCCTCTTCGACGCGCACCTGGTGGTCGAGCCAGAACGTCAGTAGCGCAAGCGAAAGCATCAGCGCCAATGGAAACAGGCGTGTCGTGCTCATCATCGGCGAAAGCGCGCCATGACGCGCCCGAGCTTGCCCTGGGCCTCGAGGATGAACTCGCACACTTCGCGCGCCGCGCCGTGCCCGGCGTTGGCCGTGGCGATGTAGTGCGCGCGCCGCCGGACCTCCTCCGGCGCCTCATGCGGCGCGCAGGCGAGGCCGCAGCGGGTGAGCACCGGCAGGTCGACGACGTCGTCCCCCATATAGGCGGTGGCCTCGCTCTTCATCCTGAGCCTGCGCAGCAAGGCGGCGAACGCCTTGCGCTTGTCGTCGGCGCCTTGCACGACCTGCTCGATGCCCAGTTCCCGGGCGCGCTCGCTGACCGCTGGAGAATCGCGTCCGCTGATGATCGCCGTCTCGAGGCCGGCCATCCGGAGAAGCTTCACGCCGTGGCCGTCGAAAGCGTGAAACGCCTTCAGCTCCTCGCCGCCCGGCCCGTACCACAGCCGGCCGTCGGTCAGCACCCCGTCGACGTCGAAAATCACCAGCCGCACGCGCTGGGCACGCGCGAGCGCATCGGGGGCCAGATATTGCATTTCTGCTAGAGGACTTTGGCGCGGAAAAGATCGTGCATGTTGAGCGCGCCGACCAGGGCCCCCTCGGCATCCACCACCGGCAGCTGGCTGATCTTGTGCGCTTCCATGAGCTGCACGGCTTCGGCGGCGAGGGCTTCCGCGCGCAGGGTGCGCGGCGCTCGCGTCATGACTTCCTCGACGCTGACGCGGGCGAGATCGACGCCCTTCTCGAGCGCGCGGCGCAGGTCGCCATCGGTGAACACGCCCTGGACGCGCCGCGCGGCATCGACGACGCTCGTCATGCCCAGGCGCCCGCGCGTGATCTCCGCCACGGCCTGCATGCCGGAAGCGCCGATGGCGACCGCGGGTACTTCGCTGCCCTTGCGCATCACGTCGGCCACGTGGACCAGCGCGTGGCGGGGCAGCCGGCCCTTGGGATGGCTGCGCGCGAAATCCTCGGAGGAAAACCCACGGCTCTCGAGGAGCGCCACGGCGAGCGCGTCGCCGAGGGCCAGCGCCGCCGTCGTGCTCGCGGTCGGGGCGAGGTTGAGCGGGCAGGCCTCCTGGTCGACGCGCGCATCGAGGTGCACGTTCGCTTCGCGCGCGAGCGCGGATTGCGCGTTGCCGGTGATGGCGATCAGCTTCGCGCCGCGGCGCTTGACCAGCGGCACGATGTCGAGGAGCTCGTCGCTCGAACCGGAATACGAGATGGCGATGAACACGTCGCCGGCCTCGACCATGCCGAGATCGCCGTGGCTCGCTTCGGCCGGATGCACGAAATAGGCGGGCGTGCCGGTGCTCGCCATGGTGGAGGCGATCTTGCGGGCGATGTGCCCCGATTTGCCGATGCCGCTCACCACGACGCGACCGCTGCGATTGATGATGAGATCGACCGCGGCAACGAAATGCTCGTCGAGCCTGGAAATGAGCGCGCGCACCGCCTCCGCCTCGATCGCGAGCACGCGCCGCCCCAGATCTAGGGCACTGGTTTCGCTCGTTTTTTTGTTCAGTCGAGCGGCCTTTATCATAGGGCGGCAGTATAGCCCAGTGACCGGCGCCGTTTCCCTGCAGTCCGTGCTCGTCCTGCTCGCGAGCAGCGTCGTCGCGGTCGCGCTTTGCCGGCACTTCAGGCTGCCGCCGGTCATCGGCTATCTCACCACCGGGCTCGCGCTCGGCCCGCACGCGCTGCGCATCGCCGCGAACCCCGAGGAGACGCAACAACTCGCCGAGTTCGGCGTGGTGTTCCTCATGTTCTCGATCGGGCTCGAGTTCAGCCTGGGCAAGCTGCGTACGATGCGCCGCATGGTGTTCGGCCTGGGCTTCGCGCAGGTCGGCGCCACGCTCGCGCTGGCGGTGGGCGCGGCTCTCGTGCTCGACCTGGGCTGGCAGGCCGGCGTCGCGCTGGGCGCCGTGGCGGCGATGTCCTCGACCGCCATCGTCTCCAAGCTGCTCACCGAGCGCGGCGAGCTCGATTCCGCGCACGGCCGCCAGGTGATCGGCGTGCTCCTGTTCCAGGACCTCGCCGTCGTGCCGCTTCTCGTGCTGATTCCCGCGCTCGCGCAACCGCCCGGGGCGCTCGGCTTCGCGGTCGCAGCGGCGCTGGGCAAGGCGGTGCTCGCGCTCATGCTGGTCGTCCTCGTCGGCCCGAAGCTCATGCGCGCCTGGCTCGGCATGGCGGCGCGGCTGCGCTCGAACGAGCTGTTCGTGCTGAACGTGGTGCTCATCATCCTGCTGCTCGCCTTCCTCACCGGGCTTGCCGGCCTTTCGCTCGTGCTCGGCGCCTTCCTCGCCGGGATGCTGATCTCCGAGACCGAATACCGGTTCCAGGTCGAGGAGGACATCAAGCCGTTTCGCGATGTGCTGCTCGGCCTTTTCTTCGTCACCGTCGGAATGCTGCTCGACCTGCGCCTGGTGGCGGCGCAGTTTGGCCTGGTGCTCGCGCTCTTCGTCGCTCTCGTGGGCGGCAAGCTCGCGCTCGTCGCGCTCGCCTCCAAGGCCTTTCGCACGCCGACGGGCACGGCGCTGCGCGTCGCGCTGGCTCTCGCGCAGGGCGGGGAGTTCGGCTTCGTCATGCTGCCGCTCGCCGCCGGCGTGGTGCCCGCGGAGCTGGTGCAGCCGTTCCTCGCGGCGATGATCCTGTCGATGCTCGCCGCGCCGTTCATCATCGGCGCGAGCGACGCGCTCGTGTTGCGCGTGTCGCGCTCGGAGTGGATGCTGCGCTCGCTCGAGCTGCACCGCATCGCGGCGCAATCGATCGACATCGAGCGCCACGTCATCGTGATTGGCTACGGCAGGAACGGACAGCGCCTCACGAGGCTTCTCGAGGCCGAGGGCGTGCGCTACGTGGCGCTCGATCTCGATCCCGAGCGCGTGCACGACGCGGCACTTGCCGGGGAGCGCGTCGTGTTCGCCGACAGCTCGCGGCGCGAGGCGCTGATCGCGGCGGGCATCGCGCGCGCCGCAGCGGTGGTCATCACGTTTGCGGACGTCAATGCTGCCCTGCGGGTGCTCGCCCATATCCATAGCCTCAACCCGTCGGTGCCGGTGATCGCGCGCGCCCGCGACGAGTCCGACATCGGGCGGCTCACCGCCGCGGGCGCGACCGAGGTGGTGCCCGAAGCATTCGAATCGGGCGTGATGCTCGCCTCGCACACGCTCGTCGTGGTCGGCGTGCCGCTCAGCCGCGTCATGCGCCGCGTGAGCCAGGTACGCGACCAGCAATACAGCCTGCTGCGCGGGCTTTTTACGGGTGGCGGCGACGAAGGCACCGACGTCGCGCGCCTGCACGCGGTGACGCTGGAAGAGGGCGCGCACGCGATCGGCCGCGAGCTCTCGCAAATCGATCTCGGCGTGCAGGTGCGCGCCGTGCGCCGTCCCGGCTCGCGGCTGCGGCTCGCCCCGGCGGAGGCCGGCGCGCTGCAGGCGGGCGATATCGTCGTGCTCCTCGGCGCGCCGGAGACGCTGCTCGCCGCCGAGGAGAAGCTGCTACGCGGCTAGGGCGAAAAAAAGCCGGCTTGCGCCGGCTTTTCAGAAGGTCTTGGACCGCTTACAGCGAGCGGCAGATCGTATACACGTTGGTGCCGGTCTCGGCATACGCCGTCGACGCCGTCGCCGCGGAGATGTCCGGGTTCGGCGAGCTCTGCAGCACGCCCCGCACGTTTCCGTTATTGGGTACGCCATCGTCCATCTGCGTATCGGCCGCCAGCGCGATCTTGTCCGGCAGGTTGGCCGAGCAGATGATGATGCCGGTGAAGCCACCGAGCGTGGCAACCGGTGGCGAAGCCGCGTTGCCGGTCTGCACCCCGATCATGCCGGTAAGGGCGTTGAACGGCTGCTGGTCGCCCGTGCCGGACACGAAGCCGGCCCGACGCAGGTGATCCCACCAGAGACGCGATTCGGCGGTGGCCGTAGCGGTTTGGTACGTTCCGGCGACGATGCCGTTGCCATCGCCCGCGGTCGCGCCGGTCCAGCGACCGGTGGTGGTGCCGCAGTTGCCGACGGTCACGGTGCCGCCCGCGCACGGGTCATCGCCCGGGATTTTCTTGTAGCGGTCGACGTAGCCGTGGTACGCGGCGGAGATGCCGGAGAAATCGGCGATCACGTTCTTGATCTTGGCTTGGGTGATCATTTCCTGGCCCTTCAGAATGCCGCCGAGCAGCAGACCGATGATGACCAGCACGATGGCGATCTCGACCAGCGTGAAACCTTGTGCCTTGTTTCTGGATTGCATTTTGTTCCCCCTAGAGACGACGCTCATGTTTAGCAAGAGCCATGCCGAGAGTAACACGCTTTCAAAACAAAAGGTTACGGCGAGATTTGCAGGCGCTTTCGTCGAGTTGTCGACACTGTTGACGGGGGTCCAACATCAGCGGGGCAGCCGGCGCTCGAGTTCCCGCAGCCGCAATTCGAGAAATCGCGCCTCCGCCGGGTCGCGGATGGTCCCGCTTGCCAGCAGGCCGCCCAGGACAATGCGGGCCGCCTCGAGCTCGTTCATGTCCTCCAGGATGAAGGCCTCCATATGCCGCGCCCATAGCGGCACTTCAGCCGAGCGGGTATTGCGCTCGATCGCTGCCGCGTACCGGCGCGCGAGGGGCAGATCCTTCAGGCGGTGCTTGGCAATGAGCGCGGCATGGGCGAGCCAGGGCCAACGGCGATCGGGGTCGGCAACAAACTGCCGGTAGACGAAATCCAGCGCCAGCCGGCTGCGCGCCGGGTCCGGGA
>DATLDY010000312.1:0-6996 GCA_035525655.1 Burkholderiales bacterium
CTTGCTGACCGACGAGCAGGTCGACGTGATCGCGGGCCGGCGCGATCTCCTCCAGGGCCGGATCCAGGAGCTCTACGGTATTTCCAAGGAAGAAACCGAAAAGCAGCTCTCGGAGTGGGAGAAGCGCGTGCTGGAAAACGCCCAGCCCGGGGACACCACGATGCGTCCGCCGCCGAAATAGCGCGCAACGTTCGACAGCGCACAGAGCGGTGACCCCAGGGCCGCTACGGTGCGCTTTTTCACTACGGGAGACTAAGAAAATGAACCGCACACTGACCCAGGTCCTTTGCCGCTTTCTTGCGGTCGCGCTGATGCTGCTGCCCTACCAGACCGGCCAGGCCAGCATGATCGGCACCGACCTCGCGGCGGCGCCCGCCGGCGCTCAGGCCGATCGCAACGCCATCTCGAGCTTCCTCAGCCGCGCCCAAACCGTGAGCGAGCTGCAGTCCCTCGGCCTCGATCCGCAGCTCGCCCGGGATCGCGTCGCGGCGATGACCGATGCCGAAGTGAGCTCGCTCGCCGGCAAGATCAACGCGCTTCCGGCCGGCGGCGATGGCCTGGTACTTGTGCTGCTGCTGGTACTGATCATCTTCCTGGTCGTGTACCGCCGCTGACGTTTTTAGCGTGCTAGCGGCACGGTGAGGTAGAAGCCGAACGCGCCGCGTTTGGAATGTCCGCTAGCGCACGCTACGCAGTTCATTTGCCTGCTTATTGAGCGAGCAGCTATCGGCGCGGGCCGCACGCCGTCTGTTCGGTCACGCGTTCGCTCCGTTATGTTCGCTCACGCACAGAAAAGCTCGTCGTTCTGCGGTCTGATGCGAGATGGGCACTCCACTGCCTAGCAAGCGCATCAGACTTACACTTTACGTCGCCGCCGGAGCGCCCAACTCGGTACGCGCGATCGCCAACCTGGCGGAAATCTGCGACAGCCTGCGCTCCCTGTTCAAGCTCGAGATCGTCGACGTGCTGAAGTTCCCGCTGCGTGCGCTTGCCGACGGCGTGCTGGTGACGCCCCAGCTTGCCAAGCTCTCGCCCGCGCCAACGGCGAAAATCGTCGGCAACCTGAGCGACCGGGCGAGAGTGCTCGCCGCGCTCGGCATCGCGAAATGAACGAGCGCATCGCGCGCAGGGCCAAGACCGGCCCGGAGCTTCACGCGCTCGACGCGGGCGAGATCGACGCGGTGCTCGACCCCGCGACGCAAACGGCACACCTGCTGCCCGATGCGCAGCGCGCGCTGATGCTCGGCGGGGCGCTGCCGCTCAACAGCCTGCTAGCGGCGCTGCCGCGCCAGGACTACCAGCGCATGCTTCCCGAGCTCGAGCCGGTAAACCTGAGCTACGGTGAAGTGCTCTACGAGCCGACAGATCGCCTTGCCCATGTCTACTTTCCGGGCGATGCGCAGATCTCGCTGCTGGTCGTGCTGGATGCGGGCAAGGCGCTCGAGGTTGCCCTGGTCGGCCGCGAAGGCTTGGTCGGCATCCCGCTCGCGTTCGACGTCGAGGATTCGCCGGTCCGCGCCCGCGTGCAGGGAAGCGGAAGCGCCGTGCGCATGCAGGCTGGGTCGTTTCGCGAAGAGCTCGCGCGCTGCGCGCCGTTGCAGCGCGAGGTCCACCGCTATGCCTACGCCAAGCTTGCGCAGGCGCGCCAGACCGCGGTGTGCAACCGCTTTCACCCGGTGGAAGCGCGCCTGGCCCGGTGGCTGCTCCTGACGCGCGACCGCGTGCGCGCCGAGCAATTCCACCTGACCCACGAATTCCTCGCCGACATGTTGGGCGTGCGCCGCGCGGGGGTCACCGAGGCCGCCGCAAGCCTGCAGCGCAGGAAGCTCATCCGCTATAGCCGCGGCGATATCACCATCCTCGACCGCGAGGGCCTCGCGGCGGCGTCCTGCGCCTGCTACGAGGTCGTGCGCAAGCTCGCGCGCTAGCTTCACTCGGGCGAGTCGACGCCCTCGATCACCAGCATGCGCTCGCCGACGTGCCACGTCGTCGGCAGCGTCTCCTGGAACACGCTGACGGAGCCGTCGCCCATGCGCAGCGTGTATTCGAAGACCTGCGGCGCGATCTCGCGCTTGCCCTCGATCCAGCCGCAGGTCGGGCAGCGCAGGAGCGCCGGACCCGAGATGAAGAATTCCTGCGGCAGCGCAACGGCGAGCTCTGGACGAAGCAGGTAGGGCAGCGTGCCCAGAAGCGCGACGCCGACGACGAGGGAACCGAGCGGTGCCCATGCCATGCCGGAAGACTGGCTATATTGCATGGCGCATTGTCGCGGCGCTCGGGGCTGGATTTCCGTGTGACAGCGTACAGACGCGGCCGAGGCGCGGCGGCTAGCCTTGCGTGAAGTTCAACCGGGAGAGGGACCATGGGAATGACCAATAAAGCCGCGGACCGCGCGCACGACGCCATCGATCAAGCGAACGACGAAGCCGCGGCGCTTGCCGACGGCACGGAAAAATTCCTCGAAACGACATCCAAGTACATCGCCGCGCACCCGCTGCAAGCGCTCGGACTCGCGTTCGCCGCGGGATATCTGCTTAGCCGCCTCACGCGTCGTTGAAGCCCGAGGGCATCGTCGGGGAGCTCTCCGGCGCGCTGGCCGGCGCTCGCGGCCTGCTGTCGGACGTGATGGACCTCTTCGGCCTCGAGGCGCAGCGCGCGGTCGTCGCGCTGATCCTGGTCATTGCCTGTGGCGCAGCGAGCGCTCTCCTCGTTGTCGCAGCCTGGATCGCCCTCATGACGGCGCTCGCAATCGGCACCGCGGCACGCCTGGGCTGGGAGGCCGCGCTTGGCGTGGTGGCTGCCGCCACCGTGATGGCGGCAGCGGCATTCTTCTGGGCCGGCGTGCGCGCGACCCGCAGCCTCACCTTCCCCGCAACCCGGCGCCAGCTGCGGCCGAAGCTCGGAGTGGCCTGATGGGCCTTTCGGCAATCGCCACCGCTGAGTCGCGGGTCACACGCTCGCGAGCCGACTTCGGCAATCGCATGCACCGCCTTGGGCTCGCCCTCGCCAGGCCCGCCCCGCTGGCCGGCGCCGCCATCGCAGGGGCGCTGGTGGCCTTCGCGACGGTGCGCCTTCTTCCCAACGCCCCCATGAGAGCACTCGCCGCCGTTTTCCGCCACGGCGTTACGCGCTATGTACGTTGCCGCACGGCACCCGCGGGGGCGCCGGCCGAACATAGCCCCCATGCTTAAACCCTCGCCTCAGATGCGCGCCCTCTCCGGCGCCCTGCTGGCCGTGCGACGGCGCTGACAGACCCGAGCTCGTCGCCGCCGCGTGCTTATCCGCACGAAGCAGATCATCGCGCAGTCGCTGACCGAGTGGGTGGAGCAACGCGCCTCCAGCAAAGGCGCGGCACTCGCTTTCTACACGCTGTTTTCCATGACGCCGATCCTGGTGCTCGCCATCGCGCTCGCCGGGTACTTCTTCGGCGCGCAGGCAGCGCAGGGCGAGATGGTCGAGCAGATGCGCACGCTCGCCGGGCCCAACGGCGCGCAGGCGATTCAAGCCATGCTCGCAGCCGCGCAGGATCCGGCGTCCGGCCTCATCGCCACGCTGATCGCGAGCGTGCTCCTGCTAGTGGGCGCCACCAGCGTGTTCGCCGAGCTGAAAGGCAGCCTGGACGAGATGTGGGGCACCGGAAAGCGGCGCCGCTCGACCTTCACGGTGCTCGTCAGGACCCGGCTGCTGGCGTTTGGCCTCGTTCTGGTGCTCGCCTTCCTGCTTCTCATCTCGCTCGTGGTCAGCGCCGGCCTTGCCCTGCTCGAGCGTTACGCCGGCGCGTGGGCGAGCTCGAGCGGCGTGCTGTCGGCCCTCTCCTGGCTGATCTCGTTCGGCGTCATCGCCTTCCTCTTCGCCGTCATCTACAAGATGCTGCCCGACGTGCAGCTTTCGTGGCACGACGTGTGGATCGGCGCGCTGGTCACTGCCGGATTGTTTGCGCTCGGCAAGCAGGCCATCGGCCTGTACCTGGGAAATGGGGCGGTGGCCTCGAGCTTCGGCGCCGCCGGGTCGGTGGTCGCGCTGCTAGCCTGGGTGTACTACTCGGCGCAGATCTTTTTCCTCGGCGCGCAGTTCACGCGTCAATATGCGCTGTGCTGCGGCAGCCTGCAGGACAAGCGCGAACCGACGGCGTTAGTGGAACGCGCGCGCGAAGGTGCGCTCTCGTAGCAGCTCGTTCGCGTCGGGGCATTCGTCGATCAGCTCGCCGAGCGCGGCGGAGATCTCGTCCATGAGGACGGCGTGCGGGGCCCAGCCGGTGGCCGAATCGAGCGTCACATCGCCGATGCAAAGGCCGCTCGATTGCTGGACCGTGAAGCCGCAGAGCGCGGGCCAGCGGCGAAAGAGCGCGCTCATGCGCTCCTCGATGCGCCGGTCCTGGGGATTCATGTCCATGCCGCATCATTCACCGGTGCGGGAACCGCATCTGTGCGGCCGCGCACAGTGCGGCTTACTGGCCCAGAAGCGCGCCTGCCCGCTTGAGGGAGTCGACGCGGTCGAACACGACCTTGGCGATGGCGACCAGCGGCGCGCCCAGCAGCAGGCCCCACACACCCCATAGCCATCCGAAGAAGAGCAGCGCGATGAACAGCACCGCGGTATTCACGCTCGCGAAGCGGCTGTGCAGCCAGGTCATGAAGACGAAACCGACGCCGGCAGAGATGAGGAGTGAGATCCCGGCGATGGTGAGCCCATAGAACACCGAGCCGAACTGCACGAAAGCCGCGAGCCCGCAGCCGACCGCGACCAGTGCCGAGCCAAGATAGGGCACGAAGTGCAGCACGCCTGCTGCCACGCCCCAGACCCCCGCCTGATCGACGCCGAGCACCAGAAAAGCGAGCCACGTGAGGAGCGCGAGCAGCGCATTCGAGGCAAGCATGGCGAACAGATACCGCTGCACCTGGACGTCGATCTCCTCCAGGATGCGCACCGCTTCTTTCTTGCGTGACAGCGTCGGCCCGACCAGCCCTATCAGCTTGCGCCGGAAGTGCACGCCCGAGGCGAGCAGGAAATAGGTGAGGAGCAGCACGATCGGCGTCTGCGCCGCCACCGTGACGATCAGGGTGGTCTGCGCGGCCGTGTAGTCCGTCAGCCAGGTCGACTCGGCCGCTTCCACTTTTGCACGCGGCGGCTGCGAACCGCCATCGGTCGCCACGCCCTGGAGCTGCTGCGCGGTCTCGCGCATGTTCTGCAGGGCGCTCGGTGCCGTAGATCGCCCAAGGTTGATTTCGGCGCGCAGCTGCCGCGCCGCCTCGGGCCACTTCTGGATCAATGCCTCAGCATCGCCGCTCACCGAGGCGGCGATCCACGAGAAGCCTGCGACGAGCATCACCAGCACCAGCGCCGCGCCGATGCTTCGCGGCACGCGCCACGACTGCAGCCGGTTAACGAGCGGATGCAGCGCGTAGCTGCCAAGAATTCCAATGAGAAGCGGCACGAAGAAGCCGCGTGCGAGATACAAGGCCGCCGTCAGCGCAAGCAGCGCCAGGCCGCCAGACGCCAGGTTGATGCGCGAATCACCCGCGATACCCGCGGCGCCAGTCAATCCCGCGGCGCCTGCGGTGCCATCCAATCCTGCAACACCAGCGGTGCCATCGACACCGGCGAGACCGGTCGCGCCCATTGCGCCGGCCTTCCCCGCTGCGCCAACCGCACCGGCCGCCCCATCCATGCCCGCCTTGCCGGCTGCTCCATCAAGACCCGCCGCGCCAGCGGCGCCGGCTTCGCCATCGACCCCGCTTGCGCCGACTGCTCCGACCGCGCCGGCGGCGCCGGCCGCGCCATCCAGGCCCGCCTTGCCGGCTGCTCCATCGAGACCCGCCGCGCCAGCGGCGCCGGCTTCGCCGTCGACACCGCTTGCGCCAATTGCTCCGTCCAAGCCTGCCCTGCCCGCGGCGCCCGCGGCGCCGACGGCGCCGTCCACGCCAGCGGCACCCACTGCTCCGACCGCGCCGGCGGCGCCCGCCTTGCCTGCGGCGCCGTCCATTCCGGCGGCACCATCCATCCCGGCCGCCCCTGCTGCACCCGCTTTGCCCGCCGCGCCGGCGGCGCCCGCCTTCCCGTCCGCGCCTGCTTTGCCGGTTGCGCCGGCCGGGCCGGAGCGCGAAGTCTCGTCTGCGAGCGTCCTATCGGTCATAAACGCGCCGCTAGGGCGCCGACCTAGCGCTTGGCGACTAGAAAGCCGAGGACGAGGCCGGCCGCGACTGCGATGCCGATCGAAGTCCACGGGTTGCTGCGGATGTACTCGGGCTGCGACGCATCGGCGAGCATCGCCTTCGCGCTCTTCACCCGCTCCTCGAACTTGCTGCGCGCGGCGCCGAAGCCTTCGCCCGAGACGCTGGCGGCGGCTTTCAGCAGGTCCTCGCTGTCGCTGATCATGCTCCTGAAATCGGCGGCCAGCCGGCCCTTCGCGTTATCGACGCGGTTCATTGCACGGTCCATGCTGCGTCCTCCTACGAATTCTGCTTGATGACGCCGTTGACGACCTTCACCTTGTCGCCGACCTTCCAGGCCGGAGGCGTGGGCTCCGTGATCATGCGGATGGCGCCGTCGTCGAAGCGTACCGTGATCTCATAGGTCTTAGTATGCCTCACCTGCTTCTCGACTTCGTTGCCGAGCACCGCGCCGCCGACTGCGCCGACGACCGTCGCGACTTTCTGGCCGTTGCCGTCGCCGATCTGGTGGCCGAGGACGCCGCCGACTACCGCGCCGCCCACCGCGCCGACGCCGGTACCGGCGCCCTTGGTGTCGACTTCATGCACCGACTGCACGACGCCGCACTCGGCGCACAGCGCCGGCGACTTCGCCGCCGTGTGCGCCTTGTCGGCCGGGCGTGCCTTGTCTTGCTTGGTGATCGCGCTCGGCTCGACAGTCTTGGCCGCCGGCCCGCCGATCCATCCCATCATCGCGGCAACGCCTGCGCCGCAGAAGACGATGAGTGCCACGCCTGCCATCCACGCGAGTGGGTGCAGGTTCTTGCCTGATTGCGTTTCCATTTTT
>DATLDY010000025.1:0-43221 GCA_035525655.1 Burkholderiales bacterium
GTCCGCCGCCCGGCGCGCGGCGGCGAGGATGTTCTGGTCGAGCTCGCGCGACGGCTCCTCGCCCGGCATTTCGCGATACCGCTGCGAGACCTTCGGGTCGCGCTCGTCAGTCATCGCTTACCGCAGCCTTCAACTTCGCCATTGCATAGCGCAGCCGGCTCTTCGCCGTTTCCTCATTGGACTGGGTCGCAGTGGCGATCTCGGCGATGCTCAACCCGCCCTCTTCGTGCAGCAGGAATGCCTCGCGCTGCAGCGGCGGCAGGGCCTCGAGCGCGCCCGCAAAGCGGGACAGGGCCTGGCGCGCCTGCGCATGATCGGCGGGATCCGGGCTGCCGGAAGCGATCTCCTCGCCGTCGAGGGCCACGAGGGTCAGCCCGCGTTTTCGCCAGTGATCCACGAGGTGATGGTGGGCGATGGTGTACAGCCACGTGCTGAAGCGGGCCTTCGGCGTGTATGTGGCGCGAGCTTCGATCACGCGGATCCAGATCTCCTGGTAGAGCTCCTCGGCGATGCTGCGCGCCTTGATGCTGCGCAGGACGAAGCGAAAAAGACGCGTGCGGTGCCGGGCATAGAGCGATTCGAAGGCGCCCGCATTCCCGCCGCGGTACGCGACCATGAGCTCTTCGTCCGGCACCTCCGCCATTCATGCCGATTATCCGCGCGGATCGGGTACGAAGCCCGGAAACGGGCGCGGGAGCGGCGCGACCGGCACGTTCTCGCGAATGACGCCCTTGGCCACGAGATTGGCGTGGCTGTCGTAATAGAGCACGACCGTTTCCGCCGGGACGTTGGTGGCGCGCTCGAAGTCCACCTGCTCGACGTACGAGGTCTCGCGCCGCCCATGGCCGGTGCCAATGCGCGCCGAGCGCTCGGCGGCCGCGGGCGCGGCGTCGCTCGCCGCCCCCCGCTGCGGATACGGGGCGGGGGCGATGGGCTGCGGAGGCGTTTTCCTGCGAAAGAGCGCCACGCCGATGACCCCGACGTCGTCGGGCCGACCGGTCCTTGCCGCGTACGAGTCGGGCAGGCTGGTGAAGTAGAAGGCCGCGGTCTGCGACACGCTCTTGCGCCAGCCCTGGATGTCGTAGGACTGCAAGCGCGAAAGCACGTAACCGGTCTGAGCAGGATTAGCCGTCTCTCCCGAGACGACATTGACCCCGTCGACGGACACGACGGCCAGCAGATCTTCGCTCAGCCGATTGCGTACGGTGACCTGATACTCGTTGCCGGGCTTGCCGACGACGTATGCCCTGCCTTCGTGCCAGTGCACGCGAAGACGCCTTCCTTCGGTGCGATCGTAGACGGAAAGATCCGCCACGCCGCCGTGCGCCATGGTCTGCCCCGCGCTCGCCAGAGCGAGCATTGCCAGCAAAGTTCGCGCGTTCACGTTTATCCCTTTCTTTGAGCGGCCGCCACATGGCGTCCATGCAGGTTTAACGGATGCGCTGCTGAAAAGGGTTAAGCGACGTCGTCGCTATTTGTCCTACAACGATCAGCAACGTAATCTTGCTCGCGTACAATCTGGCGCTTCTTTGGGACCATCATGAAAAACGCCAAACCTTTTCCGATTCCTGTGCGGACACGTTATTCGTGCGCGAAATGCCCGGGGTATTGCTGCAGCTATCCGGAGATCGAGGTCACCTCGCGCGACATCGAGCGCCTCGCGAAGCGCTTCGAGCTCGGCTACCGGGAGGCCGAAGAGCGCTTCACGAAGTACGACCCGAAGGAGAAGGTGCAGCTCCTGCGCCACAAGAAGGACAAGGTGTTCGCCACGGTGTGCATGTTCCTCGACCAGGAGAAGCGCCGCTGCACGGTGTACGAGTCACGCCCGGGCGTGTGCCGCGCCTATCCCGACACCAAGCACTGCGGCTATTACGATTTCCTGAAGTTCGAGCGCGCCCACCAGGCGGATCCCGAGTTCATCGCCCTGACTTAAGCGCCTTGTCGCGGATGGCAGAGAGCGTCGTGGCGGGCGAAATCGCGTCGGGGTCGATCTTGAGCTCGATCAACGCCGGCTTGCCCGACGCCCAGGCGCGCTCGAAGGCGGGCGCAAAATCCGCAGTGCGCGCCACCGTCTCGCCGTGCGCGCCGAACGCGCGCGCATAGGCGGCAAAGTCGGGATTTCGCAGATCGGTGCCGTAAACGCGGCCCGGGTACTCGCGCTCCTGATGCATGCGGATCGTGCCGTAAAGCCCGTTGTTGACCACCAGCGCTACGAAATTCGCGCCGTATTGCACGGCCGTCGCCAGCTCCTGCCCGTTCATCAGGAAGTCGCCGTCGCCGCAAACGGCGAGCACGGGCCGTTTCGGCTCGGCGAGCTTTGCGCCGACACCGGCGGGATACCCATATCCCATCGAGCCGTTCGTCGGCCCGAGCTGGGTACGGAAGCCCTTGTAGCGAAAGTGCCGGTGCAGCCAGCCGGCGAAGTTGCCGGCCCCGCCTGCGACGATGGTGTCTTCCGGCAGCCGGTCGGACAGCCACTTGATGATCTCGCCGTACTGCAGCTCGCCGGGGATCGGTCGCGGCGTCGTCCATTCGAGGTAATTCGCCCGCAGTGCCTGAACGTCAGCGCGCCAGTCGGGCTTGTTGAATGAGAGCGCCTCGAGCGCCTGGACGAACTGCGGGTAACCGGAGTTGATGGCGAGCGCCGGTCGGTACACGCGGCCGAGCTCCTCGGCGCCGGCGTGCACATGGATCAGCGTCTGCTTGGGCACCGGGGCGTCGAGCAGGCTGTAGGCGCTGGTCGTCATCTCGCCGAGCCGCGCGCCGATCACGAGCAGCACGTCGGCGTTCTTGACCCTCTCGGCGAGTTTCGGATTGATGCCGATGCCGACGTCCCCGGCGTAATGGGCGCTGCGATTGTCGAAGAGATCCTGGCAGCGGAACGACGTGCCCACGGGAAGCCCGTTCGCCTCGATCCAGCGCTGCATGCGCTGGCAAGCGTCGCGATTCCAGCCGCCACCGCCGAGCAAAACGAACGGTCGCTGCGCTGCTTCGAGAAGTTTTTTGAGTTGATCGATATCCCGAGGTGCCGGCGCAGGCTGCACCTTGTGGTGCTTCGGCGCATCGGCGACGGCGGCCTCGGCGAAGAGCGTGTCCTCCGGCAGCGCGAGCACCACCGGGCCGGGACGCCCGGCGCAAGCGGTGTGGAACGCGTGACTTACATATTCCGGAATGCGCTCGACGCGATCGATCTGCGCCACCCACTTCGCCATCGGCCCGTACATGCGGCGGTAATCGATCTCCTGGAATGCCTCGCGCTCGACGAATTCGTTCGGCACCTGGCCGATGAACACGACCATCGGCGTGGAATCCTGGAAGCCGGTATGTACCCCGATGGCGCCATTCGTCGCACCCGGGCCGCGCGTCACGAAGAGCACACCCGGCTCACCGGTGAGCTTGCCATAGGCCTCTGCCATGTACGAGGCGCCGCCTTCCTGCCGGCACACGATGAACTGGATCTGCTCACGCAGATCGTGCAGGCCGTCGAGCACCGGCAGGTAGCTCTCGCCGGGAACGCCGAAGGCCATCTTTACGCCCTGGGCGGCGAGCGCGTCGGCGACGATGCGGCCGCCGTGGCGGGTCTTTAGATCGGATTTCATGCTCTCATTTCCCCAATGCGCTTTTCAAAGGCGCCGCGCAGCGCGGCGCAACATTCCGTGACGGCCGCATTGGCGGTGTCGAGGACGCCGCCGAAAAGGATGAAGCCATGCACCATGTCGGCGAACTCGCGGTAAGTGACTTTGACGCCGGCGGCGCTCAGACGATCGGCGTAGGCGCGACCCTCGTCGAGAAGCGGATCGTAGCCCGCGGTGATGACCACCGCCGGCGGAAGGTTGGCATGGCTTTTCGCGAGCAGCGGCGAGGCGCGCCAATCCTTCCAATCTGTTTCGTCGGGAAGATACGCACGCCGGAAAAACCGGATCGCGTCGCGCGTCAACAGATAGCCCTGCGCATTGCGCTCATGCGACGCTGTGGCGCAGCTCTGGTCCGTGGCGGGGTAAATGAGCAGCTGGAACGCGAGCGCCGGTCCCCCAGCGTCGCGCGCGAGGAGCGCGACGCTCGCGGCCAGATTGCCGCCTGCGCTGTCGCCACCGACGGCGATGCCCCCAATCTTCAGCTTCGCGGCATTCTCGGCGACATAGCGCGTCGCCGCGAGGCAATCATCCACCGCCGCCGGAAACGGATACTCGGGTGCGAGGCGATAGTCGACCGAGACCACCACGCAGCGGGCGCCAAGCGCAAGCTGCCGGCAAAGCACGTCGTGCGTATCGACATCGCCGATGGTCCAGCCGCCGCCGTGGAAATAGACGAGGGCGGGTAGCGTCTCTCCCAATACCGGGCGGTATACGCGCAGGGCAAAGTTCTGCGTGGCGAGCAGGCGCACCTCGGCGAGCTCCGGAGGCTTCGGCGCGAGCGCCGCGCGCGTGTCGCGATAGATGCGGCGCGCGACGAACGGCGACACGGTGTGATACGGCGGCAACGGCGAGCGCGCTGCGCGCAGCAGAAGCTCCGCGACTTGCGGGTGAACGGACATTACTTTGCGGCGGCGAGCATCTTCTTCAGTCGCTCGACGAAGAACGGCGCGCATTTCATGATGCGGCTCTCCTGGCGCTTCATGAGCGGCCGGATCTTGGTGAGATAGGCCTGCCAGTCCGGATCGGCCGACATCGCCGCGCGGCATTTCTCGCGCTGGTCGAGGCTCTCGTAGGCCCACATGTGCACGATCATGTTGAGCGTGCCGACCTCGGTGAAGTAGTAGCCAACCATATGCGGCAGGTGCTTGGCCTGAACCTTCATGCCGTCGTTCTGGTAATGGCGCAGGTATTCGGGCGCCGTGCCCGGGTGCAGCGTGTACATCCGCTCTTCAACGTACATGGGGGCTCTGCGGGAAGGAGAGGCGGTGGATTATAGTGGCGCCACCATGGACGACATCAACACGCTACGACGCATTCTGCGCGAGAGCAAAACGATTGCCGTGGTCGGCCTCTCGGCCGACTGGTACCGGCCGAGCTACTTCGCGGCGAAGTACATGCAGGAGCACGGCTACCGCATCGTCCCGGTGAATCCGAAGTACCCCGAGATCCTCGGCGAAAAGTGCTACCCGTCGCTGCGCGACATCCCCGGGAAGGTCGACATGGTGGATGTCTTCCGCAAAAGCCAGGACGTTGCCCCCATCGCCGAGGAGGCCATTGCCATCGGAGCCAAGGTCCTGTGGCAGCAGCTCGGGGTGAAGAACGAGGCAGCGGCCGCGCGCGCCCGGCAGGCCGGCCTCGAGGCGGTCATGGATCGGTGCGTCAAGATCGAGCATGGCCGCCTTTTCGGGGGGCTGAACTGGGTCGGTGTAAATACGCACATCATCTCGGCAAAACGACCCCGCTGGCTGGCGTACTAACCGGCACATAACCCGGGGCAGGAGTATTCTTTCTGTCCATGGGGAGGGCACTTAGGCTTTGTGAAGGGCGGTTCGGCCGGCTCGTACTTGAAGAGCTCGCGGCCGGGGAGGCGATTGCAGCGACCGGGGCGACCATCGTCCTGCAGCAGCGCTTCGACGACGTCCTGTTCCTGAATCCCGGCGAGTCGTACGTCACGCGTGGCGCGACGCGCGCGTTGCTGGTTCATGCCGCCCGCGAATGGCTGCACTCGAGCTTCCCGGTGTTCGACGAGGACGAAGCGCATCCCTTTTCGCAGACCGTCGAGATCATTACGCCGCGTATCCGGCAGCTTGCGGAAACGCTCGCGGTCGAAGTGCTGAACGATCGCTTCCTGTCGCCCGAGCGCCTCGAGTTCATGCTCCAGGAGCTATTGCTGTCGATCGTCGAGACCTATCTTGCGCGACGCCGCGCCGCCGCGCCGCTTTGGCGCGGATCGCGCTTCGAGGACACGCGCATCCGGCGAGCGATCGCCCTGCTGCGCGCAAGACCGAACAAAGAGCTCAACATGGACGAGCTAGCGAGCCAGGTCGGCCTGTCGCGCTCGCGCTTCTATGACCTGTTCCAGGTCTGCACCGGCTTTTCGCCCCGCGCGTACCTCGACATGCTTTGCGTCGAGACCGCAATCTCGCGCCTGTCTTCCGGCCGCGGGAAGATCGCCGAGGTGGCAGCCGAGCTCGGTTTTTCGGCGCAGAGCAACTTCACCCGCTTCTTCCTGAACCAGGTCGGCGTGCCACCCTCCGAGTACCGCCGCGCAACCGCCGTGCAGCGCGACACGCCGCCGCCGGCGCCCAAAGCGCAGTCCTAGCGGTTCGCAGCACCTTTCGGTCCGTCCCCCGGGCCGACGCTAGAATCAGGCTAGATGGCGGACCGCAAGTTCGGCTTCGAGACGCTCTGCCTGCATGCCGGGCAGATTCCGGACGCGGCCACGGGGGCCCGCGCTGCCCCGATCTACCAGACGACCTCGTTCGTCTTCGACTCCGCCGAGCACGCGGCGAGCCTCTTCAACCTGCAGACGTTCGGCAACGTCTACTCGCGCATCTCGAACCCCACGGTCGCGGTATTCGAGGAGCGCATGGCGGCGATCGAAGGCGGGCGCTCCGCGCTCGCGACGTCGACCGGCCAGGCGGCCGAAGCGACCGCCATCCTCACGCTGTGCAACGCTGGCGACCACATCGTGTCGGCCTCGACGCTTTATGGCGGCACGCACACGCTGCTCGGCGTCAACCTGAAGAAGCTTGGCATCGAAACCACGTTCGTCGCGCCCGACGAGCCCGAGAACTTCCGCCGCGCGATCCGCAAGAACACCAAGCTCGTCTATGCCGAGACCCTTGGCAACCCGCTCATCAACATTGTCGACATCGAGGCGCTCGCGAGGATCGCCCACGAGGCCGAGATCCCGCTCGTCGTCGACAACACCGTGCCCTCGCCGTACCTCTGCCGTCCCATGGACTGGGGCGCGGACATCGTGGTGCATTCCGCAACCAAGTACATCGGCGGCCACGGCACCACCATGGGTGGCGTGATCGTCGAGTCGGGCAAATTCAACTGGGGAAACGGCAAGTTTCCCGAGTTCACCACCCCGTCGCCCGGATACCACGGCGTGATCTTCCACGAGACCTTCGGCGACTTCGGCTACACGATGAAGGCACGCATGGAGATCATGCGCACCTTCGGCCCGGCCCTCTCGCCGATGAATGCCTGGCTCCTCCTGCAGGGCCTCGAGTCCCTGCATGTGCGCATGGACCGGCACTGCGTCAATGCGCTCGCCGTGGCGAAATTCCTCAAGGACCATCCCCGCGTCGCCTGGGTGAACTATCCGGGCTTGCCCGAGAGCAAGTACCACGCACTTGCGAACAAATATTTGCCCAAGGGCGCCTCGGGCCTGCTTAACTTCGGTGTCAAGGGGGGTGCGAAGGCGGGTGAGCGGTTCATAGACGCCGCGCAATTCATGAGCCATCTCGCGAACATCGGCGATGCCAAGACCCTGGTCATCCACCCGGCGTCGACCACGCACCGGCAATTGGAAGAGGCCGACCTGGTCAAGGCCGGCGTAACGCCGGACATGGTGCGCATGTCGGTGGGCATCGAGACGCTCGACGACATCCTGTGGGACATCGACCAAGCGCTGAGCGCGAGCGCGAATGCATAAAGGTGAGGCAGCCAAGTCATGATCAGCTACCAGATCGTCGAGCACGGCAAGCCGCTGCAAAAGGTGACGCTGCAGACCCCGAAGCCGCAGGGCACTGAAGTCCTCGTGCGCGTCACCCGCTCCGGGGTATGCCACTCCGACCTCCACATCTGGCACGGCTACTTCGAGCTCGGCGGCGGCAAGCGCTTCTACGTGAAGGAGCGCGGCTGCGTGCCCCCGTTCACGTTGGGGCACGAACCGTTCGGCATCGTGGAAGCCCTCGGTCCCAAGGCGAAGGGAGTGAAGGTTGGCCAGAAGCGCCTCGTGCACCCGTGGATCGGTTGCGGCAAGTGCGCGGTGTGCAAGGCGGGACAGGACAACTATTGCGTGTCGGGTAGCCGCATCCTCGGGGTGAACCGCGCGGGCGCCTACTCTACGCACGTGCTCGTCCCCGACCCGAAGTACCTCGTCGACGCGTCTGGCATAGACGAAGCATTCGCGGCAACCCTCGCGTGCTCCGGCCTCACGGCCTATAGCGCGAGCTCGAAGTTGCCGCCGCTTGCGAACGCAGACCGCGTCGCGGTGATCGGGTGCGGCGGCGTAGGCCTCGCCGGCATTTCGGTGCTTCGCGCCCGCGGCGTAAGGAACATCGTCGCCTGCGACATCGACCCGCGCAAACTGGAGACCGCGCGGAAGCTCGGCGCGAAGCAGACCGTGGATACGCGCTCGCCGGACGCGGCGCAGCAACTGGCGGGGCTCGCCGGCGCCATCGACTACGTGGGCATGCCGGCGACCGCGGCGCTTGGCATCGGCGCGCTGCGCAAGGGCGGCCGGTACATCGTGGTCGGCCTGCACGGCGGCGAGCTCGTGCATCCGCTGCCACCGATCGCGCAGCGCGCGATCGGCATCGTCGGCTCGTACGTCGGCAACCTGCAGGAGCTGAAAGAGATCGTCGCGCTCGCCAAAAAGAAGAAACTGAAGCCCTTGCCGGTCGAGACGCGACCCGCCGAGCAGGCTAACCACTCACTCGAAGACCTGAATGCCGGCCGCGTCGCGGGACGCGTAGTGCTCGATTTCGAGTCCCTCCAGGCGTGACGGAGCCCGACCGCACGACGAAGCTCTTGCGCAAGCCTCGCACGGCCGAGGCCATAGCGCGCAGCCTCCCGCCCTTCGTGTGGCCCGCGCCGCCGTACTACGAGTACGTGAAGGACACGCCGCACGAAGGCGAGCCCTGCGTGCTGTCCTTCACCGACGGCCGCAAGGCCGTCGGCCTGCTGGAGAATTTCCTGCCGGAGCACTACATCCTCAAATTCCAGGCGGCGACCGAGAAGGCGTCGGCCACTGTCGCGTTCTCGGACCTGCTGTCGCTGCAGCTTTTGAACGCCGCGCAGCTCGAAGTCCACACATTGCCGGAGGGCGCCGGGCTGGAAGCGCCGCAGCAGCAGCAGCCCTTCCTGCTGGACCTGAGCGACGGCAACCGGTTCGAGGGCGACACGACCGGCCACGTACAGGCGCTGTGCGGCATTTTCCTTTTCGTGCCGCAGGGCGGTCGCCGCGTCCTGCGCTGGTTCGTGCCGGCCACCGCGATACGCGAGAGCCGGGTCGGCGCGCAGATGGGCCAGATCCTGATCGACGAGCACGGGACTTCGAAGCAGACGATCAGCGAGGCGCTGGAAATGCAGAAGCGCCTGCGCGCGCGCAAGCTCGGTGAATACCTGACCGCGAACCAGATCGTGTCGCAGGAGCAGCTCGCCGCCGCGCTCAAGCAGCAGGTCGCGCAGCCGGCGCAAAAGATCGGCGACACGCTGATCGAGCTCGGATTTCTCACGCGGCCGGAGCTGAACGAGGCGCTCGCCATCGAGGCGCGCGATCGCTCGGTGCCGCTGGGCGAGATCCTCGCCGGCATGGGCGTGGTCGACATGAACCTGGTGCACGGCGTGATGGCCAAGAAGCTCGGCGTGCCCTTCGTCGACCTGCGCCGCTTCCAGCCATCACCCGAGGCCCTGAAGCGCCTCCCGCCGTCAATCGCGAACCGCTACCAGGTCCTGCCGCTCACGGACGCCGACAACGCGCTCGTCGTCGCGGTCGACAATCCGTCGAACATGGAACGCATGGAGGAAGTGCGCTTCATCGCGGGAACGAAGCTGATCCCGGTGATGGCGCCGCCGGCGGACATCAAGCGCGCGCTGGAGCTCGCTTACGGGCCCGACAAGGAGTTCGACGCCGCGGTCAAGCGCGCGGAGCGCGACGTCGGCATCGACCAGCTCACGCAGCGGCTGTCGTTCGAGACCGGCATCGACGAGGCGGCAGAGCAGCAGAGCGCGCAGATCGACAGCACGCTCGTCAAGCTGGTGAACAAGATCATCACCGACGCGGTGGATCAGCAGGCCTCCGACATCCACATCGAGTCCAACCTGGGCGTCGGCAACGTGCGCGTGCGCTTCCGCAAGGACGGCGCGCTCGTCACCTATCTCGAGATCCCGACGCGCTTTTGCAGCGCCGTCATCTCGCGGCTGAAGATCATGAGTCAGCTCGATATCTCCGAGCGGCGCAAGCCCCAGGACGGCAAGATCCCCTTCAAGCGCTTCGGCCCGCGCGATGTGGAGCTGCGCATCGCGACCATACCGACCGCGAACGGCCTCGAGGACGTGGTCATGCGCGTGCTCGCCGCCACGACGCCGAAGCCCATCGACGAGCTCGGCTTCAACACCGATTCGCTCGAGACGATCAAGCGCCTCATCTCGCGGCCGCACGGCCTGTTCCTCGTCTGCGGGCCGACCGGCTCGGGCAAGACGACCACGCTGCATTCGCTGCTCGGCTTCCTCAACACGCCGGAGCTCAAGATCTGGACCGCGGAAGATCCCATCGAGATCACCCAGGCCGGGCTGCGGCAGGTGCAGATGCAGCCGAAGATCGGGTGGACCTTTGCCGCGGCGATGCGCAGCTTCATGCGCGCGGATCCCGACGTCATCATGGTGGGCGAGATGCGCGATGCCGAGACGACCCGGATCGGCATCGAAGCCTCGCTGACCGGACACCTCGTGCTCTCGACGCTGCATACCAACAGCGCCGCCGAGAGCGTGGTGCGCCTGCTCGACCTCGGCATGGATCCGTTCAATTTCGCCGACGCGCTGCTCGGCGTGCTGTCGCAGCGGCTGGTGCGCAAGCTCTGCGCCGCCTGTCGGGTGGCCCACCAGCCGACCGTGAAGGAAATGGAAGAGCTCGCCATCGAGTACTGCGGCGAGTCGGGCTCCCGTGCGGAGAAGCGGCTGAAGAAATGGCGCCAGACGAAGATCACCATGTTCGCGCCTAAGGGCTGCAGCGTTTGCGACCGCACGGGCTATAAGGGGCGGATTCCGGTCTATGAGCTGATGGAAGCCGACCCGGCCGTGAAGCGCCTGATTCAGGCCCGCGCACCCGTCAGCGACATCGCGGCGGCCGCCGTCGCCAACGACATGCGCACGCTCAAGCAGGACGGCATCCAGAAAGTCCTCAAGGGATATACAGACATGCATCAAGTACGGGCGGTATGACGCCTTTTTCCTGGAACAACCCCTATGCCTGGCCGCGCAAGCCCCTGCTCGCCGCCAACGTGGTTGCGACGTCGCAGCCGCTTGCCGCGCAGGCGGGCCTGCAGATGCTCGCCGACGGGGGCAGTGCGGTCGACGCCATCCTCGCCACCGCCATAACACTGACCCTGGTCGAGCCCGTCTCGAACGGCATCGGCTCCGACGCCTATGCCATCGTGTGGGACGGCAAGCGCCTCCATGGCCTCAATGCCTCCGGCCGCTCTCCGGAAGCGTGGACGCTCGACTACTTCAAGGGGCAGAGCGCGATGCCGGTGCGCGGCTGGAACACCGTCACGGTGCCGGGCTGCGTGGCCGCCTGGGTGGAAATGCACGCCAAGTGGGGCAAGCTGCCGTTCAAGAAACTGTTCGAGCGCGCGATCGAGTACGGGCGCGAGGGCTTCCTCGTCTCGCCGACCATCGCCGGCCAGTGGGAGAAGCAGGTCGCCGAGCTCAAGGATCAGCCCGGCTTCGCCAAGTATTTCCTGCCGGACGGTCGCGCTCCCCGGCCCGGGGAGCGCTTCCGCTTTCCCGCTCACGCCAAGGTGCTCGAGTCGATTGCGGCGACAAAAGGAAAGGCGTTCTACAAGGGCGAATGGGCCGAGCGCCTCGAGGCGCACGCGAGAAAAAACGGCGGCGCCCTGAAGGCCTCCGACATGGCCGCCAACAAGCCCGACTGGGTGAAGCCGCTCGAGATGGACTATCGCGGCTACACGCTGCACGAGATCCCGCCCAACGGCCAGGGCATCGTCGCGCTCATGGCGCTCGGCATGCTCGAGCATTTCGACGTGCGCTCTCACGAGGTCGATGGACCGGATAGCGTGCACCTGCAGATCGAGGCGCAGAAGCTCGCCTTCGCGGATGCGCGGCGCTACGTCGCCGACAGCGACTACATGAAGGACGTGACGCCGAAGGCTCTGCTCGACAAGTCCTATCTTGCGTCGCGCGCAAAGCTCATCGACATGAAGCGCGCGCAGGACTTCAAGCACGGCGCGCCGCCGAAGGGCGGCACCGTCTACCTCACAGCCGCGGACGCCTCCGGGATGATGGTCTCCTTCATCCAGTCGAACTACATGGGCTTCGGCTCGGGCGTGGTGGTCGACGGCATCTCGCTGCAGAACCGCGGCGGCACCTTCGTCGTGCAGCCGGGGCACCCGAACTGCGTGGGTCCGAAGAAGCGCCCATACCAGACGATCATTCCCGGCTTCGTCACGAAAGCCGGCAAGCCGGTGATGAGCTTCGGCGTGATGGGCGGCACCATGCAGCCGCAGGGGCACGCGCAGGTGCTGGTGCGCATCGCCGACTATGGCCAGAGCCCGCAGGCGGCGTGCGACGGGCCGCGCTTTCGCGTCGTGCAAGGGCTCGACGTCAGCGTGGAGGAAGGCCGCTTTCCCGCCTCCACGCTCGAGGAGCTGCAGCGCCGCGGGCACCGCATCGTCACCATCGACGATTACAACCAGTTCGGCAGCGCGCAGCTCGCGTGGAAGCTCGACGGCGGCTACTTCACCGCAAGCGACCCGCGCAGGGATGGGCAGGCCGTAGGCTTCTGATGCTGAAAATCTGGGGCCGGGTCAACTCGGTCAACGTAAAGAAGGCGCTTTGGGCGGCCGAGGAGCTCGGCCTGAAGTACGAGCGCATCGATGCCGGCATGCAGTTCGGCGTCAACAACACCGCCGACTACAAGCGCATGAATCCGACCGGACTCGTGCCGACGATCGAGGATGGCGGCTTCACGCTGTGGGAATCGCATGCCATCGTCCGCTATCTGGGCGCGAAGCATGGCTCCGGATCGCTCTGGCCCACGGATCCCCGGCAAAGAGCGGATGCGGACCGCTGGATGGACTGGACCCACAGCTTCTCGCGCGAGTTCCAGCGCCCGGTGTTCTGGCCGCTGGTGCGCACGCCGCCCGAACAGCGCGATACCAAGGCGATCGCGGAGGCGGTCCGCAAGTGCGGCGAGATGCTCGCGGCACCCGACCAAACCCTGCGCGACAAACCATTCTTGGGCGGGACCGCGCTCACGATGGGTGATATCCCCCTCGGCTGCCATGTGCAGCTCTGGATGCGCCTGCCGATCGAACGGCCGCCCCTGCCGGGACTTGAACGCTGGTTCGCCCGCCTTTGCGAGCGTCCGGCCTACCGCAAGATCGTCGACATCGCGCTCAGCTGAGCGCGTAGCTGCCGGCGTTCAACTTCGCTCGCGGCGAGCTTGCGCGAGCGCTCGTAGAAGGTGTCCAGGCTGCCCGCCTCGGCGAGCACACGCTCCAGCGCCGGCACCAGCTCGTTGTAGAGCGCGATCGAGACGAGGAACGCATTGTTCGGCTCAGCAGGCACGAACTGCGGAAACGACGTCCGCAGGCGCGCGAACTCGCCGCGTTTCTGCTCGAGCATCTGCTCGCGCGAGAGAGTTCCGGCATAAATCAGCTTCAGGCGCTCGCGCGTCTCCTTGATCCTCGCGGCGAGCTCGCGCTTTCGCCCCTGAGCTTCCTGGAACGCGGCGAGCTCGGCGCTGCGCCCCTCGGATTGCAGCCAGCGGCGCACGCCCTCCTCCTCCACCACCACGGCAAATGACTCGTTGAACGTCGTATCGTGCTTCGCGTAGACCACCTGGTGCGCAAGCTCGTGGAACACCAGGCGTGCGACCTGGGAGTCGGGATAGCGGATGAAGGTGGAGAGCAGGGGGTCGTCGAACCAGCCGAGCGTCGAGTAGGCAAGCACGCCGCCGACGTACACGTCGTAGCCGTCCGCGCGCAGCTTTGCCGCGTGGCGCCGCGCTTCGTCCTCGGAGTAGAAGCCGCGATAGGCGACGCACCCGGTGACCGGGAAGCACTCGGGGCGCGGATCGACCGACAGCTCGCGCGCCGCGAAGACGTTCCAAACCGCGAAGCGCCGACCGAGGTCCGCATAGGACAGATAGCTGCCGTTATCGGGCAGATGCAGCTCGCGCGAGGCGAACTGGCGGATGCGCTGCGCGACCTCGAGCCGGGCCTTGAGCTCCGCCGGCGTGGCAGGATCGCCGAGCCAGGAGTCGATCGGGCGCGCTGCCGCCATAAGGCGCAGGTGGCCGCCGATCGCCTGCCCGTAATAAGAGAGCGACTCGCAGCCCGCGCAGAGCAGGATTGCCACGGAGGCGAGAAACACCCTCATGCGCAGCGCCCGGTGAGCGCGCGCGTACCCCAACACGACATCCAGATTCACCGCACCTTGACCTTGCGCACCGCCTCGATCATTGCTTGCGCGCGGTAGGCGACTGGGTAGTCGATCATCTGCCCGTCGACCTGGATCGCCGCCGCGCCGCGCTTCTCGGCTTCGTGGAAGGCGCTGACGATACGCTCCGCAGCCGCGATCTCCGCGGCGCTCGGCATGTAGGCGGCGTTGACCGGCCCGATCTGATCGGGATGCACGCAGCAGCGGCCCTGGAAGCCGCTGCGCCGGCTGCGCTCGAGCGCGCGCGCGAACGCGTCCGCCTCCTTGAAATGGAACCACGGGCTGTCGATCGGACCCTCGAGGCCCGCCGCCCGCGATGCGAGCACCACGCGCGCCCGCGCATCGGCGAGCTCGGGCTCGTCCAGCGTCGGCGACAAGCCGAGATCGTGGCCATAGTCGGCCGCGCCGAAGCAGGCGCGCTTCACACGCCACGGCGCGCGATACGGGCGCAGGTTACGCGCCTGCAGGATGCGGTCCACCCGCTGCATGCCGGTGGCGGTCTCGATCTGCGGCATGACGTCCAGAGATCCTTCTTCGATGCCGCGCTCGCGCTCGAGGTTCGCGACGAGCCAGTCGATCGCGTGCAGGTCGGCGGCGCTCTCGATCTTCGGCACCACGATGCCATCGAGGCCTTTGGCCACCGTTTCCACGAGATCGCCGTAGCAATAAGACGTCGAAGGCGCGTTCACGCGCACATAGAGGAGGCTGCGCCGGCCTTTCGTCAAAGCGTTCACGACCGCCTTGCGGCTCGCTGCCTTGTCCAAAGGTGCGACGGAGTCCTCCAGGTCGAGGATGATGGCGTCGGCTTCGAGCGTGAGCGCCTTTTCCACGCGCCGCGGCACGTTCGCCGGCGTAAAGAGAAACGATCGAATCACTGAACCACCTTTCGCTCCGTCCACGGGATGAAGGGGAGAAGCTCTCGGCCCGCGGCGAGCGGACGAGGCCAGACGGCTTGCGCACGGCCCCGGACCGTTTGCACCACCGCCGGCTTCATGCCGAGCTGCGCGCCGCCCGATGCATCGGCGCGATAACGTCCGAGCACGGTATCGACCTCGATCGTGCCGAGCGCCGCCCGAAGTTTGTCGGCCTCCAGCGTGCCCGCCTGCCGCGCGGCAGCGGCGAGCACGGTGCCGGCGGCATACCCTGCCGCCGCAAGCGGTCCGGGCGGGGACGACCACTTGGCCGCGTAGGCCTTGGCAAAGGCGGTGTTGCCCGCGGACGCGAAGCGCGGATCGTATTCCTTGGACCCGAGCACGTACTCGGCGTCCTGTCCGATGCGGGCGATGAAGCGCGGGTCGGCGCTCGCGCGCGCGTAGAAAAGCTTGGGCACGTAGCCATGCTGCTTGAGCGTCTTCACCATGTCGGCGCCATCGCGCGCCTCGCCGAAGGCGATCCAGGCGTCGGCGTGCACGGCCATCGCCTGGTAGAGCTGCGGCAGGAAGTCATTGCTCGTTCCGGGGAACAGTGCGAGCTCGACATGGCGGAAGTTGAACTTGGAGGCCTGCGCGAGCGCCGCCTCGGCCATCTCGCGCGAGGCCGCGTCGTCGCGCCCGAGGATGAAAATCGATTCGGCGCCGGCCGCGCGCGCGAGCTCCAGGACGCCGTCGGCGTAGGCCGCATACGGCGGCACGGTCTGGAAGACGTAGCGGGGCGAGCGCTTGTGCACCTGGCCCGAGGGTCCGGCGGCATTCAGCAGCACGCGACGCGCGCGCTCGGCTTCGGCAATGGCGATGAGGGTGGCCGCGGATCCATAGGGCCCGATTAGCACCTGCGCGCCGCCCTCGATCAATGCGGCGTATGCCGCGCCGGCGCGCGCCGCCTCGGACGCGTCGTCGCTGATGCGAAGCTCCACGCGATGGCCGAGGAGGCCCCCCGCCGCGTTGACCTCCTCCTGCCACAGCCGCAGGCCTTTGCCGTACTCGGCCGCGGCGGCGGCATGCGCCCCGGTCTGCGAGATGACGGCGCCGACCACGGCATCCTGCGCCAATGCGCTGGAAAGCGCGGCGAGCAAAGCGAAAGCGCTAGTAATCCAGGCGGTCATCGACGGCGTGGCCGCGCATCGGAATCAGAGCCGAGCGCTCGAAGCTCATGAATACGGTACCGTCGGCTTTCTTGCCGGTGGTGCGCACGGTGATGATGCCGTGATGCGCGCGCGAGCCTGATTCGCGCTTGCCGATCACCTCGGACTCCGCGTAGATCGTGTCGCCCGCGAACACCGGCGCGGTCAGCCTGATCTTGTCCCAACCGAGGTTGGCGACCGTCTTCTGGCTAACGTCGGACACGCTCATTCCCGTCACGATGGCGAGCGTAAGGCACGAGTTGACCAGCGGCTTGCCGAAGTCCGTGGCGGCGCCGTAGGCGGCGTCGATGTGAAGCGGATGCTGGTTCATCGTGAGGAGCGAGAACCAGGTGTTGTCCGCCTCGCTGAGCGTGCGTCCCGGGCGGTGCTCGTAGACGTGCCCGACCTCGAAGTCCTCGTAGTACCGTCCCGTGGATTCACGGAAACGTTGCGGCCCTACTTCCTTTGCGCGGCTCACCATAAGAGAATCCCCGGCGTCAATGAAACTGCATGAACGGTTGGGCGCCATTGTAGGCGCCGCCCACGTCCTCACCGAGCCGAACGACACCCGCCCGTACTTTATGGATTGGCGCAAGCAGTACTGCGCGCCGGCCGAGTGCGTCGTGCGCCCCGCGAATACGGCGGAGGTCGCGCGCGTGGTTGCGCTGTGCATGCAGGAGAACGTAGCCATCGTTCCGCAAGGGGGCAACACGGGCCTGTGCGGCGGCTCGGTTCCCACGGGAGTGCAGCGCGAGGTGGTGCTGGCGCTCGGTCGCATGAATCGCATCCGCGAGCTCGATCGCCTGAACGACACGATGACCGTGGAGGCCGGCTGCGTGCTCGCCAACGTGCAGCGCGCGGCCGACGAAGCCGGGCGCCTGTTTCCGGTCTCGCTCGCCGCCGAAGGCAGCTGCCAGATCGGCGGCAACCTCTCGACCAATGCCGGCGGCATCAACGTGCTGCGCTACGGCACGGCACGCGAGCAGGTTCTCGGCCTCGAGGTCGTGCTGCCCGATGGCCGGGTGTGGGACGGCTTGCGCGGCCTGCGCAAGGACAACACCGGCTACGACCTGAAGCAGCTCTTCCTCGGCGCCGAGGGCACGCTCGGCATCATTACCGCGGCAGTGCTGCGCCTTTATCCGAAGCCCTCGGCGAGCGCGACGGCGTGGATCGCGCTCTCCAGTCCGTCCGCCGCGATCGAGCTCCTCGCGATGCTGCACGACCGGCTTGGGGATCGCCTGAGCGCGTTCGAGCTCCTGTCGCGCACTTGCGTGGAAGCGGTTCTCCAATTCGCGCCGGGCACGCACGACCCGCTGGCCGCGGCGCACCCCTGGTACGTGCTCACCGAAATCGCCGACAGCGGCGAGGAGCGCGCCCTGCGCGAGCGCGTGGAGAAAACGCTGATGGACGCGGCCGAGCGCGGCGCCCTGGTCGATGCCGTGATCGCCCAGAGCGGCGAGCAGGCGCGGGCGCTGTGGCGCATCCGCGAAACGGTTCCGGAAGCCCAATTCACGAACGTGAAGCACGACATCGCAGTGCCCGTATCGAAAAGCGCGCTGTTCATCGAGCGCGCGACCGAGCGGCTCATCGCGCGCTATCCGAACGTGCGCCCATACGCCTTCGGCCACGTAGGCGACGGGAACATCCATTACAACGTCGGCCCCGAATCGCTCGTCGCCGAACGCGTTGGCGTCAATCGCATCGTGTACGACGTGGTGGCGGAGCTGGGCGGCTCGATCTCCGCGGAGCACGGGCTCGGGCAATTGAAGCGCGACGAGATCCGCGCGCACAAGGCGCCGCTCGAGATGGAGCTGATGCGCAAAGTGAAGGATGCGCTCGACCCCGAGGGCCTGATGAATCCAGGAAAGGTTCTCTAACGCTCGCGAACGAGCACCAGCGGCTTGCCGGCGAGCTCGCCGGCGATGCGGCCAGGCTCGACGCGCCCGCTGAAGCGGCCCTCGGGCCAGAGCCACGACACCTCCGTACCGAGGATTCGCGCCTGGGTGGCGCCTTCGATGTCGAGCTCCTGGTAGTTCTGCTCGATGCGCATGCGGCGCCCCTCACCCGCCCACACACCTCGTACATTCGCCGGCACTACCCACAGGTAGAGCGTGCTTTCGTCGCCCTGCCCGAAGTGCGGCTGTGCAATGCGCATGGTTTCGCTGCGCTCCGGTCGCCAGCCCGTCATGCGAAAGGCGTGTGAAACGATGCGCGTGCCGGGGCGCAGCTCGTCGACGAAGCGCGCCTGCAGCCTTCCGATGAGATCGGGCAGCAGATAGACGGTGACCACGCTCGCCTGGGAAAAATTCGCGAGCAGGACGTCGCCCTGGACGAAGCGCGCACGGTCGGAAACAGCGGCGTGGCGAGCGTTCTCGCGCGAGGCCTCGACCAGCTTCGCGTCGAGCTCGATGCCCAGGCCGCGCGCGCCGAACTTTCGCGCCGCGGTAATGACGATCCGGCCGTCGCCGGAGCCCAGGTCGACGACGAAATCGTCGGCTCGCGTGCCGGCCAACTGCAGCATGCGCTCCACGACCTCGTCGGGCGTGGTGATGAACGGCACGCGCCAATCGTCCTGCGCGGCTACGGCGCCCGAGAGGAGGCTGAGAACGACGACGGCAAAAGCCCTCATCGGAGGACTGTAGCCCAAAAAAAAGCCCGGCCGGGGCCGGGCTTTCCTTCAGGGCGATGCCTTACTTCTTGGCTTCGTCGCTCTTCGCCTTGGCCTTGCCCTTGGCTTTTTTCTCGCCTTTGGCTTTGGCTTTTTTCTCGCCCTTGGCCGGCTTCGCGTCGGCCTTCGTGGTGGTGTCCTTCTTCGTCTCGGTGCTGGACGGCGCCTTCGGGGCGGTGTCCGACTTCTGCGCCTGGGCGAACGCGGTCAGCGTGAACGCCGAGGCAATGAGGGTAACGATCAGTTTCTTGAACATAGTGGGGAAATCTCCTGGTCTCTGGTAGTCGATCCAATGCGGATCCGATACTCAATAACGCGGCCGGGTCGGGACGGTTGACAGGGCGCTGTCAGGGGGAGCCCCCGCAGCCGCTTCGGCATAATGCATCCGGCCGAATGAAGCTCGAAGACTTCACCGCCGGGCTGCGTGCCGGAGACCTCTGGGTTTTCGGCTACGGCTCGCTAATGTGGTCCCCGTGCTTTTCCTACCGGGAGAAGCGCCTCGCCCGCGTCCACGGCTATCACCGGGCGCTCTGCATCCTTTCGACCCGCTACCGTGGCACGCACACCAAGCCAGGCCTGGTCATGGGCCTTTGCCGAGGCGGCTCGTGCTGGGGCATGGCCTTTCGTATCGACAGCCGGGATGTGCAGCGCTGCCTGACGCGGCTATGGCACCGCGAAATGCCGCGGCGGGTCTATCAGCCCAGGCTCGTGCCGGCGAAGCTGCGCGGCGGACGCCGGGTGCGCGCGCTGGCCTTCGTCGCCGACCCTGCCCACCCCGCGTACGTGCGCGAGCTCGACCTGCACGGCCGCGCCCGGCTGGTGGCTCAAGGGATCGGCCAGCGCGGCCCGTGCGTCGATTACATCCGCAACACTCTGGAACACATGCACGAGCTAGGCGTGCGCGATCCGCACCTCGAGGGGGTGCTGCAGGCCGCCCTCAGCCTGCAGAACTCAGGGCCCGCCGCATGCGCTGCAGCGCCTGTCGGAGGCGCTCGCGCTGCGTCCCGAAGTTCAGTCTGACGAAACCCGGCGCGCCGAACTGCTCGCCGGGCGAAAGCGCGACCCCGTTTTTCAGAAACCAGGCGTGGGCATCGGGCACGCTGCGGCTGTCGATCCACGCCAGGTACGTGGCCTCCACATGCGCCATCGGCAGCGGCAGCTCGGCCTCCACCAGGTCGCGATTGCCGCGTAGATAGCTGAGCTGCGCGGCGAGCCACGCGTCGGCGCCGTGCAACGCCGCCAGGGTCGCTTCGTACCCGAAAACCGAAGGCGAAGGCAGGAAGTGGGCCTTCACATCGGCAGACATGGCTTCGCGCAGCGCGGCATCTTCCACCACCGCCCAGGCACACCCTGCAGCGGGGAAGTTGAACGCCTTGTTCGCCGACATCAGGGTAACCGTGCGCCGGGAAATCTCTGGCGATAGGCTGGCAATCGGCACATGCCGCGCGCCCTCGTCCAGAACGAGGTCGCAGTGGATCTCGTCCGACACGATGACGCAGCCCGCAGCGAGCTCGGCCAGGCGCAATAGCTCCGCCCGGGTGAACACCGTACCGCCCGGGTTGTGCGGATTGCACAGGTACAGGACCCGGGTGCGATCGTTGCGCGCCGCCCGAAGGGCGTCGAGGTCCCACACCCACCGTCCACGGTCGAGGACCAGGGGAACCTGGCTATGAGGCCGCGGCGCAAGCTCCACTGCGTACTTGAAGTGGTGGTAGACCGGCGTGGGTATCAGCGCATGCTCGTCTGCCTGCAGCAGGCGCCGCGCGCTGACATGCAGGCCGGGCACCACGCCCGGCAGAAACACGATCCACGACGGCTCGACGCGCCAGGCATGGCGGCGGGCCAGGTATTCGACGATGGCCTCGCGCAGCTCCTCGGGCGCAGCGGTGTAGCCGAGCACACCATGCTCGACGCGGCTGTGGAGCGCCGCGCGCACCGCCGGCGGTGCGCGGAAGTCGCTGTCGGCGACCCACAGCGCGATGACATCACGCCCCGCGTATCGATCCCAGCGCAGGCTCCAGGTGCCGGCGCGCTCTACGGGGGAATCAAAATCTACTTCTTGGGATTCGACAGCTCGTCCTTCTCGAGGCTGTTCGGATCGTTCTGCGGGTCGTCCTGGCCGGACTTGTACTCGTCTTCCAGCTTGTTGGCGCTGTCGTCCACGTCCTCGGTCTTGATCGACTGGTTCTCGAGGCGCAGCTGCTCCGGCAGCGCGGTCGCGATCTGCGGCACGAACATCACGATGGCGATCGCCACGCATTGCAGCACCATGAACTGGAACATGCCCTTGTAGATGGTGCCGAGCGACCACTCCTTCACCACCTGCTTCAGGTAATAGGCGGACATCGCAACCGGTGGCGACAAATAGGCGGTTTGCAACGTGACCGCCACCAGGGCACCGAACCAGACCATGAAGAGGTCCTGCGGGATGCCGAACTGTGCGGAGAGCGCCGGCTTCAGCGCGTCCACCACCGGGTAGAAGATCGGCAGGAAGACCAGAATGATCGCTGGCCATTCGAACGGCCAGCCGAGCAGGAAGATCAGGATCACGACGAAGGCGAGCATGACGAGCGGCGGCACCGGCAGCGCGACCATCGCCTCGGTGATCCAGTTGGCGGTGCCCATGCGCGCGAAAACCGCGCCGAAGATGTTCGACGTCACCGCGAGGAGCAGCACCATGCTCGAGGTCATCATGGCGCTGATGCAGGCTTGCTTGAGCCCGGCATAGGTCAGGCGCCGGTAGCAGATGGCGAGTATCACTGCGCCGAAGGCGCCGATACCGGCGGCCTCGGTCGGTGTCGCGAGGCCGGCGAGGATCGAGCCGAGGGTGAAGCCGATCAGCAGGAAAAGCGGCAGCACGCCGACGAACACTTCGCGCATGATCGGGTAAATACCCACTACGCGCTCTGCCAGCGGCACCGGCGGCCCGAGCTTCGGATCGAGGGAGCTGCGGCCGATGAGGTAGACCAGATAGATCGCGGCGAGGAGGAAGCCCGGGCCGAAAGCCGCGGCGTAGAGGTCGGCCACCGAAACGCCGAGCACCGGGCCCATGACGATCAGCATCACCGAGGGCGGAATCAGGATGCCGAGCGTGCCCCCGGCCGTGATCGCGCCTGCCGACAGGCGCGCGTCATAGCCGGACTTGATCATGATCGGCCCGGCCATGATGCCAAGCACGGTCACCGCCGCGCCGACGATGCCAGTCGCCATCGCGAACACCGTGGAGGTCAGGATCACCACGATATAGAGCGACCCGCGCACCGGGGCGAGCATCATGCGCAGGGCCGAGAAGAGCCGCTCCATCAGCCCCGCCTGCTCGGTGAGGTAGCCCATGAAGATGAACAGGGGCACCGCCGCCAGCACCTCCTCCTTCATCATGCCGATGGTCTGGAAGTAGGCGAGGTCGAAAACCACGCGGCCCAGGGCGAAATAGCCGAAGGTGAGCGCGAGGAAAAGCAGCGTGAATGAAATCTGGATGCCGATGAAGATCGCGCCGATCATCACGACCAGCATCACGAGGCCGGTGAAGATCTCGAAGCTCATATCTCGATCTTTTCCTTGTGATCCAGCACGATGCCGGTGCGCGCGGCGTACGAGCTCTTGATGAGCTCGGAGACGCCCTGCAGGAGGAGCAGCACGCAGGTCACCGGCACGACCGCCTTGAACGGCCAGAGGATCGGCCGCCAGGGCGTCTGCTCGGAGGTCTCGCCGATGCTGAAGGCGTACAAGGCTTCGTTGGCGCTCGCGGCGAACAGCATGATGAGCGAGGGGAAGAAAAATACGACGTAGGAAATGGTGTCGACCATGCCGCGCGTGCGGTCGGTCCACTTCTCGTAGAAGAAGTCGGTGCGGATGTGCGCCCCCTTCAGCAGCGCGAAGGCCGCGCCGAGCATGAAGATCGTCCCGTAGAGCATGTAGGTCACGTCGAACGACCAGATGGTCGGCCGGTGAAAGAAGTAGCGCGCGATCACCTCGTAGGCGACGGCGAGGACGAGCGGCACGTTGAGCCACGCGATCCAAGTGCCCGTGACATCGGTGAACTTATCGATGACGCGCACTACGTGGATGAGCCCGCTCGTCTGCTCGGCCATGCTTTCGCTCCCCCTGAAATCGCACGGGGGCGGATATCCGCCCCCGTGTGGGTGACTACGCTACTTCTTCTGGGCGTCGGCGCCTTTGGCTGCGGGCTTTGCCCCGCCCTCGGGCCAGTAGTAGTTCGCCGCAAACGAGTACGGCGGGAAGTAGAACCGCTTCGCCGGCACGACCAGCGATGCGTACTGGCGCTGGGAGTCGTGCACCTTCTTGAAGAACGGGTTCTTCTGGCCCTCCTCGGCCGCGATGGTGTCCCAGGTCTTGAGGAACTCGACCAGGATGTCCGGCGGGGTGCGCAGGATGCGAACGCCATGCTTCTGCTGAAGCTCGACCAGGGCCTCGGCATTCTGCTTCTGCCACTTGGCCCACCAGATGAGGAACGCCTCGTTGGCCGCGCTCTGGATCATCTCCTTGTGCTGGGTCGAGAGCGACTTCCACACGTCCATGTTGAACACCACTTCGCCGATCGTGACGTTCTCGTGCATGCCGGGCGTGTAGTGGTACTTCCAGACGTTGTGGAATCCGAGACGCAGGTCCTCGACGCCCCCCACCCACTCGGCGCAGTCGATCACGCCGCGCTGCGCGGACGGGATGATCTCGCCGCCAGGCATGTTGACCGTCGTCATGCCCATGCGCTGCCACACCTCGGCCGCCATGCCCGTCTGCCGGCACTTCATGCCCTTGAAGTCGGCCAGGTTCTTCACCGGGCGCTTGAACCAGCCAAAGGCCTGCGGGCCCGACGGCAGGATCGGCAGCCAGTGGACGTTGAGCTTCAGCTCTTTCTGGAAGAACTCGTTGCAGAACTCGTTGCCGCCGCCGTGATGCATCCAGCCGATGGCATCGATCATGTCCATGCCGAAAGTGCCGCCGGGACCGCCGGTGCACAGGATCGCGGCCTTGTTCTTGCCGACCCAGTAGCCCGACCACGCGTGCGCGCCGTCGAGCACTTTCTTGTGCGTGGCGTCGAGCACCTCGAATGCCGGCACGACCTGGCCGGCAGGCATGGCGTCGATCTTCAGCGTGCCGTTCGAGATCTTGCCTACGCGCTCGACGAAGAAGGTGAAGTTCTCGTAAAGCGTCAGGCTCGCAGGCCACGTCGCCTGCATCTTCAGATTGACCGTTTGTTGCGCCTGGGCCGCGCCGGTCGCGGCAAGCGCCGCGAGCACGACCAGGGATTTGACGAATTGCCCCATGGTTACCCTCCTCCTCTAAGGTGGTTTCGTAAGGCGAAGGGCAGACTACACGGAGCGCTGTCGAAAGGTCAAACCCAAAGAAAAGGGCTTACTTGCCGCCGTCGTTCTTCGGGGGCGCCTTCGGCGCGGGCTTTTCCGGCCAATAGTGGTTGGCGGCGAAGGAGTACGGCGGGTTCATGAAGCGCTTCGCCGGCACCACCTTGGATGCGTAGTCGCGCTGCGAGTCGAGCACGCGCTTGAAGAACGGGCTCTTGGCGGACTCCTCCTTCGCGATCTCGTCCCAGGCCCTGAGGAATGCGGTCAGGATGTCCGGCGGCGTGCGCAGGATCTGCGTGCCGTGCTTGGTGCGCATTTCTTCGATCGCGTCGGCATTCTGCTTCTGCCACTTCGCCCACCAGCGCAGGAAAGTTTCCGTCGTCGCAGAGCGGATCGCCTCCTGGTGCTGGGGCGCGAGGCCTTTCCACACATCCGTGTTGATCATCAGCTCGCCGATCGCGCTCGACTCGTGCAGGCCCGGGACATAGTGGTACTTCCACACCTGCGGCAGGCCGAGGCGCAGATCCTCGATGCCGCCGACCCACTCGGCACAGTCGATCACACCGCGCTGCGCCGCGGGCACGATCTCGCCCCCCGGCATGTTCACCGTCGTCATGCCCATCTTCTGAAAGATCTCGGCGACGATGCCGGTCTGGCGGCACTTCATGCCCTTGAAGTCGGCAAGATTCTTGATCGGCCGCTTGAACCAGCCGAATGCCTGCGGGCTCGACGGCAGGATCGGGAACGCGAGCACGTTGAGCTTGAGCTCCTTCTGGTAGAACTCCCACCACAGGTCGAGTCCGCCGCCTTCGTAGAGCCAGCCGATGAAGTCGACCTGGTCCATGCCGAACGGCCCCGCCGGCGTCGAGGAGAACAGCGTCGCCGCCTTGTTCTTGCCCACCCAGTAGTACGAGACCGCGTGCGCGCCGTCGATCACCTTCTTGTGCGTGGCGTCGAGCACTTCGAACGCCGGCACGACCTGGCCCGCCGCCATTGCCTCGATCTTCAGCTGGCTGGCGGTCAGCTTGTCGACGCGCTCGGCGAAAAACCGGAAGTTGTCCTGAAGCGTGAGGCTGGCGGGCCACGTGGACTGCATCTTCAGGTTCTTGGTGGACGGCTGCTGCGCATGCGCGGGCAACGCGAGCGCCGCGGCGATGGCGCTGATCATGAGTAGCGGATGACGCATCGGGTTCCTCTTTTTACAGGCGCTAGTCCAGGCGCGCAACGATGCCTTGCATCGAGCGCTCGGGTGCCGGGTAGCGCTCGAGCACCAGTGGGTCATGGCCCGGAATGATGTGCGCGGGCGAAGCGGCGAGCGTGCGCATGCGCTCGTAGCCGTCGAGCATGTCGGCGACCGACCACACGATCGGGAACGGCCGCGCCTGTTCCATGTTGGCGTAGAAATGGCTGGCGTCCGATGCGAGCACGAGCCACCCGCGCCGCGTCGCGACGCGCACCACCTGCAGCCCCATCGTGTGTCCGCCGATCAGATGCAGCGAGATCCCGGCGGCGAGCTGGCTCTCCCCGTCGTGGAAGCGCACCCGGCCTTCGTATACACGGCGCACCATGCCGACGACGTCCTCGGCATCGAAAGCACCGCGGAAGCACTCGCTGCACATGTAGCGCCCGGTGGCGTAGCGCATCTCGAGCTCCTGCAGATGCAGCGTCGCGCCCGGGAAGAGATCGAAGTTGCCGATGTGGTCGTAATGCAGGTGCGTGACCACGACATCCTTCACGTGGCTCGCGTCCACGCCCAGGAGAGACAGGCTGGCGGCCGGGCAGCGCAGGTGCTCGCGCCCCCGCTTCGCTGCGACTGCAGCGGAGAAGCCGGTATCGACGACGATCTCGCGGCCCTCGCCGCGGATCAGCCACACGAAGTAATCGAGAGGCATCGGACCGTCGTGAGGGTCGCCGCCGATGAAGTTGTCGGCCGCGCGACGCGCGTGGTGCGCATATTTCAGCGCATAGACCTCGTAGGCCGGCTGCTTAGGCAACGCGCACCCGTGCGAATTTGCGTTTGCCGACCTGCACGGTGATCGTCCTGCCCGGAAGGAGGCGCAGCGCCCGATCGGTGACACGCTCGCCGTCGATGCGAACGCCGCCCTGCTCGATGGCGCGCGCCGCCTCGGAAGCGCTCGCGGTAAGCTGCGCGAGCTTGAGAAGCTGCGTGAGCGGCAGGCCGTCGGGCGGGCTTTGCACGGACACTTCCGGCATGTCCTGCGGCAGCACGCCGTGGCGAAAGCGCTGGGCGAATTCGGCCTCGGCCGCCTCGGCCGCCCGAGCGCTGTGGAACCGCGCCACAATCTCCTTGGCGAGCTCGATCTTCACGTCGCGCGGATTGCCGCCGTCTGCGATGCCCTTCTTCCACTGCCCGACTTGCGATTGCGGCTGGAAGGACAGCAGCTCGATGTAGCGCCACATGAGCTCGTCCGAAATGGACATCAGCTTGCCGAACATCTCCTGCGGCGCCTCGGCGATGCCGATGTAGTTGCCGAGCGATTTGGACATCTTGTCGCGTCCGTCGAGCCCTTCGAGAAGCGGCATGGTGAGCACGCACTGCGGCTCCTGGCCGTAGTCCTTCTGCAGCTCGCGTCCCACCAGGAGGTTGAATTTCTGGTCGGTGCCGCCAAGCTCGACGTCGGCTTTCATTGCTACCGAGTCGTAGCCCTGCATAAGCGGATAAAGGAGCTCATGCACGGCGATGGGCTGGTTGCCCTTGAAGCGCTTGCTGAAGTCGTCACGCTCGAGGAGCCGTGCCACGGTATAGCGCGAAGCGAGCCGGATCATGCCTTCGGCGCCGAGCTTGTCCGACCACTCCGAGTTGAACAGGATCTGCGTGCGGTCAGGATCCAGGATCTTGAACACCTGCTCGCGATAGGTGTGCGCGTTGGCGAGGATTTCGTCACGCGTGAGCGGCGGCCGTGTCTGGTTCTTGCCCGTGGGGTCGCCAATCATCCCGGTGAAGTCGCCGATCAGAAACTGCACCTGATGGCCGAGCTCCTGGAAGTCGCGCAGCTTGTTGATCACTACCGTGTGGCCGAGGTGCAGGTCGGGCGCCGTGGGGTCGAGCCCGAGCTTGATGCGCAGCTTGCGGCCGGTGCCGAGCTTGCGGGCGAGCTCATCTTCCACGATGAGCTCCTCGGACCCCCGACGGATGGTCTGAATGGCCTGCTTAATGGCGGACATGTTCGATTGCGGCTTGGCGGGCCTTTGCTAGACTGCGCAGGCTTCTGAATAGAAAGGGATTCTAGCCGATTCGATGCTGCTGCCTGTGACAATCAAGCGAACGATGGCCATCGCGGTGCTCGCCGTTTCCGGCGCCGTGGCTGCGTTCGCCACCATCGCGCCGCGCGAAGAGGCGAAGCTGGCGCCGCAGGCAGCGCCACTCATCGAGCCCCTTGCGCTCAAGGGCCGCGAGGTTCCGGCTCCTGCCCGATTCATTAACGAAGAGCAGTTCCAGCGTGGCGACACGCTGGCCGGTTTTCTCGAGCGCCTGGGCATCGACGACGCACAGGTCGCCATTATCAAACGCATGCCCGCGCTTCGCAGCCTGCGCTCCGGTTCCACGGTGCGCGCCGAAGTCTCCGCGGACGGCGTCCCGGAATCCCTCAGCTTCCTCACCGGCCGCGACACGCTCGTGCGCATTTCGCGCCAAGGCGAAGGCTATCGAGCCGTAGAGGAGCAGGCGGCGCTCGAGACTCGGGTCACGATGAAATCGAGCGTCATCCGCAGCTCCCTTTTTGCGGCGACCGACGCGGTCGGCGTTCCCGACTCCATCGCGATGCAGCTTGCCGACATCTTCGGCGGCGACATCGATTTCTACCGTGACCTGCGCAAGGGCGATCGCTTCACCGTGGTGTACGAGCTGCACCACCTCGGCGGCCGCCCGGTTCGGGCAGGCAGGCTGCTGGCCGCCGAATTCGTCAACCAGGGCCGGGCGCTGCGCGCGGTGCAGTTCGGCACGAGCTATTACGCGCCCGATGGGCGCAACCTGCGCAAGGCCTTCATGCGCTCGCCGCTCGAGTTCTCACGCGTGAGCTCGGGCTTCGGGATGCGCATGCATCCGATCCACGGCAGCTGGCGCAAGCACCAGGGGCTCGACTACGCCGCTGCGACCGGCACGCGGGTGCGCGCCATTGGCGATGCGATCGTCGAGCACGCTGGCCCCAAGGGCGGCTACGGCAACGTCGTCATCCTCCGCCACAACGGCCAGTACTCAACGCTGTACGCCCATCTCAGCCGCATCGCGGTACGCCGGGGCGCGCGCGTCGCCCAGAACGACACTATCGGGTACGTCGGCCAGACCGGCTGGGCAACCGGTCCGCATCTGCATTACGAGTTCCGCATCGCGGGCCAGGCCCGTAACCCGATGTCAATCACGCTCCCCGCGGCCTCGCCGGTGCCGGCGCAGCAACTGGGTGCATTTCAGGCGCATGCCCAGCCGCTGGTCGCGCGGCTCGATCTGCTGGCGAACGGCAGCGTCGCGCTGCTCGACTCGAAATAAAAAGGGGCCCCCAGGCCCCTTTTCTCTGCAGCAGAATCAGGTCAGGTCGAGAAGGACGACCCGCAGCCGCAGGTGCTTTGCGCGTTCGGATTCTTGATCACGAACTGTGCGCCTTCGAGGCCTTCCTGGTAGTCGATTTCGGCGCCGACCAGGTACTGGTAGCTCATCGGGTCGATGAGCAGCTGCACGCCGTTTTTCTCCATCACGGCGTCGTCTTCGTTCTTCACTTCGTCGAATGTGAAGCCGTACTGGAAGCCCGAGCAGCCGCCGCCGGTGACGAAGACGCGAAGCTTGAGCTCCGAGTTGCCTTCTTCCTCGATGAGCTGCTTGACCTTGTTGGCCGCGCTGTCGCTGAAGACCAGCGGGGTGGGCATCTCGGCGACTTCGCCCTCGGTTCCCATCTCAGTGCGTGCGTTCATGCAGCCATTATCCTCTGGTTACCCGCCGGAGGCGAGCTTGAGCTCCACGCCCTTGATCTCGGCGGATTGGTGCACGAGACGACCATCCACCACGGCGCCCTGATGGATTTCGATGGTCTTGTAGTACACGTCCCCTTTGACCCGGGAACCCGACTGGAGTTCTAGGGTTTCGGTCGCATGGACCGGGCCGTTGATCATGCCGTTGACCACGACGTGCGCGGCCTGCACTTCGCCATCGATGCGCGCATCCGAAGACACGACCAGGGTGCCTGGTTGCTCGGCCAGCGCCGCGACGTTGCCGCGGACCACGCCGTCGACGCGCAGCCCGCCGCTGAACACGACGTTGCCCTCGATGCGCGTGGTGGCCCCGATCAGGCTGTCGATGCGGTTTTGCGGCTTGCTCGGTTTCTGGAACATATCCCCTCCCTGACCCTTACAGGCTTACGGTGTGCGTTGCGCGCGGCTGGTTCGAACCAGTCTCGTAGACGCGAACCTGGACGTTCTCGACGCGCGCCTTGGGATTCACCCGGAAAGTGCCTTCTACGCGCCGGAAGTACTTGAACGCCAGCCGGAACTCCGCAGCGCCTGCATTGCCGGGTTCCGGGAAGCTCATCATAGCATTCTGACCCCCTTCCGTCAGGCTGACCACGAGCTCCATGCGGCCCGTGAAGTCCCGCTCGCGCCTCGCGCGCGGGGTGACGAGCAGCAGGTGATAACGGTATTCGCCCGGCAGGACTTCTGGCTCGACCTTGAACCGGTAAATGGTGAGCGTGTTACCGGCGCGCGCCTCGGACGAGAGCATGCTCTCCAGCATGGCAAGCTCTTCTTTCACTCGCGCGTTGTCCTGCTCGAGGGTCCTGATTTGCTGCGCCAGCTTGACCTGGGCCGTGCGCTCGATCGACAGTCGGCGTTCCGCGGCGTTGGCCGCCGCGCGCAACTGCTCGAGCTCCGCCTGGGCGGCGGCGAGCTCGTGCTTTGCGGTCGTCAGCTCGTCTTGCACCTCGCTCTGGTCGAAACCGGCGAAGCGCCGGCCGGCGTCGTAGATCCAGGCCGCGCTAGCCGCCGACACACCCAGGAGCAGCGCGACTCCGAGCCAGCGCCAGTACCAGGCAATATGCGAGTGCACCGCGACACGAGGTGCAGCGATGCCGTAGCGCTGCCGGAACTTAGACCAGCGCCCGGATATGTCGCGCTTCAAGCGAGGCGCCTTACGGGACCACGGGCGCCTGCGCGAGGCCCGTCGTCTCTGGAAAACCGAACATGAGGTTCATGTTCTGGATTGCCTGGCCCGCGGCGCCCTTCACCAGATTGTCGATCACGGAGAGCACGACCAGCGTTTGCGCCTTGCCGGTGTTTTCCGGCGGGCGGTGCACTGCGATGCGGCAGACGTTCGCGGCGCGTACCGAACGGGTGTCGGGGTGGCTACTGGGCGGCATCACATCGACGAACGGCTCGCGCGCATAGCGCTTTTCGAACAGCGCCTGGAAATCGACCTCCCGCGTGATGCGCGCGTAAAGCGTGGCATGGATGCCGCGGATCATCGGGGTGAGGTGTGGGATGAAGACCAGGCCGACCTCTTTCTTCGCCGCGAGCGCGAGCCCCTGGCGAATCTCCGGCCAGTGCCGATGCCCCGCGACGTTATACGCGGCGAAATTGTCTGCCGCCTCCGAGAAGGTGAGCGGCAGCTCGGCCTTGCGCCCGGCGCCGCTCACGCCGGACTTGGCGTCGGCAATGAGGTGCTCGGTATCGACCACGGCACTTTCGACCAGCGGCAGGAAGCCGAGCTGCGTCGCCGTCGGATAGCACCCGGGATTCGCGACCAGGCGTGCGCCGCGAATCTGCTCGCGGTTCACTTCGCACAGGCCGTACACCGCCTCGCGCACGAGCTCCGGCGCGCCATGCTTCATCTTGTACCAGCGCTCCCATTCGGCCACATCGCGGATGCGGAAATCGGCTGAAAGGTCGACGATGCGCGCGCCGGCGTCGAGCACCGCGCGCGCCTCGTTCATCGCCACGCCGTTGGGCGTGGCAAAGAAAACCACGTCGCACCCCCGCAGGCCTTGCGCGCTCGGCTCGCTGAACCTGAGATCGACATGGCCCCGCAGCCCCGGGAACATCGCCGTCACCGCGGTGCCGGTTTCCTTGCGGGAGGTGATGGCGCGCAGCTCGACTTCCGGGTGCTGGGAAAGCAGGCGCAGGAGCTCAACGCCTGTGTATCCGGTGCCGCCGACTATTCCCGCCTTGATCATCGTGTGCCTCTAAAACAAAAAAGCCGCCCGAGGGCGGCTTTCAGTTCCGAACAACTCGTCCGGTCAACGTTTCGAGTACTGCTTGCGCCGCCTGGCCTTGTGCAGTCCGACCTTTTTTCGCTCGACTTCTCGCGCGTCGCGTGTCACGAGACCCGCCGCGCTCAGCGTGCCTTTCAGTCCGGCATCATACTCAATCAACGCGCGCGAGATGCCGTGTCGCACCGCGCCGGCCTGCCCGCTCTCGCCGCCGCCGTACACGTTCACCAGGATGTCGAACGCCGACAGGTTCTTGGTCAGGTCGAGCGGCTGGCGCACGACCATGCGGCCCGTCTCGCGGGCAAAGAACACATCGACCGGTTTTCCGTTGACGACGAAGCCGCCCTTGCCCGGCTTGAGGAAGACGCGGGCCACGGCGCTCTTGCGCCGCCCCGTGCCGTAGTAATAATCGCCGACCATCAGATCTCCAGATTCTTGGGTTGCTGAGCCGAGTGAGGGTGCGCCCCCCCGGCATACACCTTCAGCTTGCGCAGCATCGCGTAGCCGAGCGGCCCCTTGGGCAGCATGCCCTTCACCGCCTTTTGCAGCACGCGCTCCGGGCGGGCCGCATGCATCTTGTCGAATGTCGTCGCCTTGATGCCGCCGGGGAACCCGCTGTGCCGGTAATAGACCTTGCGTTCGGCCTTGCGGCCGGTGACGCGAAGCTTCGACGCGTTCACGACTACGATGTAGTCGCCGGTGTCGACGTGCGGCGTGTATTGCGGCTTATGCTTGCCGCGCAGCCGCGAGGCGATCTGGACAGCGAGGCGGCCGAGCACCTTGTTCTGGGCGTCGACGACGTACCAGCCCTGCTCGACTTCGCCTGCCTTGGCGCTATAGGTTTTCATGCCGGTGCTGAATTGCGGAAAGCCGCGGATTTTACACAAAAAAATGGCCGTTGTACCGAAAAAGGACGGAATCATGGAATGCACGGTGCGCTGGAGCGGGGAAGGCATGACTTTCCTCGCCGAAACCGGCAGTAACCACGTGGTGACGATGGACGGCGCCCCCGATGGCGGCGGACGCAACCTCGCCCCGCGCCCGATGGAGATGGTGCTCGTCGGTACCGGCGGCTGCACCGCCTACGACGTGGTCGTGATCCTCAAGAAAAGCGGCCAGGACGTCCGCGGCTGCGAAGTGAAGGTGACTTCCGAGCGCGCCGCCGCCGATCCCAAGGTTTTCACCAAGATCCACATGCATTTCGTGGTGCGCGGCCGCAGCCTCAAGCGCAACCTCGTCGAGCACGCGATTCGCCTGTCTCACGAGAAGTACTGCTCGGCCTCGATCATGCTCGCCAAGACCGCCGAGATCACGAAGGACTTCGAGCTGATCGAAGATTAGATGCGGTAAGCGATCGTCGTCATCACCTTGGACGCGAAGCGCATCGCGGCTCGTGCCGGCGCAGGAAGCTCCGCTGCGCCAAGGCCCACCGCCGTCGCGCGGTGCTTGGCCTCATCCTCGCGCATCGCCTCGACGAGCGCGCGCGTGCGTTCGTCTCCGGGCGGCAGCTTGTCGATGTGACCCGTGAGATGCTCCTCGACCTGACGCTCGGTCTCGGCGAGGAAGGCGAGATTCCACCGGTCGCCCATGGCGCCGGCAAAGGCGCCCATCGCCAGCGACCCTGCGTACCACAGCGGATTGAGGAGGCTCGGCCGACCACCGAGCTCCCGAATGCGATCCGCGCTCCAGGCAAGATGATCTTCCTCCTCCCGGGCGGCCTGCTGCAGCGCCGCCTTCGCGCGGGGATCGCGTGCCGTGAGCGCCTGGCCTTGGTACAACGCCTGGGCGCAGACCTCCCCGACATGGTTGACGCGCATCAACCCCGCCACATGGGCGCGCTCGCGTGGGTCCAGCTCGGCCTCCGGCTTGCCCTCGCCCGGCGAGGCGCGCGAAGCGTTCGCCACCCCGACGATCGCGCGCAGTGCACGGTCGAATTCGCCGATAAAGCGATCGATGCTCATTGCTTCGGAGGCTCCGGGACGAAATTAAACCAGCCCGTAATGATGTACTTGTGCTCCGTCGGAGACACGACCCCGTGGTGGGCGTGGGTGAAATCGGATGGCCAGATGAGCGTACGCCCGCGGCGCGCCTCGAACGTGTGCTTCTGGTAAAGGAAGTGCGTGCCGCCGCCGTCCTTCACGTCGTTGAGGTAGGTCATCCAGACGAGCATGCGCGTGGTCGTCGTGAAATTCGCGCGCTCGAAGTGCGCAGTCTTGAACCCGCCGCCGGGCCGGTAGTGCTGCATGCTGGGCGACTCCGTGACCCGGAACGTACCCAGCTGTTCGAGAAGTGGATGCTGCTTGACGTAAAGATCCAGGCAACGCTGCAGCTCGGCGTAAAAGCGGTCTAGCCCGTACTCGTTCGCGAGGGCCGGCGGCAGCTCGTCGGTCGCAATGTCGAAGGAATCCTTCTTCTCCGGGTTGACGACCCTGTACTGGCCTTTGCCGACGACACCGCGCTTCACCAGTCCCTTGCGGTCGCAAGCGCGATGGAGCGCGACCAGCCGGTCGCAGATTTCACCGTCGATCTGGAAATCGCCCACGAACTGCATCCGGCGATCGTAAACCAAAAAAAACGGGCGCCCGAAGGCGCCCGTTTGAAAGTGCTGCTCCGCTTTTCTAGAAGCGGTGAACGATGTTCGCGAACAGCACGCTGATGTCGGTACCGATGGGCGCGAGAAGCGAAGCGCCGCTTTGCGTGCTCGACATGCCGCTCCAGACGAACGTGTTGCCGCCGGCGCCCGCGTCGTTCTTGATCGTCGCGTAGCCGAAGCCAACCGTGGTGCGCTTGGAGAAGCGATGGTCGTACCCGAGGTTCCACTGCGTCGCACCGTTGTCGTTGGACGGGGCTGCAGCTGTCGGCGCGGCGCCGCAGCTGCCGGTCGCGGCTGCGCCGCCAACAGGGGTTACGACCGCACCGGTGTAGGTGCCCTCGATGTCCTTCGCCTTCGCGTATGAAGCGCGGATAGCGCCTTGTCCGACCGGGACCGCGAGAGCCACGCCATACTGCTTGGCCTTGCAATCGCCCGCCGGGGTCTTGTACGTGTTGTTCTCCAGTGCGAGGCCGATGTCGGCCACACCGAAGTTCCAGCCGCCTTTTATCGCCCAACCGGTATCGGTCTTGCCCGGCGTGGTGAAGTCCTTGTGACGGTCGAGCGCCAGGCCGATGCGCGCACGGCCACCCATGCCGGCCCACTGGACCGAGCCCGACATGAGGGACGGATCCTGGTTGACGACCGTCGGACCCGCTGCCTTGTCCTGGTTGGTCTGCCAGGCGAACTTGGCCTGGGCGCCGCCAGCGAACACCGGCGACTGGTAGAAGAACGCGTTCGAGACACGGCGCCAGAATGCGTGCCCAACCCCTGCGCCGCCTTCCACGCTGTCGCACGTTCCGCCTACAGCCGCTGTCGTGCCGCTGCCCGCGTTCGAGCAGTTGAAGTTGTTCGCCGCGCCGGTCGTCTCGCGACGGCCGATGATGGCGGTCACCGGGCCGAGACCACCGACGGTGCCGATGGACCACAGCGAGTCGAGGTCCGCCCAAGGCGTCGTCCACTGGCCGATGAACACGTTACCGAAGCCACCCTGCAGGCCGACCGCCGAGTTGCGCGAGGCGAAGCCCGACGTGTGCGCGACGTTGTTCGAACGCTCGAAGCCGGTGTTGGTTTCGATCTGGAACCAGGCCGACAGGCCCCCGCCCAGCGTCTCACGACCGCGAACGCCAGCGTTGGAACCGGCGCTCATCACATCGAACTTGCTCACGTCCGGGTTGGTCGTCCGGTCCGTAGCGTCCTTGAACTTGAATTGGCCAATATGCATGTTGATGAAGCCGTACACCTCGACGCTCGATTGCGCGAGCGCGATGCCGGGAGCGGCCAGGGCCCCAGCCACCGCCAAGGTTAGAAGTTTCTTTTGCATGCCTTACTCCTCTCTGGTTTAAACAGGCGAGAGCCGATCGGTCTCCCACCAACCCCTCAGTCGAGAAGTCCCGGGCAGTGTGCCGAAATGCCAATGGGGCACCAAGGGAGCGTCGTTCCGCAGCGTCGAAAAGGCCTCATGGCGTTGCGTATAACCAACAACATTTGCTGCGCTGCAGCAGAAGCAGCGGCTAGCGAAACAGCGTGGAAAGCTCGTTTCCGGGGTCTTGGGCGCGCATGAACGCTTCGCCCACTAGGAACGCGTTGACGCCCGCCCCGCGCATGCGGGCGACGTCCGCCGTGGAGAGGATCCCGCTCTCGGTGACCACTGTGCGGTCTTCCGGCACGCGGGACAGGAGTTCCAAGGTGTTTTCGAGGCGCGTCTCGAAGGTTTTGAGGTTGCGGTTGTTGATTCCGAGCAGCGGCGTCTCGAGCGAAAGCGCTGCTTCGAGTTCCAACGCGTCGTGCACTTCCACGAGAACCGCCATGCCGAGCCCCGCTGCTGCTTCTTCCAGCCGGGCCATTTCCGCCGGCTTGAGGCACGCGGCGATGAGCAGGATGCAATCGGCGCCGAGCGCACGCGATTCGAACACCTGGTAAGGATCAATAACGAAGTCCTTGCGCAGCGCCGGAAGCGAGCACGCGGCGCGAGCGGCCACAAGGTGTGCCGGATCCCCCTGGAAGAACTGGCGGTCGGTGAGGACCGAAATGCACGCCGCGCCGCCTTTCTCGTAGCTCTTCGCGATCGCCGCCGGATCGAAGTCGGCCCGCAGCACGCCGCGCGACGGGCTCGCTTTCTTGATCTCGGCAATGACGGCGGGCTTGTGGCTTCGTAGGGCGCCGACGAAATCGCGCACCGGTGGCGCCGCGGCTGCCTTCTTCTCCAGCGCAGAGAGCGAAATGCGGGCCTTCGCCGCGGCGATTTCGGTGCGTTTAACCTCGAGGATGCGCTCGAGGATGGTCACTTCTTCAGCTTTTTAGTGAAGGCGATGAACTCCTCCAGCTTGTGCTTCGCTGCGCCGCTCGAGATCGCCTGGCTGGCGCGCTCAATCCCGCTTTTCAGGCTGGGCGCGAGACCCGCGACGTAGATCGCGGCACCTGCATTCATGGCGACGATGTTGTGGGCGGGCCCTGGCTGGTTGTCGAGCACTGCCTGGATCATCGCTTTAGACTCCTCGACGCTGTTCACCTGGATGGCGCGCCGGTCGTAGAGCTCGAGGCCGAAATGCGAGGGATGCAGGACGTATTCGTTGATCTGCCCGTTGACCAGCTCGCCGACCAGGGTCTCGCCCGAGATGGAGATCTCGTCCAGGCCATCGAGCCCGTAGACCACCATCACGTGCTTCGAGCCCAGGCGCTGCAGCACGCGCACCTGGATGCCGACGAGGTCGCCGTGGAAGACGCCCATCACTTGGTTCTTGGCGCCAGCGGGATTGGTGAGGGGTCCGAGGATGTTGAAGAGCGTACGCACGCCCAGGTCCTTGCGCACCGGGGCGGCGTGCTTCATGGCGGCGTGGTGCGCCGGCGCGAACATGAAGCCAATGCCGAGCTTCTCCAGCGCCAACCCGGTTTCCGCCGGGCTCAGGTTGATCTGCGCGCCCAGGGCCTCGAGCACTTCCGCGCTGCCGGAGGACGAGGACACGGAGCGGCCCATGTGCTTCGCCACTTTCGCGCCCGCCGCGGCCGCGACAAAGGCCGAGCAGGTCGAAACGTTGAAGGTGTGCGCCGAGTCGCCGCCGGTGCCGCAGGTGTCGACGAGGTGGCGATCGTCGCCGACTTCGACCGGCGTGGCGAGCTCACGCATCACCTGGGCCGCCGCCGCGATCTCGCCGATGGTCTCCTTCTTCACGCGCAGGCCGATGATGAAGCCGGCGATCTGCGCGGGGCTTAGCTCGCCGCGCATGATCTGCCGCATGATGTGCAGCATCTCGTCGTGGAATACCTCGCGATGCTCGACCGTGCGCTGGATCGCCTCCGCAATCGTGATTTGCTTCATAGCCTTGCTCCCTGGATGAAGGGTGGTTCGAGTGTGGTGGGTTCGCCGAACTGCGGGCCCGGCGCGGCCATGGGGGCTAGAGGGCGGGCGGACGCCAGCGCCAGAGGAGCGGATGGAAGACGATCGACGGCTTCACGCGGCGGATTTTAGCCGAGATACTTGAGCGATGGGCGAGAAGAAACGGCGGCAGATCGCGGGTAAGGTTGACCCTTCGCGCGCACTGGGACATGCCGCGCGCGCGCAAACGCTCGCAAGCCGATCGGACTTCGGGGCAGCGTTGGAGGAGATGGTGCGAGCCCTCGAGCTCGCGCCGCAAATCGACACGCTGTGGGCCCAGTTCGCCGACTTGATCCGGTTCTTCAACTTCCGGCATCCGCTCGACCCGAGGCTGCACGCCGTGCTCGCGCGCGCACTCGAGCATCCGGCAGTAGACCCGGGCGAGCTCGTGCGCCCCATCAGCAGCACCGCCCTTTCGCGCGGCGCCGAGCAGGTATTCAACGACCCGCTGCTGCTGAGGCTTCTCGAAGAAACAGTCATCCGTGATCCGCAGCTCGAGCACCTCCTCGTGCTCGAGCGGCGCAAAGCCTTGCGGGAAGGCAGCGTGCCCGTCGACACGCTGGTCGCCATCGCGCACCAGTGCTTCAACACCGAGTATGTGTTTGCGGAAAGCGAAGACGAGCGCGCCGAGCTCGCCAAGCTTGCGCGCAGCGCGCACCTGCGTGACCTCGCGGTGTATGCGGCTTATCGGCCGCTGAATTCGCTTCCTGAGGCAAACGACGTGGCGAAGCGGCTGGAATCGACGCCGCTCGCTTCGCTAGCGCGGCGTCAGATCGTGGAGCCGGCCGATGAGCAGGCGCTGCGTGCCGGTCTTGCTTCCTTCGGCGGGCCGGCGAGCGCAGTCTCGGCGGCCGTGCGCGCGCAGTATGAAGAGAATCCGTATCCGCGCTGGAGGCGTGTTCCCCTCATCACGCCGGAGGAGCGTACGCCGTCGCGCGTGCTCATCGCGGGCTGCGGTACCGGACAGCATGCGATCTCGACGGCGCTGCGGATGCCGCAGGCGAAGCTGCTGGCTATCGACCTCAGCGTGGCGAGCCTGGCGTATGCGAAGCGCAAGACGACCGAACTCGGCGTGGCGAACATCGAGTATCGGCAAGCCGACTTGCTTTCACTGCGGCCGGAGGGTGGGCGCTTCGATCACGTCGAGGCCTCCGGCGTCCTGCACCACCTCGAAGACCCGCTTGCCGGCTGGCGCGTGCTGACGGATCTTGTCGAGCCGGGTGGGTCGATGCGCATCGGGCTCTACAGCGAGCGCGGGCGCCGCGCCATCGTGCGGGCACGCGAGCTGATCGCCGAGCAGGGATTCCCACCGACGCCCGAGGGCATTCGCCGCTGCCGCGCGGCCATCCTCGCCCGCGCGCAGGATGACCTCTTTGCCCGGCTCGTGCGCAACGAGGACTTCTACAGCATGAGCGGCTGCCGGGACCTGCTGTTCCATGTGCAAGAGCACCGGCTGGACTTGCCTCGGGTTAAGCAGATGATCGGCGAGCTGGGGCTCGTGTTCGCCGGCTTCGAGTTCGCCGACAGCGGCATGAGCGTGACCCGATATGCAGCGCGCTATCCGCACGACGCGGCGATGACCGACCTGGATAACTGGGATCGCCTCGAGGGCGAGTACCCGGACACTTTCTCGCGGATGTACCAGTTCCGCGTGCTGAAGCCGCGCTAGCCGCGCAGACGCTCGCGCATCTCGCGGATCGTGGCCGCGTAGTCCTTGGAGCCGAATATCGCCGAGCCGGCAACGAAGGTGTCTGCGCCGGCGCGCGCCACTTCGGCGATGTTGTCCGCCTTGATGCCGCCGTCGACCTCGAGCCAGATCGGCTTGCCCGTGGCGCTGATGCGCTTTCGCACCTGCTCGATCTTCGGCAGCACGGAAGCGATGAACTTCTGCCCACCGAAGCCGGGATTCACCGACATCAGGAGCACGAGGTCGAGCTTCTCGAGCGTGTGGTCGAGACAGGAAAGCGGCGTCGCCGGGTTCAGCACGAGACCCGCCTTGCAACCGTGGTCCTTGATGAGCGCGATCGTGCGATCTACGTGCTGAGAAGCTTCGGGATGGAAGCTGATGATGTTCGCGCCGGCCTTGGCGAACTCCGATACCAACGAGTCGACCGGCTGCACCATCAGGTGCACATCGATCGGAAGCTCGACGTGGGGGCGCAAGGCGGCGCACACCACCGGACCGACCGTGAGATTGGGTACGTAATGGTTGTCCATCACGTCGAAGTGGATGACGTCCGCCCCGGCGCGAGCCACGGCCTTCACTTCCTCGCCCAGCCGCGCGAAGTCCGCGGACAGGATGCTCGGAGCTATCCGGTACGTCATGGCGGGCGAGTTTACAATGCGGCATGGCGCAACAAAAACAATACGAAGTGGCCGTCAGCGCGGCCACGCAGTACCTCGCCGACCAGTCGGACGAGCCGAACGGACGCTTCGTGTTCGCGTACACGATCACCATCCGCAACGCCGGCAGCGTGGCCGCGCAGCTCATCAGCCGGCACTGGATCATCACCGACTCCCAAGGGCTGGTGCAGGAAGTGCGCGGCCTCGGCGTGGTGGGCGCGCAGCCCTTGCTGCAGCCGGGCGAGAGCTACGAGTACACCAGCGGCGCGTCGATCGCCACGCCAGTGGGCACGATGCGCGGCACCTACCAGATGGTCGCCGAGGACGGCACGCGTTTCGAGGCCCAGATCCCGCAGTTCACGCTCTCCGTTCCCCGCGTCCTGCACTAGTTACTTGGGTTTTTTCGGCCAGGTGAACCAGACGATGAACGCGGCGAGCGCGAGCGCGAAGACGATTTCGAGATAGACGATCCACATGGCGCGGCTGCTGTGCCTTTTGATTGTACTCAGCGCCGGGTGCGCGCAGCTGCCGGAGAAGCCGTGCCCGGTGTGCCCGCCGCCGCAGCCGCCGAAGCCGGCCGCTGAGCGCGCGCAATACACGCCGGTCGCGTTCAGCGCGCTGCCCGCATGGGATGCGGCGCGCCTCGAGCCCAGCTTGCGCGCTTTCCTCGCCGGCTGCCCGCGAGCTCCGGCACCGCTGATCAATGCGTGCGCCATAGCGTCGGCGGTGCCCCAGGGAGACGAAGGAGCGGCGCGGCGCTTTTTCGAGAGCGTGTTTACGCCGTACGCCTTATCCAGCAGCGAGACGGGCGACACCGGGCTCTTCACCGGCTATTACGAACCGATCCTGCGCGGCAGCCGTACGCGCTCGGAGGTTTACCGGTATCCGGTCTTCGGCGTGCCGGAAGACCTTGTCGTCGTCGATCTCGCATCGGTCGCGCCCGAAGTGCGCAACGTGCGACTGCGCGGCCGCGTCGATGGGCGCCGGGTCGTTCCGTACTACACGCGAGCGGAGATCGAATCGCGTCGCGAGAATTTCAAGGCCCCGGTGCTCGGGTGGATCGCCGATCCGGTGGAGCTTTTTTTCCTCCAGGTGCAGGGCTCCGGGCAGCTGCAGCTCGAAAACGGCGACCGCGTCCGGCTGGGCTACGCGGACCAGAACGGCCATCCCTATCGATCGCTCGGCCGGTATCTGATCGACCGCGGCGAGCTGACCCTCGAGCAGGCATCCATGCAGGGCATCAAGTCATGGGGCGCTGCCAACCCGGACAAGCTGCAGGAAGCGCTCAATGCGAACTCGAGCTACGTGTTCTTCCGCGAGTCGCCCGATCCGCGTGGGCCGGTCGGCGCCTTGAACGTGCCGCTCGTGCCGCAATACAGCCTCGCGGTCGACCGGCGCTACATCCCTCTTGGAGCGCCGCTCTTCCTGGCGACGACGCTTCCGCTGTCCGACGAGCCGCTCGTGCGCCTCATGGCCGCTCACGACACCGGCGGCGCGATCCGCGGCGTGGTACGCGGGGACTTCTTCTGGGGCACCGGCGAGGAGGCAGGCAGCAACGCCGGGCGCATGCGGCAACAGGGAAAGGGCTGGCTGCTGTGGCCGCGCGGAGAAGCGCTGCCGAGAAGCGATTAACGCTTCGCGCTGTTAAGCAGTTCCGCGAGGTCCGCCGGGCGCAAGCCCCCGGCGACGCGCTCGCCATTGGCGAACACGAGCGTCGGCGTGCTGTTCACACCCAGGCTCTTGCCGAGCTCGACGTTCTTCTCGACCGGGTTGGAGCACGCCGGCTTCGCCGTCGGCGACTTGCCGCGCAGCGCGAGGTCGATCCACGCCTTGCCACGGTCCGGCGAGCACCACACGGACTTCGACTGGTCGGCGAGCTCTGGGCGGATCACCGGAAACATGAACACGTAGATCGTCACGTCGTTCAGCTGCTGCAGCGTCTGCTCGAACTGGCGGCATGCCGGGCAGAACGGATCGGAAAACATGGCCAGCACGCGCTTGCCGTCCCCGCGCTGGATCTTCACCGCCTGGTCGAGCGGCAGCGAGTCGAACTTGATCGCGTTCAGCTTCCTGAGCCGCTCCTCGGTAATGTCGCGGTCGCCCTGCGCGTCGTAGATCTTGCCAAGGAAGATGTGCGTGGCATTGGCGTCCGTGTAGACGATCTGCATGCCGGAAGACCCGCGGAAGCGCACCTCGTAGAGACCGAGTGGCCCGGGCTGGATGCCCTCGACCTTGGCACCGCCGAGCTTCGCTTCGATCATCTTGCGAATCTGCGCCTCGTCGGCGAAGCCGCTGGTGGCGGCAAGGGCCATCAGGAGCGCGATCGAAGCGTTGCGGATCATCATCAGGTCATTGCCTGTCGGATAAGAAGGTTCTTTAGGACCGGCAGCCGGTCCGTGAGGTTCAATCCGGCGTTGCGCAGCCGGCCGACCGAGCGACCGCGGGCCCCGTACAGCGCGAACAAGCCCGAAACCACCGCGTCCATGGCAAGTATAGGCTCCGCCCGCCGCCGCTCATAACGGCGCAGCAGCCGGTAGTCGCCCGGATCGCGGCCCGGCTCGCGCGTAAGGAGCGTCTCTGCGAGCGCGCGCACATCCTGCAGGCCCAGATTCAATCCCTGCCCGGCGAGCGGATGCACGACATGGCCGGCATCCCCGACAAGAGCGACGCGCGGCGCCACCAGCCGGTGCGCCGAGAGGCGGCGCAATGCGAAGGTGCGCACCCCCGATGCGAGCGTCAACGCGCCGAGCGTGGATCGGGAGGCCTGGGTGACCTCGGCGGCCAGGCCGTGTGGTGCGAGCGCGCCGATGCGCGCGGCCTCATCCGCCGGCAGGGACCACACCATCGACACCTGATCGCCCGGCAGCGGCAGTAAAGCGAGAACGGGCCCGCCCTGGAACCACTGGTAGGCGACGTTCCGGTGCGGCCTCGGGCAATGGAAATTGGCGACCACCGCGGCCTGCTCGTAATCGCGCTCGCGCGCATCGATGGCAGCCGCCTTGCGGACGAACGACTGCGCCCCGTCGGCGCCGACGACCAGGCGCGCACTCATCGAGCTTCCATTTTCGAATGTCACCACGGCGTCGCGCTCATCGACCGCGAGCCGCTCGCAGCGCTCCCCGACGCCCGTCAATCCAGACCACAGTGCGCACTGCAGCGTGCTGTCCTCGACGATCCAGGCAAGCTCCGCGACGCCGGCCTGATAGGCGGTGAACTCGAGCGCGGCCCGGCCGTCGTCGCCGTGAATTCGCATCGCGTGCACTGGGGCCGCTCGCGCGGCAATGGAATCCCACACTCCGAGACGGCGCAGGAACTCGACGTTG
>DATLDY010000093.1:0-4434 GCA_035525655.1 Burkholderiales bacterium
CGTCGTGAGCAGCAGCATGAGCCGGCGGTCGAGAGAAATGGGGAGAAATAAATGGGGACAGACCCCATTTACCGTAGCTTTTGCGAAGGATTAAATGGGGTCTGTCCCCATTTATTTCTTCTTGTTGAAATCCCGCACGTAATCCGGCGGCGTGAAGATCCACTCCAGCGCGTCGTAATAACGCTCGGGCGTGCGGCCGCGGTAGATCTCGTTCCTCACCAGCCGCTGGATGCCGTCGGGCACGTGGAAGATCATCCCGACCAGGCTGTTCGCCGAGATCTGCACGCGCGAGGCGCGCGGCAGTCGGATCTTCTGGTATTGGGCGAACGCCTTCTCGAAATTGCCGTTGCTGCGCTCGGCGCACAGGCCGAGGCACACCGCGTCCTCCATCGCCATCGCGGCGCCCTGCGCCATGTACTGCAGCATGAGGTGGGCCGCATCGCCGAGGAGCGCCACCGGCCCCTGCGTCCAGTTGTCCACCGGATCGCGATAGCGAAGCATCCAGCGCGTGAACTGCTTCGGCGTGCGCATCAGCTTGAGCGGCTTCTCGCAGTAGTGCGAGAAGAGAGGCAGCACCTCAGCCGGCGTCGCCACCTCGTTATGCCCCTCGCTGATCGGCTTGCCGATCGTCGTCGCCACGAGGTTGAACAGCTTCCAGCCGCGCAGCGGGTAATGGACGATGTGCGTGTCGTGCGCGGCCCAAAGCGTGGCCGCCGCCCAGCGCAAATCCTTCGGTACATCGCCCGCATTCAGCACCGCGCGATAGCACTTGTGGACGCTCGAAGCCGGCAGCGGGTCGCCGATGATCTTGTCGCGCACCACCGAGCGTGCGCCGTCGGCGCCGACGAGCGCCGCGCCGCGGATGCTGTCGCCCGTTGTGCTGACCGTGACCCCCGGAGCGTCGATCTCATATCCGGTGACGCGCGTGTTCGTCCGCAGGTCGATGAGCTCCGGCAGCGCCTTGCAGCCGTCGAGGAGCGAGCCGTGGATGTCCGCGCGATGCGTCACCGCATAGGGATTGCGGAAGCGCCGGGCGAAGCGCTTGTCGAGCGGGATGTCGATGATCTTCTCGCCGCTCACGCCGTCCATCATCAGCATGCGCTCGATGAACACTGCGTCCTTCTTGACGAGGTTCCCCACGCCGAGCGCGTCGAGCGAGTGCCAGGCGTTGGGTGCGATCTGGATCCCGGCGCCGATCTCGCCGAATTGCGGCGCCTGCTCGAGCACCACGCTCCTGAATCCCTTGCGCGCAAGCGCGAGCGCCGTCGCCAGGCCGCCGATCCCGCCGCCGGCGATGATCACCGGGAGCTTTTTTCTAGAGGAGGACCGCGATGCCATCCATCTCGCCTTCGGAGTTGACCAGGTCGATGCGCTTGTGCGCGATGCGGAACGTATCGCCGCTCTTGCGCAACCGATGCTCGACCAGCGCGCCATAGACGCGCTGTTTCTCGTTGCGGAACTCGACCACCGTTAGCGTGGATCCGATGCGCAGCTCGCCGTTCTCTTCGCCCAGCGGGATGACGTTGCTGATCTGATGCACGGTCCTCGCCAGCGGCAGGCGCGCATGCGCGCGCGGATGGCGGTATTGCTTCACGCGCAGCTCGAGGAGCGTGCGGTCGTCGTGGACGATGGATGAAGTCTCGACCGGGTCCTTCTGGCCCTGCTCGAGCGGCACCCAGTAGGTGGCGTCGGCGGTGAAGAGATCCAACCATTGCTCGTACTGCTGCGTGTCGAGCAGCCGGGCCTCGTGGTACAGGAACTGTTCCGGCGACATCAAGTCGGAGAAGCAGACATGTAATCGAGCCAGGCGCGCATCTGCCCGCGGATGAAGATCTCGCTGGTGCCGGTGCCTCCTCGGACTGCATCCTTGTCCTGCACATCGCGTCCATGCCCGCGGCCGATGTAGACCCAGTCGACGGCGCCGGACGAAAGCCCGTGCTGGATGCGCTCGTAGACCTCGAGGTCGTCGGTGAGCACCCAGGACGCCATGCCGTTCACGACGTTGGCGAAGGAGATCGTGTCGCGGAACATCTGCGCCGGCGCGTGCTTCATGCGGAAGGAGTAGGTGTAGACCACCGAGCGGTCGACGGCGAGCGGATGGATGATGCGCAGCTGCCGGAACTGGCTCATGAACGAGCAGTTCGGGTAGATGATGGTGTTCCACAGCGTGACGCGCAGGATGCGGTCGGCTTCCTGCTCGCCTACTCGCTGGATGAGCTGCGCGCGGTATTCGTCGAACACCGGATTGCCCATCCCGACCACCAGCCGATCGTCGTCGTGGTAGTCGCCCATGTAGCCGTGGCCGCGCGGCGTAGTCCAGATGCCGGTCTTTTCCCACACCGCGTCGGGCGCGCCGTTCTGGCGCATCTGGCGGATGGCGATGTCGTAGTAGTGCTCCTCGCCCGGCTTGCCGGGCTCGGGCGCGTTGCGTGCCACCGCCACCGACGATGCGTGCACCCACGCCGGATGCGCGCCGTCGAGGTGGTTCTCCAGCATCAGCTTCCAGTTGCCGTTGTACGTGTGCTTGAACACACCGCCCGCGACCTCGAGCTCGCCGCCGGGGGCGCGGTCGACGAAATCGTCGAACGACGCTTTCGCCGGGCCGAGGAACGCCTCCAGGTCTTCACCCGACGAAGCAAGGGACGCGAAGATGAACCCGCGATACGTCGCGACGCGCGGCGCCGCCGCCAGTCGCAGCTCGGCGAGCTTGCCGGGTGCATAGCCCGTTGAAAACGGTACGGCCTTCAGCTCGCCGGCGCGGTCGTAGCTCCAGCCGTGGTACGGGCAGACGAAGCGATCGACGTTGCCGCGGCCCTCGGCGCACACCATGGAGCCGCGGTGCGCGCAGCGGTTGACCAGCACGCCTATGGAGCTGTCGTCCTTGCGTACGACGACGACAGGCTCGCGGCCCATGCGGGTCGTGAAATAGTCGCCTGGCTTGCGCACCTGGCTTTCATGGCCGAGCACCAGCCACGCGCGCGCGAAGATGCGCTCCATCTCGAGCTCGAAGATCGCCGGATCGGCGTATACAGAGCGGTGCACGCGGTCCGCCTGCACCAGCATTGCAAGTTGTTCGTTGGCGGCCATGGCGCTGGGGCTTACGACCTTATTTTATGCATGGCGAGCACGCGGCTCGCCATTAGGTGAAACGGCGTCGCCACGCCGTGGCGCTCGCCCAGGCGCACCACCGCGCCGGAAAGAAAATCGAGCTCGAGGGCGCGGCCCGCCTCGAGGTCCTCGAGCATCGAGGGCTTGCCGCCCTTCGGCAGGTCGCGCACCTGGCTTTGCACGAGTTCCTGCACGTCGGCGCCGAGCTCGACGCCGCTCGCGCGCGCGACGCGCACCGCTTCGTCGGCGGCATCGAGGAGCTGGCGATAGGCGGGCGGGTCGTCGAGCACCTCTCCGATCGTGGCGCGCGCCAGGCACGACACCGCGGAGAAGCTCGACAGCATCACGAACTTGCGCCACAGCTCGGCGTCCATGTCGGCCGCCACGGACGTCTCGACGCCCTTGCCCGTGCGTAGCGCCGCCGCGAGCGGCTCGGCGCCAGCGCCGCCAAGCTTCACGCGGCAGAAGCCGGACTTGCACTCGATCACGCCCGGTGCCTTGAGGCTCGCCTTCACCGACACCATTCCCTTAAGGACCTTCGCTGCGGGCAGCGCTGCAGCGAGCACGCCGTGCGCCTCGACGCCGTTCTGCAGCGGCACTACCAGCGTTTGCGGACCGGCGATCGGCGCGAGCTGCGGCGCGAGACCGGCGAGGGCGTACATCTTCACGGCCACGATGAGCGCATCGGGCGGATCGAGCCGCTGCGGATCGTCTTCCGCGCGCTGCGGACCGAGCGCGACGGTACCGAGCGGGCTCTCAAGACGCACGCCGGCACGCAGTGCGGCGAGGTTCGCGCCGCGCGCAAGCCACGAGACTTCGTGTCCTGCTTCCGCGAGCCGCACCCCGAGGTTGCCGCCGACGCCGCCCGCTCCGGCAATCACGAATCTCATTTAGTATTGCCCGGCACCGGAGGAATTCTATGCTGCGCCTCGCCGCCGCCGCGCTGCTCGCGATCCACGCACGGGTGGCCGCGGCACAGTCCTATCCTTCGCGCAAGCCGGCCTGAGGCTCGAGTAGGTGTTCACCTTATTTCTCACCTTTCTGCGCGCGACGCCGGTGACGCCACGGTTTGCCGACGCACTCGCCTACAGGCCAAGTACAGCGCGCGATCCCTATCTGGACGACGGCGCGCCGCCCGAGCTGGTGGTCCAGGCGTACTTCGAATCGCTCGCCGCGCTGGAGACGGCGGCAGCCGAGCAGGAGCCGCTCGACTGCGCGGCGCAGGCCTTTACCGTGCACGCTTTCGCGGTGCCCGATGCCAGAGTGCGTAAAGAGCCGTGCTGCACCTACCTCGTCGCCTACGAGGGGCCGGCCGAGGACGCGGAG
>DATLDY010000104.1:0-15685 GCA_035525655.1 Burkholderiales bacterium
CGGCGAGGCGGTGGCCTTCGCCGGCGTTCATCCAGCCGATCGCGCGCCGGTCGAATTCGACGCTGATGTCGCCGACATAGCGCGAGCCGACGTGGTGGGCCCACGGATGCGACGGCGAGAAGTGCGACAGGCCGCCGGATGCACAGAGGACGATGCGTTTGTCCGCCAGACGTTTGTCCATGACGCGACGCAGAGCCTGCCCGAATGCATAGCAGCGCGCGGGCGAGGGCGCCGGCGGATGGACCGCATTGACGAACACCGGCACCGCGGGCGTTGTGCCCATCAGGTAAAGAATGGGCTCGGTATGGGCGTGCGAGCTCAGCCTGCCGTCCTTGAAAGACGTCGCCCACGACACGTCGAAGCCTTCGTCCATCGCGCCTTCCACGAGCGCACGCGCGATCTGCGGATGATTGGCGATGGTGGCCGAGTGCTTGCGATCCCAGTCGTCGGCGAGATAGTCGTCGCCGGTATAGATCAGGAACTGCGGGATGTTCTCCGTCGTGTAGTTCTCGGTCTGGTCGTCGCCGATGAGGAGCACCGCGTCCGGTTTCAATTGCTCGAGCTTGGCGCGAATCTTCTCGTGCGCCTCCCGGATCGGCGCATAGCGCTCGCGGTTGTCCTCCAGCGTCTCGGCTTGCGCTTCAGCAGTGTCCTCGGCGAGGCGGCCGGCGTTTTTCCCGGCGACATTGGTCCGCGAGCGCAAGCGGCGCTTGTCCCAGGTCTCGGGCTCCTGGAAGGTGTACGCGTGCGACGTCGCGAAGGCTCCTACGATGGCCAATTACGTACCCGGTACGGAATTCTTGTCGGGGCGCTTGTCCTTGAAGCCCTTGGTGAAGTGCCCGCGGCCCTCGAGGTTGCCCTGCTCGAAGATCCAGGTGTAGCCGCCCTTGGGGTTCGACAGGATCTCCCAGGCGTTGTCGTCGCCATCCCAGAACAGGAAGCTGTACGTCCCATGCCGCTCGGAGGGCTTGGAGATGTCGTGCAATCCCCATTTCTCCGCCTGCTCGGTACACAGCTTCCACGCCGCGTCGACGTCGGCCTCCGAATCGACGTCCAGGCCGTTGTGATAGCAGCGCGGCATCTTGTCCTTGTTCTTGGTGTGCACGACTGCGTAGACGTGGTGGCCGCCGAGGCGAATCATCAGCGACACCGGGCTCGTGCGCACCACTTCGAGGCCGAGGAATTCCTCGTAGAACTGGCGCGTTTTCTCCAGGTCCTTCGAGCCAAGGGTGCCGTGCGATAGGAACGTCGTTTTGAGCGCTGCCATGGTCACTCCTGCCTGATGCCGGTTTCGCGAATGAAGTCGCCCCATAGCTTGTGGTCGGCGCGGTAGCGCTCGGCGAAGGATTCAACCGAGCCGCCGATCGGCTCGGCGCCGGCGTCGTACATGCGCTCCCGCACCTTTGGCTCGTCGAGCACCTGCTGCAGCTTCTCGTTGACGGTCCGGATGATGGCCATCGGCGTGCCGCGCGGCGCGAAGATGCCGAACCACGCGCTCATCTCCCAGCGCGGCAGGCCGGCTTCCGTCGCCGTCGGCACGTCGGGCAGGCCGGCGATGCGGCGCTTCGCGCCGGTGGCGAGCGGGCGCAGCTGGCCGCTTTTCAGGTACGCGCGCGCCGAGCCGAGCGCCATCGACATCGCCTGTACGCGCCCGGCGAGGAGGTCGGGCATCGCGCCGCCGACGCCCTTGTACGGGACGTGGACCATCTTCAGCCCCGCGGCCTTCGCGAACAGCTCCATCGAAAGATGCGGCGGGCTGCCGAACCCGGCCGAGCCGAAGTGCAGGGGTTTCGGCTGCGCCTTTGCGTAGGCGATGAACTCGGCGATGTCCTTCGCGGGGATGGTCGGCGGCACGACCAGGATGTGCGCCGTCTCCGCTACGTTGAACACCGGCACGAGGTCGTTCATCACGTCGAAGGTGAGGCCCTGCTCGAGGAATGGCTTCACCACCATGCCGCCGCCGGAAGCAGTCATCAGCGTGTAGCCGTCGGGCGCCGAGCGCACCAGGAAATCGATCGCCAGGTTGCCCGAGGCGCCCGGCTTGTTGTCGACGAACACCGTCTGCCCGAGCTTTTGCGCCAGCCCTTCGGCCATCAGCCGGCCGAAGAGGTCGGTCACCCCGCCCGGCGAAGTGTCGATCAGCATGCGGACGCTGCGGCTGGGATACCCGTCCTGCGCCATTCCCATCGCTGGCCACAGCGCCACCAGCAACGATACGATCATCCGCCTCACGCGAGCGATGATATAAGGACCCCCGACCATGAGCTATCGACTCCTCTCCTATGTTTCGAACGGCCAGCCGCGCGCTGGATTCCTGGTAAACGAAGCCGTCTACGACGTGGCTGCTGCGACGCGCAACGCGGCGTGGTCGAGCGTGCTGGCGGTGCTGCAGGACTGGCCGAAGGCGAAGGGCGTGCTCGCCAGGCTGGCGCCGAAGGGGAAGGGCATACCGCTGAAAAAGACCAAGCTGCTCGCGCCGATCCTCTATCCCGGCAACATCTACTGCGCCGGCGCGAACTACAAGGACCATGTCGCCGAGATGGATCGCGCGCAGGGCCGCGAGCCGGGGCCGACGATGAAGGATCGCGGCGAGAAGCCGTGGCACTTCGTGAAGACATCGCGCAGCTCCGTGGTCGGGCCGGGCGCGAAGGTGAAGATCCCCGCGTACTCGAAGGCCGTCGACTGGGAGGTCGAGCTCGCCGCCGTCATCGGCAAGCGGGCGAAAGACGTGCCGGTCGAGAAGGCGCTCGACTGCGTGGCCGGCTACACCATCGCCAACGATCTATCGGCGCGCGACGCGATGCGCCGCGAGGCCAATCCGCCGGCCTCGCCGTTCCACTACGACTGGGTGAGCCAGAAGTGCTTCGACGGCGCCTGCCCGCTCGGGCCGTGGATCGTGCCGGCGAACGAGATCAAGGAGCCGCACAACCTCGGCATCAAGCTGTGGCTCAACGACGAGCTGATGCAGGACTCGAACACCGGCCAGATGATCTTCGACACCGCCGAGCAGATCGCGATGCTCTCGTCGCGCGTCACGCTGCAGCCCGGCGATTTGGTCCTCACCGGCACGCCCGCCGGCGTCGGCATGGGCCGCAAGCGCTTCCTCCAGAGCGGCGAGCGCGTGCGCCTGTGGATCGAAGGCATCGGCGAGCTAAACCACACCATGGCTTAATCGGGGTCAGAGCCCGATTAAAAATCGGGCTCTGACCCCGATTACTGGATCGTGATGTTGCCGGCGCGGATCACGCCGCCCCAGCGCTCGCTCTCCTGTCGCAGCACCTCGGCCATCTCGCGCGGCGTGTTGCCGACGGGATCGGCCTGCATCTCGGTGAGCAGGCGCTTGAAGTCCGGCTCCTGCACGGCGCGCGCAATGCCGGCGGAAAGCTTGTTGGCGATGTCCGCCGGCGTGCCCGGCGGCGCGACGTAAGCCATCCAGGTCTCCGAGCGGAAGCCGGGCAGGCGCTCGGTGATCGCCGGGACCTCGGGAAACGCGGCGACGCGTTTCTCGCCGCCCACGCCCAGCAGCTTGAGCTTGCCCGCTTTCACATGCGGCATGGCGGTGATCAGGTTGTCGAACATCAGCTCGACCTGGCCGCCGAGGAGGTCGGTCATCGCCGGCGCGGTGCCCTTGTAAGGGACATGCGCGATGTCGACCGCGGCCATCGACTTCAGGAGCTCGGCGCTCAGGTGCGAGATGGTGCCGTTGCCCTGCGAAGCGATGTTGAGCCGCCCCGGCTGCGCACGCGCCTGCGCGATGAGCTCGTCGAGATTCGATACCGGCAGCTTCGGCGCGGCGAGGAGAACGTTCGGGTACGCGGCGATGATGCCGATCGGCACGAACCGCATCGGATCGAACGAAAGCTTGTACAGCAGGGGATTGATGGTAAGGAGATGCGGCGGCGTGGCGAGCAGCGTGTGCCCGTCGGGCTCGGCGCGAAACACGAACTCCGCGCCGAGATTTCCGCCGGCACCCGCGCGGCTCTCGACGATGAACTGCTGGCCCAGGCTCGCGGAAAGCTTCTGCGCCGTCGTGCGCGTCAGGAGGTCCGCCGTGCCGCCCGGCGGGAACGGCACGATGACGCGCACCGGCTTGCTCGGATAAGGCTGCGCGAGCGCCGTCGAGGCCGCGAGCGCGAGGATGCAGAGCCATTTCATAGCGTCTTCAGCTCCTCGTAGACCGAGTCCGGGATCGACAGCGCAGCGCGCTGCTCGGCGGCCTTGCGGCTGCCACGCTCACCGGGCATCAGAATCCCTTCGCCGGGCAACTGGCGCAGGTCCTTGGCGAGGCGCACGACCTCGCGGCGAAAGATCTCCGGCGCGACAAATCGCTCGATATCGATCGCGATCACAAGGCCGTTTTGCCGGTGCTGCTTGCTCGCCGGCGTCTTCTCCAGCGATTCGGCCAGGATCGGATTCGCGGTGAGCAGGCTCGCGAGGCATTCGGCCATGAAGCCGAGTCCCGAGCCCTTCGGGCCGCCGAGCGGCAATGGGATGCTCGCCACTTTCGCATCGGTTGTCGGGGCGCCCTCGGCGTCGAGCACAGCATCGGCGGGTAATGACTTCCCGCTCCGGCGCGCCTGCGCCAAGGCGCCCATCGAGATCATGCTCGACGCCATGTCGAGCGCAAACGGCTCTTCCTCGCCCGGCACCGCGATCGAAAGCGGCGCAGTCGAAACCCCCGCCGCGCGCGCGCCGTGATACGCCATCAGCGGCAGCGATGCGGCGAGGGCGATCATGGCGAAGCCATCGCGGGCGCCGGCTTGCGTGTAGTAGCCCAAAGCCGCCGTATGCGTCGTGCTCTTCACCAGCGCGAGGCCGACGCCGACCGATTTCGCTTTCGCACACGCGACGCGCGCGCCTTCCATCATCGCGATCGGGCCGGCGGCGCGATCGGCATCGACTACCGCGGCAGCGGGAGTTTCACGGATGACTTTCATCGCAGGGCGGGCGTTCAGGTCGCCTTTGCCGATGAAGCGCACGTATTGCGGCACGCGCATCACGCCGTGCGAGCCCATCCCGCGCTGGTCGGCCCAGACGAGCACGTCCGCGGTGAGCGCCGCGTGCGCTTCGCTCATGCCCTTGCGTTCGAAGATGCCGCGGACGAGATCTCGCAGCGCCTTGGGCGCCAGCGTCATCGAGCCGGAAAGTGCAGCGCGAGCCAGTCGCGCACGAGGTTGAGGACCACGGTGTTGCTATCGGCGAACATGAAGTGGTCGACGCCCGCCACCAGATGCAGGTCGGTCGGCTGTCCGGCGTTCATGAAGAGGTCGACCGATTGCTCGGTCGGGGTCACGGTGTCCTTCGACGGGTGCAGGAGGAGCAGCGGCCGCGGCGCGATCCTGCCCACCACATCGTTCGCGCGGAAGGCGTACATGCTCTCGACGACGTCGAACGGAAACTCGAGGATCGAGCCCGGCGCGAGGTTATGCCGCAGCTCCGGGCGGATCGGCACGATGTCGTAGCGCGGCACCATCATCGATTCGCCGCGCGCCTTGCGGCGCCGGCCTTCCTGCAGCATGCCCTCGAACTTCGCCCATGCTTCGGGCGACTCGTGCTGCTTACGGAATTTCTTGACGCCGTCGCCCCAGCCGCCGGACGAGATGCAGGCCGCGATGCGCGGGTCGACGCCGGCGGCGTACACCGCGACCGCTGCGCCGAAGCTGTGGCCGATGACGCCGATGCGCCTGGCATCTATCTCTGGCCTGGAGGCCGCAAAGTCCAGTGCAGCTTTCGTATCGTCGACCTGCTCGAGGCAGATCGTGCGCCCGCGCGCGCCCTGGCTGTCGCCGCACCCACGCATGTCGAAGCGCAACGTGACGTAGCCCAGGCCGGTGAGCAGGTCAGCGACGGTGCCGACGTTGCCGCCGTCCTTGTTGCTGCCGAAGCCGTGCAGGACGAGGAAGGCGGCGCGCCGCTCGCCCGCCTTGAGGCCATCGGGGACCTGCAGCACGCCGGCAAGCTGCAGGCCGCTCGAAACGAATTGCACGCGTTCTTTCACTCGTGCGAGCATAAACCATGCGCTTCCTGCTCTTCACGCTCGTTCTGCATCTCGGCATGGCGACGGCGCAGAACTATCCCGCCAAGGCGCTCAAGCTGGTCACGCCTTTCCCGCCCGGCGGCTCCGCCGATGTGATCGCGCGCCTCGCGGCGGATCGGCTGAGCGAGGGGCTCGGCCAGCCGATCGTCGTCGACAACCGCCCGGGCGCGGGCGGCATGGTCGGCACCGACTATGCGACGAAGCAGCCGCCCGACGGCTATACGCTTATCCTCATCACCGGCGCGTATCCGGTGCAGGCGGCGATGCTGAAGTCCCTGCCGTTCGATCCGCTGCGCGACGTGGCGATGGTGTCCATGCTCACGTCTTACCCGTTCGTGATCAGCGTGCGGCCCGATTCGCGCTTCCGTACTCTCGGCGAGCTCATCGCCGAAGCGAAGGCCAATCCCGGCAAGCTGAATTACCCGTCGTCCGGCATCGGCACGGTGCACCATCTTTCCGGCGAGCTGCTGAACGCGATGGCGGGCATCGACATGACTCACGTGCCGTTCCGCGGCGGCGCGAGCCCGCTCACCGAGCTCCTCGGCGGCCGCGTCGACCTGCTGCTCGAGGCGATGACGCTCTCGATCGGCCAGGTCCAGTCCGGCAAGCTGCGCGCGCTCGCCGTCACGTCGCGCGAGCGCTGGAAGGCACTGCCCGACGTGCCGACCGTGCACGACACGCTGCCGGGCTATGAGGTCATCTCGTTCATCGGCCTGGGCGCTACCGGCGGCACGCCGGCGCCGATCATCCAGCGCCTGAACGGCGAAGTGAGTAAAGTCCTCGCCCGCCCGGAAACCGCGAAGCGCTTCATCGAGCTCGGCGGCGAGCCGCGCGCGACGAGCCCCGAGGAGATGAAAGCATTCATCGAGCGCGACATCGAGCGCTGGCGCGGCGTGATCGCCGCGCGGAAGATCGAGCGCCAGTGACGCGCCTTCACGTGCTCGCGGCTTGGTTAGCGCTGAGCATCGCCGCGACGCCTTGGCCGGCTCTCGCGCAACAAAAAGCCAAAGTCTGGCGCCTCGGTTACCTGGGCGACGGCAGCGCGGCGGTGAGGGCGGGCGATCTGCGCCAGTTCCGCCTCGGTATGGCGGAGCTGGGCTACGTAGAAGGCCGCAATCTCGTCATGGATGTACGCTGGACCGAAGCCGACCCGGATGGGCGTTCGCGCATCGCCAACGAGTTCGTGAAGGCGGATGTCGACGTCATCGTCACCCACGGTGCGCAGGCCGCGCTCGCCGCCAAAGCCGCCACCCAAACGATTCCGATCGTGGTGGCCGTCTCCTCGGACTTCATCGCCAACGGGTTGGTCAGGAGCCTGGCGCGCCCCGGCGGCAACCTCACGGGGTTGACCGACCAGGTGGCGGATCTCGCGGCGAAGGAAGTCCAGCTCCTGAAAGAGGCGCTGCCGAAGCTGCAGCTCGCCGGGGTCCTTTGGGACAGCGACAACCCGAACGCGAATGGCATCGCGGTGGATACGCAGGACGCGGCGCGCAAGCTTGGCCTGCGCCTCCTTCTGGTTCCGCTCAAGAAGCCATCGGAGATCGGCAAATCGTTCGAGGTGCTTACCACCGGCGGCGCCGGAGCCGTCATTGTCATTCACTCGCCGCTGACGGTCGGCAACCGTGCGCAAATCGCCGAATTCGCGCTGAACAACCGCATGGCGATGATCGGTGCGCCGGTGCAGTTCAGCGAGGCGGGCGCTCTGCTCAGCTACGGGCCGGACCTGCCGAAGTATTTCCGCTACGCGGCCGTGACGGTCGACAAGATCCTCAAGGGCGCGAAGCCCGGGGATGTGCCGATCGAGCAGCCGCTCAAATTCGAGTTCGTGATCAACCTGAACACGGCGCAAGCCCTCGGCATCGAAATTCCGAGATCGCTGTTGATGCGCGCGGACCGCCTCATCGGCACGCCGGCCACGCGTAAAATCGAGCCGTAGTCATGACCTCCTATGTGGAATCGGTACTGGCCTCGGGCGAGAACATCGTCCATCGCGCCGCCGTCTCGCACTGGCACTACGCCGTTTCCTATCTCTTCGGCATCGTGCTCGTCGCCGGCGGTGTCGCCGCCTACGTCATGAGGGCGGAGCAGTCCTGGCACATTGCCGGCGCTGCCGCGCTAGCGATCGGCGTGATCGTGATCCTCGTCACGCTGATCCGTCGCAGCACGACCGAGCTCGTCCTCACCGACCGCCGCATCATCGCGAAACGCGGCTTCATCTCGCGCGACACCGTGGAGATGAACCTCGGCAAGGTCGAGAGCGTGCACGTCAACCAGTCGTTCATGGGCAGGATGCTGGACTACGGCGACGTCTCGGTGGTCGGCACCGGCTCGTCGCTCGAGCCGCTGCGCGCGGTGTCGCGCCCGCTCGAGCTGCGCCGCAAGCTCGGCGAGCTGTCGCAGAAATAAATAGGGACAGACCCTATTTAAATTTTAATTAGGGTCTGTCCCTATTTATTCAGCCTGCCTTGGCCGCTACCCCAAGGGGCCGAGGTAGGGTTCGCCCAGGAACGTATCGCTCTGCGCGACGACCGCGTCGGGCCAATTGCCGTTGTCGACCTTGGGCCTGAGGTGCGCCGGGCGCGGCTTGCCGTCCCAGCCGATCTGCTCCATGTAGTAGTAGAGCTGGAACGCATAGCCGTCGGGATCGATGGCGAAGGCGCAGTAGTCGATGCCGGGGAAAAGTTCCGGCGGCAAGTGGCGGATCTTCACGCCGGAGCCCTGCAAATAAGCGATGGCGTCGCGCAGCTGCCGATAGTTGCCCACCTGGATGCCGAACGACATGAGCGTCGACTGCGGATGCAGCTCGAGCTCGTCGCGCAGCTTGACGGGGTAGAGCGCCAGGCTGTGGTGCTCGGTGTTCGCGCGGAGGTACACGCAGCGATGGCCGCGATACTCGACTTCCTCGGTCACGGCAAGGCCGAGGTCGTCGCGGTAGAAGCGCACCATCTCGTCCATGTCGCTCACGAAAAGGCGCACCGGGCCGTGCCGCACGATCTTGAACGGGCGCGATAGCAGCACGCCCTCGACGTCGTATTTTTCCTCGCCGATGTCGGCGGCGCGCAGGCCTTTCTCGATCGCGATGCCCTCCGCGCTCGCCTGCATCACTTCGGCCATCTCCGATTTGTGCGGGAGCTCCGGCGGCTTGGTGTAGCGAACGCCGTACATCTCGCGCGGCTTGGAATAGCCGTCCCAGCCGATCTGCTCGATGCCGTAGTAGAGCTCGTTGACGTGGCCCTCCGGATCCGGCGGATAGAAGTGCCAGTTGGATCCCGGAAGATCTCGCCCCGCGCGGCGAATCGGCTTGCCGCGCCGGGTGAACCAGTCGAACGCATCCGAGATCTCGCGCAGCGACCCGACCTGCCAGGTGATCTGGTTGATCACGCCCTGCGGCTTCTTCGCCCACTCGTTCAGCGCCGAATACGCCCCGCGTGGAAAGAACACGAACGAGTGGTGGTCGGTGCCGTGACGCGCGAAGTAGCCGATCGTCGGCCCGACCGTTGCACGCGCCTCCGCGGGCAGGCGCGGGCCGAAATCGAGCGGGTCCGAGATGCGAAACCCGAGCAGGCGGCAGTAGAAGTCGCGGCTCGCCTCCGGGTCGCGCACGTTCACGCCGAAATGCCCCAGCCGGCGGATGCGGAAAGGCCGCGCCAGTCGTACGCCGCCTACATTGAACTGCGTTTCCATCGCGCTCATCGGTTCGCCTCGCACCGGGAGGAGCGTATAACAGTATTCCTAAGCCATTCAGCCCATCGCGCCGCCCACGGCCCCGTTCGCCCCGCGGGGACAATGCTTTTCATGTCACCGTCGCTGCCGATCAAGGAATTCCTGCCGCGCCTGCTCCTGCATTGCCTGGATATCAGGGCAATCTGGTCGCTCGGCCATGGCGCAGGCGAAGACGAGGTGGCACCGGCGTGCCAGCTCCTCGCTTTCGCCGACCTGGCCACCCTGCAGCGCCTGCGCAAGTGCGACAGCCTGCATGGCCTTGGCATCGATCTGTTCGTCGTGCTCGACGGCGATCTCTTCGAGAATGCCTGGGGCCGCCGGGTCTCCGGCTCGCTCGGCCGCTGGGCGTGGCGTGAAGTCACCCCGCAGCTCGCCTATTACGACGAGTCGCGCTGGGCGGCGCGTAGCGACGAGGGCAACGTCGTGCGCGTGCGCAAGAGAGCGCTGCTCGTCTGGCGCTCGGTCGAAGCCGAGGCTATCGCATAATCCGCGACATCGGCGTGGCTCTTGCGGGTCTTCCCGTCCATGGGAAAACCTACTGTTCATGCCGAAACCCTGCAGCGCGCGGCGCTCGTGCTGGGCAGCGAGGAGCGCCTGGCCGGCGCCCTGCGCGTACCCGTCGAACAATTGCGTAAATGGATGGCCGGCGAGGAATATGCGCCGACGAAGGTCTACCAGAAGGCGTTGGACGTCCTGATCGGCATCGGCGCCGGCTGATCTCCGCTACCTCGGGTAGCGCAGCCGCTACGCCGCCTTGCGCTGCTCGACCGGCACGGCAACCGCGGCCGCCATCGGGGGCTCGTCCCGCTGCGCGATCACGCGCAGCCGCGGCTCCTGCACCGGCGCTGGCCGGTTCACCAGTTGCCACAGGCAGAGCACGCCGCCATAGGCGAGAAACACGCACGATCCAACCTGTATCGCGACGACCACGCTGTCCATCCCCGAGCTCCTTTTGAGTAGGTGGGCATCATGGAAAGTGCGCGCAATTCCGTATAGCGCCGGTTCCAGCTAATTTGCGTAGGGACTCACGCTACGTCGTTTCGCGCAGACGTCAGGAGCTCCGATTTGAAAACCTCTAGCTCCTCCATTTGCAGCACCGCGTCGCGCAGCTTGTCTCGATGACGAGCGGCTGGCCGAGGTCGGGTCCGACCTGCTGCGCGATGGCGCGTAATGTACATAATCCGGGCGGTGAGGCTCGGCTTCTTCACCATGCCGCTGCATCCGCGCACGCGCGATCCGGCGGTCACGCTGCAGGAGGATCGCGAGGCGATCATCCTCGCCGACCGGCTCGGCTTCCATGATGCGTTCGTTGGCGAGCACCTGACCGATCCCGAGGAGAACGTCACCAACAGCTTCATCTTCCTCGCCTCGCTGCTGTCGGACACGAAGACCATCAAGCTCGGCACCGGCACCTCCAACCTCTCGCACGCCCATCCGGTCCTGATCGCCGCCCATGCGGCGATGTTCGATCACCTGGCGAAGGGGCGCTTCATCTTCGGCGTCAGTCCGGGCGCCTTGTCATCCGATGCCGAAGCACTGGGCATATTGAACGAGGACCGGAACAAGCTCTTCGCGGAAGCGATGGACGTCATCCTCGCCATCTGGGAGCGCGAGCCGCCGTACGACATCGATTTCCCCGGCAACCGCTTCAAGGTCTCGACCGGGAAGACGCAGGTGCCGAACGTCGGGCGCGGGCGGATGTACAAGCCGTTCCAGGAGCCGCGACCCGAGATCGTCGGCACCGTCGTCGCGCCGCATTCGAAGGGCGTGATCGCCATGGGCGAGCGCGACTTCCATCCGCTATCGGCGAACTTCCTACTTCCGCACTGGCTGCCGAGCCATTGGGAGAACTATCGGGAAGGCAAGCGGCGAGCGGGCGCGACGGCGCAGCCCGAAGAGTGGAGGGTGGCGAGAACCATCTTCGTCGCCGACGACGAGCGCACCGCGCAGCGTTATGGGCGCGAAGATCCGGCGAGCCCTTACCGCTACTACTGGGACAAGCTGCGCCAGAACATGATGCGCGCCAAGCGCCACGTCATCTTCAAGAAATCCGAGGACGAGGACGACAGCGCCGTTACCGTCGAGCGCCTGCTCGACGAGCTCGTCATCTGCGGCACGCCCGACCGCGTCGCCGATGAGTTGATGTCCCTGAGGGAGAAAGCCGGTCCCTTCGGCGAGATCGTCTACGCCGGCATGGACTGGGTCGACCCGCAGCTCGCGCGCCGATCGATGCAGCTGATGGCCGAAAAGGTCATGCCCAAAATAAATAGGGACAGACCCTAATTAAATAAAAAATAGGGTCTGTCCCTATTTATTGAAGCGCTCGGTAAAGGAACGGCAGGCTCACGTCCATCCGGTAGTCGATGTCGGAATGGTCGTCGTCGAACTCCTCGTAGACGTGGCGGATGCCGGCGGCGGCGAGGCGTTTCGACAGCAGGCGAGTGCCGTAGTGGATGTGGTACTGGTCGCGCCAGCCGCAGTCGATGTAGATGCCGCGCAGGGTCTTGAGGCTCGCGCGGTAGCGCGTCACGAGGTTGACCGGATCGTGCGCGCGCCACTTCGCCCAGCGCTCGGCGAGGAGCTCGCCGGTCTCCAGGTTGAACGGCACGCGAAAGCCGTTCGGCGCGCGCGGATCGGGGTCGTAGGTCGCGGCCATGCAGAGGTTCATGATGCAGTGGACCTCGCGCCCGCCCACCTTGTCCTTCTTCCAGATGGCCTCGAGGAAGCGGCGGATGCGGCCGTCGTCGCGCCCTTGCGCGAGCCCGCTTCGCGCCGATTCCCGCCGCGCGTCGTAGCGGCCGGGGCCGCGCTTGGGCAGGCGGTACTTGCCGAGCTCGTTCAGCGTGTTCGGCCAGTCCGGCATGTACACGAACTCGAAGTACGAGTCGCCCGAGTGATCCGCGATCGCGCCCCACGTCTTCGGGTATTTCATGCCGTGCAGGATCGCGCCGTAGCCGCCCGAGGACTTGCCGAAGCAGCCGCGGTGCTCGCGGCTCGCGTGCGTGCGGAACTCGCGGTCGACGAAGGGGACGATCTCGCGCGTCAGGTAGTCGGCGTAGTTGCCGATGGCCGTGGAGTTCACGTATTGGTTGCCGCCGAGCGCGGTGAAGCAGTCCGGGAACACGAAGATCGCCGGCCCCATCTTTCCATCGTGGATAAGGCGCGCCGCGCGCTCGGGCAGGTTGTCGGAAAAGTTCTTCCAGTTGAGGTGGCTCAGCCCCGAGCCGGTGAAGCCGACGAGGTCGTACAGCACCGGGAAACGGCGCCGCGTGCCGTCGTCATATTGCGGCGGCAGCCACACGCCCAGTTTGCGGACGTGCGGATCGCCCAGTGGGTTGTCCCGCAGGATTTGAGAGCGGTGCTCGAGCACCACCACCGTGCCGGCGGGGCCTTTGGGTCGCTTGAGGGCCATGGGGACGTGAATATTGCACACCGGCGGCCTGCCGCGCGTCACAGCGCTGCGGGCGTCGCGGCCGGCAAACTGCAGCGCCATGAGAAAACTCACCCTGCTCGAAATCCAGGCCGACGCCGCGCGCCGCGGCGGCCGCTGCCTGTCCGAGACCTACGTCGACAGCCTGACGCTCATGGATTGGGAGTGCGGCAAGGGACACCGGTGGCGCGCGGTGGCGCATGCCATCCGCCAGGGGCACTGGTGCAAGAAGTGCGCGGACGAGCGCCTGCGCTTCCCGGCGCAGGCGGTGCAGGAAGTCGCCGCCGCGCGCGGCGGCAGCTGCCTCAGCCCGTACACCAACAGCCAGACCAAGCTCGAATGGATGTGCGCCAACGGCCACCAGTGGTGGGCCACGTTCAGCTCGGTGAAGCAGGGCAGCTGGTGCGCTCAGTGCAAGGGCGAAAGGCGCGCGAGACGCAGGGCCAACGGCAGCGCGATCGCGCACAGCGTCGCCATGATCCAGAAAGCCTCGCCGCCGAGCTGACCGTAGAGAGAGCCGGAGGCGAGCATCACCAGGGCGCTCGCGGTGCCGATGCCGGTGCCGTAGAGCGCCTGCGCCGTTCCTTCGAGGCCGCTCGGCACGATGCGCGCGATGAGCCGCATGCACGCAAGGTGCAGCAGCGCGAAGGTCACGCCGTGAAGCGGCTGCACTAGCGCCAACAGTGATACATCCACCGTCAGCGCCATCACGCTCCAGCGCGCGACGCCGGCGAGCGCCGCGAGCGCTAACGCGCCGGCTGGGCGCAATAGGTGCACCAGCCGGGGGCCGAGAACGAAGAAGATCAGCACCTCGGCCGCTACCGCTTCGACCCATAGCAGGCTCACCGTCCCCGGCGCGATTCCCGCCGCGCGCCAGCGGATCACCGCGAAGCCGTCGTGCAGCGCGTGGCTGCCGAGGACCAGCGCTGCAATAACGACCATCGTGCGGTAAACGGGCACGCGGAGGAGCGTGGCGACGCCGCCGCTGGGCCGGGCAAGCGCCGGCGAATGAGGGATTTCGGGGATGAAGAAGGCGGCGAGGGCGGCGAGCGCGAGGAGCGACGCCTGCAGCCACACGATGGTGTCGAGACCATGCGCGGCGACGAGCTGTCCCGCGACCAGCGCCGCGATGATGAACCCCGCCGAGCCGGTGCCGCGCACCCAGCCGTACTCGTAACCGTGGCGCTTCGAGGCGCCGAGGGCCAGCGCGTCGGCGAGCATCGTCATCGGCGCGAGCGCGGCAGCGTGCAGCAGCGTGATCAGCAGGAACGCCGCGAATCCATAGGCCGGCAGATAGGCGAAGGTGATGACAGCGGCGAGCGCGATGCACACGACCAGCGTCTTGCGCAGGGCGTGCAGCGCATCGGCGATCCGTCCGGCGAGCGGCGCGCTGAGGAGCCGCATCGTGGTGCCCGCGCCGAGCACCAGGCCAAGTAGCTCGGGCGCCACGCCGCGCTCGTTGACGAACGCCGGCAGGAACGGCGACGCGACGCCGTACGACGCGTACATCGCCGCGTAAAGCAGGATGAACCTCGATAATGGCGTCATGAAGATCACCCGGTTGGAGACGCTGCGGCTCGAGGAATTCCCCAACCTGCTATGGCTGCGCATCCATAGCGACGCCGGGATCATCGGCCTGGGCGAGACGCATCGCGCGGCGCCGAGCGTCGAGGCGTACGTGCATGAGTTCATCGCGCCGCGGGTGATCGGCCAGGATCCGATGGAGGTCGAGCGCCTGTCGCGCAGCCTCGTCGGCTATCTCGGCTTCCGCGGCTCGGGCGTGGAGACGCGTGCCATCTCGGCGTTCGACATCGCGCTCTGGGATCACTACGCGCGCGTCTGCAACCAGCCGCTCTACCAGGTGCTGGGCGGGGCCTCGCGCCAGTCGATCCGTACGTACAACACCTGCGCCGGCTACCAGTACATCCGCGACACGCGCGGGCAGACTTCCGCGAACTGGGGCCTCGGCGGGAAACCGCAGGGACCTTACGAGGACCTCGACGCGTTCCTCCACCGCGCCGATGAGCTCGCGCACTCGCTCCTCGAGGAAGGCATCGAGGCGATGAAGATCTGGCCATTCGACACCTTCGCCGAGGCGACGGAGGGGATGCATATCTCCGGCGCCGATTTGCACAAGGCGCTGGAGCCTTTTTGCAAGATCAGGAAAGCGGTCGGCAACAGGATGGACGTGATGGTCGAGTTCCACTCGCTGTGGCGCCTGCCGCCGGCGCAGCGCATCGCGCAGGCGCTCGCCGAGTTCGATACCTACTGGCACGAGGATCCGATCCGCATGGACAGCCTCGCGCTCCTCAAGCAGTACGCGCCTTGCTCGAAGGCGCCGATCTGCGCCTCGGAAATCCTCGCCGGGCGCTGGAGCTTCAAGGATCTGCTGGAGACCGGCGTCGCGGGCATCGTGATGTTCGACCTCGCGTGGTGCGGCGGCATCAGCGAGGCGCGGCGCATCGCCGCGCTCGCCGATGCGTGGCAGCTTCCCG